>NZ_CP116304.1:137500-477500 GCF_028010285.1 Pseudomonas sp. Q1-7
CTGGAGGTATCAGAAGTGCGAATGCTGACATGAGTAACGACAATGGGTGTGAAAAACACCCACGCCGAAAGACCAAGGGTTCCTGCGCAACGTTAATCGACGCAGGGTGAGTCGGCCCCTAAGGCGAGGCAGAAATGCGTAGTCGATGGGAAACGGGTTAATATTCCCGTACTTCTAGTTACTGCGATGGAGGGACGGAGAAGGCTAGGCCAGCTTGGCGTTGGTTGTCCAAGTTTAAGGTGGTAGGCCGAACACTTAGGCAAATCCGGGTGTTCAAGGCCGAGAACTGATGACGAGTGTTCTTTTAGAACACGAAGTGGTTGATGCCATG
Source organism: Pseudomonas sp. Q1-7 (assembly GCF_028010285.1). NCBI lineage: Bacteria > Pseudomonadati > Pseudomonadota > Gammaproteobacteria > Pseudomonadales > Pseudomonadaceae > Pseudomonas > Pseudomonas sp. Q1-7. The sequence continues at coordinate 137,832 of NZ_CP116304.1, forward strand.
CTTCCAGGAAAAGCTTCTAAGCTTCAGGTAACTAGGAACCGTACCCCAAACCGACACAGGTGGTCGGGTAGAGAATACCAAGGCGCTTGAGAGAACTCGGGTGAAGGAACTAGGCAAAATGGCACCGTAACTTCGGGAGAAGGTGCGCCGGTGAGGGTGAAGGACTTGCTCCGTAAGCCCATGCCGGTCGAAGATACCAGGCCGCTGCGACTGTTTATTAAAAACACAGCACTCTGCAAACACGAAAGTGGACGTATAGGGTGTGACGCCTGCCCGGTGCCGGAAGGTTAATTGATGGGGTTAGCGCAAGCGAAGCTCTTGATCGAAGCCCCGGTAAACGGCGGCCGTAACTATAACGGTCCTAAGGTAGCGAAATTCCTTGTCGGGTAAGTTCCGACCTGCACGAATGGCGTAACGATGGCGGCGCTGTCTCCACCCGAGACTCAGTGAAATTGAAATCGCTGTGAAGATGCAGTGTATCCGCGGCTAGACGGAAAGACCCCGTGAACCTTTACTGTAGCTTTGCACTGGACTTTGAGCCTGCTTGTGTAGGATAGGTGGGAGGCTTTGAAGCGAGGACGCCAGTTCTCGTGGAGCCATCCTTGAAATACCACCCTGGCATGCTTGAGGTTCTAACTCTGGTCCGTCATCCGGATCGAGGACAGTGTATGGTGGGCAGTTTGACTGGGGCGGTCTCCTCCTAAAGAGTAACGGAGGAGTACGAAGGTGCGCTCAGACCGGTCGGAAATCGGTCGCAGAGTATAAAGGCAAAAGCGCGCTTGACTGCGAGACAGACACGTCGAGCAGGTACGAAAGTAGGTCTTAGTGATCCGGTGGTTCTGTATGGAAGGGCCATCGCTCAACGGATAAAAGGTACTCCGGGGATAACAGGCTGATACCGCCCAAGAGTTCATATCGACGGCGGTGTTTGGCACCTCGATGTCGGCTCATCACATCCTGGGGCTGAAGCCGGTCCCAAGGGTATGGCTGTTCGCCATTTAAAGTGGTACGCGAGCTGGGTTTAGAACGTCGTGAGACAGTTCGGTCCCTATCTGCCGTGGACGTTTGAGATTTGAGAGGGGCTGCTCCTAGTACGAGAGGACCGGAGTGGACGAACCTCTGGTGTTCCGGTTGTCACGCCAGTGGCACTGCCGGGTAGCTATGTTCGGAAGAGATAACCGCTGAAAGCATCTAAGCGGGAAACTCGCCTCAAGATGAGATCTCACTGGGATCTTGAATCCCCTAAAGGGCCGTCGAAGACTACGACGTTGATAGGTTGGGTGTGTAAGCGCTGTGAGGCGTTGAGCTAACCAATACTAATTGCCCGTGAGGCTTGACCATATAACACCCAAACAATCTGGTGATTGTGGGTGCGACTGGTGAAGTCGATATAGACCGAAAGTTCGCAAGAACCGCAAAGCCAACCACTGTCACATACCTGATTCGGGGTAGCGTCACCGACGATGCCCCAACCGAATTGCTTGACGACTATAGAGCGTTGGAACCACCTGATCCCATCCCGAACTCAGCAGTGAAACGACGCATCGCCGATGGTAGTGTGGAGCTTCTCCATGTGAGAGTAGGTCATCGTCAAGCTCCTATCCCAAACCCCCGATCCGCGACTGCGGTTCGGGGGTTTGTCTTTGCGCGCGGGAAAATCCGGGTTCGCGAAATGCCCCCGACACCGGTAGGCCGGTACGGAAGGGGGGACTAGGATGGCAGGGACTGCAGTAAAACAATAACGGAGAAATCATGTCCCCCTCCCGCAAGCTGCTGGTGCTCTACACCGGCGGCACCATTGGCATGCAGATGACCGAGACCGGCCTTGCTCCCGCCTCAGGTTTCGAAACCCGATTGCGCCACGAGCAGGCCGCACACCCGCAACGTCCGGCACCCGACTGGATATTCCGCGAGCTTTCCCCGCTCCTGGACAGCGCGAATATGACTCCGGTCAACTGGTTGCAGATGCGCGACGCCATCGTGGCCGGTGTGGAGCAGGATGGCTGCGATGCGGTTCTGCTCCTGCATGGCACTGACACCTTGGCCTACAGCGCCGCGGCCCTGTCCTTCCTGCTGCTGGGTCTTGCCATTCCCGTTGTGCTGACCGGCTCCATGCAACCCGCTGGCGTTGCCGATGGTGATGCCTGGCCCAACCTGTTCGGCGCCCTGGCGTGTCTCCAGGCCGGTGTTGAGCCGGGTGTCCATCTCTACTTCAATGGCCGGCTGCTGCCGGGCAGCAGAGTAAGCAAGGAGAAGAGTGACGCGCCGGATGCCTTCTCCGAATCCCTCCGCCCACGTCAGGGTGCGCGCGCTCAGGAGATCCCGGCAGCCCTCGACTACCGTAATCCCCGTAGGCCTGTCGCCCTGGCGGTCCAGCCCCTCTTCCCTGGTCTCGGCGTCGCCCAGTTGCGCGCGGTGCTGGACAGCGGTATCCACGGCCTTTTGCTGGAGTGTTATGGCAGCGGCACGGGCCCATCGGACAACGTCGACCTGCTTGCCGCCCTGAAGGACGCCCATCGCCGAGGAATCGTCCTGGCCGCCATCAGCCAATGTCCGCAAGGTGCCGTGGAGTTCGACATCTATGCCGCCGGCAGCCTGCTGGCCAGCGCGGGCCTGGTCTCCTGCAAGGGGATGACGCGAGAAGCCGCCCTCGGCAAGTTGTTCAGCCTGCTGGGCACGGGCCTGGGCCAGGCTGAAGTGGAACACTGGCTGACGCTCGACCTCTGTGGTGAGCTGGCCGGCTGAGCCGGCGAACGCGCAAACGCCTACCGTCCTAGCGCTGTACCGGAGCTGGATGCGGCAGCGTCTTTGGCTTGGTGAGCGCGCTGTCATCAAATGGTCATGAAACTGTCTTAATTTGCCGCGGCGACGAACCACGAACGTTCGCGCCGTTGAGTGACCCGCCGGGGCCAGCGCGACGACAACCCGTTTCGGAGCCATCCATGACCAACCCCACGACCACCGGCCGTGTGACGCCGCTTGGCAAGCCTGGCAGCTCGCCGATCAGTCTCTTCTTCGGCGCCCTGTTCATTGCCGTCATCGGCTATTTCCTGTTCTGGGGCGCTGACTATGTCCAGGGCAATCACTTGCTGCTGTTCGTCCTGGCCACGCTGTTCGGCGTGTTCATGGCCTTCAATATCGGCGGCAACGACGTTGCCAACGCCTTCGGCACCTCGGTGGGCGCCGGGACCCTGACCATCAAACAGGCGCTGATCATCGCCGCGGTCTTCGAAGTTTCAGGCGCCATCATCGCCGGCGGCCATGTTACCCAGACCATTCGCGGTGGCATCGTCGACCTTGGGGCCATGGACGTGGCGCCGATGGACTTCGTCTACATCATGATGTCCGCGCTGATCGCCGCGGCGCTCTGGCTGCTGTTCGCCACCAAGCGCGGTTATCCGGTCTCCACCACCCACTCCATCATCGGCGCCATCGTCGGCAGCTCCATCGCTCTCGGCGTCCTGATGCAGGGTGGCGATGCAGCCTTCGAACTGGTGCAGTGGAGCAAGATTGGCGAAATCGCCATCTCCTGGGTGCTCTCGCCCCTGCTCGGCGGCGTCGTGGCCTATCTGCTTTACCAACAGATCAAGAAGCACATCCTGAGCTACAACGAGCGTGCCGAAGACCGCCTGGAAGCGCTGCGAGAGCAGAAACGCGCCCACAAGGTCCAGCACCAGGAAGGCTTCGACCGCCTCTCGGAGTTGCAGAAGGTCGCCTACACCCAGGCCATGGCCCGCGACCAGCAACTGATGGGTGATCGTGATTTCGATCCCCAGGACCTGGAGTCCGACTACTACAAGGGGCTCTACCACCTCGAGCGCCAGCGCGAAGACATCGCCTCTCACCGCGCCCTGGAAAACTGGGTGCCACTGGTGGCTGCCATCGGCGCTCTGGTCGTCGGTTCCATGCTGCTGTTCAAAGGCCTGAAGAACCTCGACCTGGGCCTCACCACCCTCAACAGTTACCTGCTGCTGGGCATGATCGGCGTCGGCGTGTGGATGTCCACCTACGTCTTCGCTCGTTCCCTGCGGGACGAGCCCCTGGGCCGCGCCACGTTCATCATCTTCAGCTGGATGCAGGTCTTCACCGCTTGCGGCTTCGCTTTCAGTCACGGCGCCAACGACATCGCCAACGCCATCGGCCCCTTCGCCGCCATCCTTGATGTGCTGCGCACGGGAGCGACCGGTTCCCAGGCGGCCATTCCCACACCAGCGATGATCGCTTTTGGCGTCGCGCTCATCGTCGGCCTCTGGTTCATCGGCAAGGAAGTGATCCAGACCGTCGGCCACAACCTGACCGAACTGCATCCGGCGTCCGGCTTCTCCGCCGAACTGGCGGCTGCCGCCGTCGTGATGCTCGCCTCGGTCATGGGGCTGCCGGTCTCCAGTACCCACATCCTGATTGGCGCGGTGCTCGGCATCGGCCTGGTCAACCGCCAGACCAACTGGGGCCTGATGAAGCCCATCGCGCTCGCCTGGGTCATCACCATTCCCGCTGCCGCACTGCTCAGTGCCGGTGCCTTCCTGGCGCTCAGAAACCTGTTCTGATCCCTGCCTTCGGCTGGCGCCCACCCGGGCGCCGGCCCCATTCCCGCTACCGTCCCGCTCATACCATCGTATGAGCGGGACCTGTCGATTCCTAACCCCGTTCGATTGTTGCACCGGCCCCTGCTCCCGAAACTGTTCCAACTGTTTCGACTGCACCGGGCCATCAACATGAAACTTGCGCTGACACCTCCCCTGAAACCCAGCCACTGGCTGGAGGCCGCCGAGCCTTCCGGCATCTACGCCGCGCCTCTATGCGGGCGCCAGCGGGTCGATGTGCTGGTGGTGGGGGGCGGTTTCGTCGGCCTTTGGACGGCCTTGACCCTCAAGCAACTAGAGCCCGGCGCCCGGGTCATGGTTCTCGAACAGGATGTCTGCGGCGGTGGCGCGTCCGGGCGCAATGGCGGATTCGTCATGTCCTGGTGGCCGAAGATCGGCACCCTGCGAAGCTTCTGCGACGAGGGCCAGGCGCGCTTCCTCGGTGAAAGCGCCGAGCGGGCCATTGGCGAGCTTGGCGAATTCTGCGCGGAGAACGGTATCGATGCTCACTTCCAGCAGAATGGCTGGCTGTGGACGGCGACCACGCCCCTGCACGTCGATACCTGGAACGATACCCTCGCTGCCTGCGAACGCTTGGGCGTGCAGCCCTTCGAGCGCCTCAGCGCTGCCGAAGTCGCCCGCCGCACCGGTTCGGCCGTACATCTGGCGGGCGTCTTCGAACGCAGCAACGCCACTGTGCAGCCGGCCCTGTTGGCACGTGGCATGCGCCGAGTGGCGCTGGATGGCGGTATCGAGATTTACGAGCGTACCGGTGTGAGCGACATCCAGCCCGGACGCCCCGCGCTGGTGCGCACGGCCGGTGCCGAGATAGAGGCCACCCAAGTGGTGCTGGCGACCAACGCCTGGGCCGCTGCCCTGCCTGAACTGGCCAAGCTGATCGTGCCGGTCAACAGCTCCATCGTGGTCACGGAGGCGATTCCCCTGCGGCTGGCGGATATCGGCTGGAGTGGCGGCGAGGCCATCACCGACTCCCAACTGATGGTGGACTACTACCGCACTACCCGCGATGGTCGCATCGCCTTCGGCAAGGGTACCGGCGCCATCGCATATGGTTCGCGCATTGGCCCTGTGTTCAGCGAGGATGCGGACAGCCTGCGGTTGACCGAGGCGGACCTGCGCCGCTCCTATCCCATGCTCGGCGACGTCGGCATCAGCCATGGCTGGTCCGGTCCCATCGACCGCACCTACGACAGCCTCCCCGTGTTCGGTCGCCTGGCCGGCCAGGACAACATCCACTACGGCATTGGCTGGAGCGGAAATGGCGTCGGCCCCAGTCGCCTGGGCGGGCGTATTCTCGCCAGCCTTGCCCTCGGGCGCGACGACCAGTGGAGCCGCTGCCCGCTGGTGGAGCGCCGCTGCCGCAGCTTCCCCCCAGAGCCGCTGCGCTTTGTCGGCGGCTCCCTAGTGCGCAATGCGGTGATCCGCAAGGAGCGCGCGGAACTGGCCGGCGCCGTGCCCGCAGCTCTGGATCGGTTCCTGGCGCGCTTCGCCCCCGCCGGACTGGAAGACAAATCCTGAAGGAGCCTTGCATGACCCCCCTACGCATCCGCCTCGACGACGCCACCCCATTCACCCCGGCCAGCCCCGTGGGGGCGCCAGTCGGCGAGCCACTGGTTCTGACCCGCACTGCCCTGCACCAGGAACTGCCCGGCCAGCGCGCCGTGACCGGCTTCTGGGAATGCTCTCCCGGCCGCTTCCGCCGTCAGGTGGTCGAGGCTGAATACAGCTACATCGTTAGCGGCGAGGGCAGCTTCACCCCGGACGGTGGCGAGCCCATCGACTTCCGCGAGGGCGACGCCCTCTATTTCGCGGCCAACACCCAGGGCACCTGGGAGGTCCGCAGCCCCGTGCGCAAGACCTACCTGATCCTCGGCTGAGTCCCCTTCGGCCGCTCACGAACCCCGACAACAGAGGAAACAAGAAGTGGGTATCAAAGAGAACTTCGAAACGGAATCCGGGCTCAAGACTCATGCCCTGGGCTCACTGGAGTCCATCGCAATCATCATCGGCACCAACATCGGCGCCGGCGTCCTGAGCATGGCCTTCGCCGCGCGCAAGGTCGGTTACCTGCCGCTTCTGGCGTGTTTGGCCATCACCTGCTTCTTCTGCATCATCACCATGCTCTATGTCGCCGAGGCCTGCCTGCGGACCCGCGGCAACAAGCAGCTAAGCGGGCTTTCGCGGCGCTACCTGGGCGCCTTCGGCGGCTGGCTGATCTTCATTGCCGTGGCGGCCAACAGTTACGGCGCGCTGGTAGCCTACATGACCGGCAGCGGCAACATCATGACCGACTTCTTCGGAGAGTACGGACTTTCCCGCGAGCTCGGCAGCCTGATCTTTTTTGTGCCTTCGGCGCTGGTTCTCTACCTCGGTCTCAAGGCGCTCGGGGTGGGCGAGAAACTCATCAGCGCGGGAATGGTCCTGATCGTCTGCGTGCTGATCGCCGCCACCCTGACCCACCAGGACACCCGCATCTCCCACCTCTGGCAGAGCCAGTGGCAGTACGTGGTGCCAGTGTTCAACTTGGCGGTGTTCGTCTTTGGCGCCCAGTTCCTGGTGCCCGAACTTGTACGAGGCAACCTCACCACGCCACGGCGCCTGCCTCGGCTGATCGTCATTGGCATGGCCCTCACCTTCGTGCTGGTGGCGGCGATTCCCGCTTCGGTCATTGCCCTGGTGGGCACCGAGAATCTCAGCGAAGTGGCCACCCTCAGCTGGGGCAAGTCCCTCGGACTCTGGGCCTACTACGTGGCCAACACCTTCGCCCTGCTGGCCATGCTCACCTCCTACTGGGGACTGGGCGGCTGCCTGTTCACCAACATCTTCGACCACTTCCGCCTGGGCAGCGAAAGCGATCGCCGCAAGCGCCTGGCGGTACTGGCGGTGGTCGCCATCCCGCCCTTCCTGCTGGCCTACTCCGGGGTAGGCAGCTTCGTCGATGCGCTTTACTTCGCCGGCACCTTCGGCGGCGTATTGATGGGCATCATCCCGATCCTGCTGCTCAATGCTGCGCGTCGTTCCGGTGACCGTCAGCCCGAATTCACCTGTGGCTGGTATGCCCACCCGGCGATCCAGGCAGTCATCGTGATGATTTTTCTCGCCAGCGGCGTCTACGCCATCGTGTCGGCAATGGGCATGCTGCCCGCCAGCTGGTGATCGGCCGCCGCCGCGCCGGGAGGCAATTACACTGGGGGCTGAAATCTGGAGCCTTTCGTACATGTCCCTGAACCTGCGTGACCTGATCGACCTCCCGGAGCTCCGCTCGCGCCTGCTGAGCGGCGCGGCGGGTGTCGAGCGCCGGGTGCGCTGGGCCCACGTCTGCGAACTGCCCGATCCGACCGAATGGTTGGGGGAGGGTGACCTGCTGATGACCACCGGGCTCGGCATCCCGGTCGCCACCGGTGAACAGCGTCGCTACCTGGAACGCCTGGCCGAGGCTGGGCTGGCCGGCATCATGATCGGCGAGAACATGCAGGCACCGGCAGATCTGGAAGGCCTGCGCCAGGCTGCCGATCAGCGCGGCTTTCCCCTGATCCTCACGGAGTACGGTGTGCCTTTCGCGGCGGTCACCCGCGCCATAGTCGACGCCGACCGTAAGGCAGAGCATGAGCGTCGCACTGCACTGGCGCGCGTCTACGAGAGCGCGCGCCTGAGCATGCAGGGCTTGGGACTGCCGGCGCTGCTGGCTCGCTTGGAGAAGGACGTGCAAGTGCGGTTATGCCTGGTGGATGAGGAGCGCCTGCAACCCTGGATCACTGGGTTGCCGCCCTTGCCCGAGGCCCTGCGCGATGGCATCGCCGGCCGCCGCCGCGAGCGCATTGGGCCTCAAGCCATGGTGCAACGGCTCCCACTGGGTGAGCGCGAAGCCCTGACCATGGCCCTGCCCACCCACCGGAATTGTCTTCTGGTAGCGTTTGGCGGTGAGCCGCCGGATTACGGTCTCCTGCATCACCTGGTCGCAGTGCTCGGCATCGAGATCGAGCGCCTGCAGGTGGAAAGCGAACGACGCCTGAGGTTGGGCTCTGAATTGCTGGATGACCTCTTGCAGGCGCGGCTGTCTCCTTCTCTTGCCCGGCAGCGCCTGGGTGAATTGATGCCCGGGCAGGATTTGACTGACCTTTGTCTCACGGTGGCCCGCCCCGGAGCGGCCGTCCTGGCCGAACGGGGCGATGTACTGCGTCACTGGGGCGCTCGCAGCCTGCTGCGGATGCAGGGCGAGGAACTCATCTTGCTGCATCCATTCGACCTGGCCGGCGCCCTGCAGACAGAACTGGGTGCCTTGCTGGGCCTGAGCGATCCGCTGGGGCACCCCGAGCGTTGCACCGATGCCCTGCGCGAGGCGCGCCTGGCCCTCGCCCATGCGCATCCCCAACGCCCCGTGGGCGTATACGCCGAACTTGGCAGCGATACCCTCTGGCTGCCCAGGACCCTGGACGAGGCTGAGTACTCTGCGCGCCTCATCCTCGGCGGATTGCTGGACTACGACCGGGCGCAGGGCTCCTCCCTGCTCCTTAGCCTATGGGTGTTCCTTGAGGAGAACCGTTCCTGGCTGGGCGCGGCACGGCGGTTGAACGTCCATAAACAGACGTTGGTCTACCGCATCCGCCGTATCGAAGAGATCAGCGGCCGTTCCCTGGCTTGCACCGAAGACGTGGCGACGCTCTGGTTTGCCCTGAGGGCCGCGCAATTCGCCGGTATCGGCACGCTGCCTCAGGACGACACTCGCTCGTTATTCAGGTGATGCTTGTTCAGGTCCAGCCCGAGGTCTTTACGTGAGATACGACTGAATGAGCTCCGGACGTTCACCTCAGTGGGAATCACCTCTCAAGCTTGTGGTTTTAGCCCCTTGCTGTAGGCGCGAGCAGGGCCCGCTCCTATGTGCCTCTTCTATCTTTCTCGATCCCGGCCTGACCTCAGCGGCCGACTTCCCGGCCGGCCGCTTTGCGCGCCGCGTCCAGCAGGTCGCAGGCATCCTCCAGCAACACCGCGGCGGCATGGGTGACGTGCATCAGGTCCCTGCCGTCGGCTTCCTGGGATTCCAGCAAGGACAGACTGCGCAGCAGGTTTTTGGCGGCATGCAGGCGCATATCGGCGCAGTCCTGCAGCTCGGCGTAGGAACGGCTGCCGTTGAGTAGCAGCACTGCCGTCGTGCCGGCGTTGGCGGTGAGGGGAATGAGGTGGAGGAAATCCGTATGCATGATGAAGCTCCCAGAGTTCGATGGAGCTGCCACCCGTCGCGGCCAAGCGAGGTAGGGTGGCAACTGTACGCGGGTTGGCCGACCGGGACTCTAGGCACCCGGCACACCCGAAGGTGTCCCGCGCACAGCTGCCATGACACGACATCGCAGACACGATGATGCGTCTGTGATGGTGAGCGGGGCGTCTGTGCGCCTAGAGTTGTTCAACCGGCCAAGGTCGGCCACGGGATTGACCGTGGCGGGCCGGACTATAGGTGGGGGAGAGGGACATGGCAATGGCGCGCTGCTGTGTCACAGCGGCAGGCTATAGCTCAGGTACAGGCGATTCTCGTCGACATCGCGGCTGAAGGCGGAGCGATAGACCGCGTTGCGCCAGACCAGCCCCAGGCCCTTCAGAGGCCCATCCTGGAATGCGTACTTGATGTCGGTATCGCGCTCCCACTCGCGGCCGCTACCGCCGCCCGTGGGTTCGGCATCCCGGCCGCGGAAGTAGCGGGTCATCAGGGTCAGACCGGGCAGGCCGAGTGCGGCGAAGTCGTAGTCGTAGCGCGCTTGCCAGGACGTCTCCCCGGCTTCGGCGAAGTCGTTGTACTGGCCGAAGTTGACCAGGTAGGGATCGGTGCCATCCAGGTAGGGGTAGGCGCTGCCGCCATTCATGCGTTGGTAGCCCAGGCCCAAAGCGTGGCCGCTGTGCAAGCGGTAGGTCACCAGGCCGCTGAAGGCGCGGTTGTCGATCCGGCCGCCACGTCCCGCGCCGGCGTCGTTGCTGATGGCCAGGCGCAGGTCCGTTTCCAGGCTGTCGGAGCCGATGCGCGTCTGGCCTTTCAGGCCGACGACGTGCTGGTCGTAGACATCCTCCAGCTCGCCATAGTGGTAGCTGCCGGTCCAGCCCGGGACGAGCCGGTAATCCAGTCCGCCCAGGGAAAAGTGATCCGCCTGTGCCGCTGCGGCGAAGCGCTTGTTGCGGTTGAACAGTGCGAGCTCGCTGCTCCCCGCCTCGTTGCGCTGACTCACTTTGTCCAGCCGCCCGAGGTTAAGGGTCAGGCCCTCGACTTCGCTGGACGTGAGCAGGCCGCCCTGGAAGACCTGGGGGAACAGGCGACCGAAGTTGGGCTGCACGGTTGGGAGCTTGGGGACCAGCGCACCGATCCGCAGCTCCGTGCCGGACACGCGCAGCTTGGCGGTCGGGTCGAACCGCGCGTAGTCGTCTTCCGCGCGCCCATCCCGCTGCACCGGGAGCAGGCCGGTGCCGCTGCGATTCGGGCTTGAATCGAGCTTGATGCCGAGTTTACCCAGGGCGTCCAGGCCGACACCGACGGTGCCGGTGGTGTAGCCCGAGCGATAGTCGAGGAGAAAGCCCTGGGCCCATTCCTCGCTCTTCGAGCGGCCAGTGCCGTCGCGGAAGTCGCGGTTCATGTAAAAGTTGCGGACCAGCAGCGTGGCCTTGCCGTCCTCTAGAAAGCCATCGGCCAGCGCCAGGAAGGGGGTGCAGCTGGCGGCGAGGAGGGCGCAGCGAGCGAAGGGCGCGCGCGGACCGGAACAGGTAGAGGCATTGAGCATGCGGAAGTCCTCGCAGAAGGGGTCAGGCCGGTAACGGGGGTTCCGGCTGGCGCAGGGAAAGGCCCAGGCTGGCGCGCCGGCGCAGCCAGGGGCTGGGGCGATAGCGCGGATCGCCGCTGAGGGCATGGATGCGCTCGAGGATGCGCAGCAGGCGGCCGGCGCCCAGTTGATCGCCCCAGGCCAGCGGGCCCTGTGGATAACCCAGGCCGAGGTGGACCGCCTGGTCGATGTCCTGCGGCGTGGCGATGCCCTGCTGGGCGATGTCGCAAGCCAGGTTGACGATGGCGGCCAGGGTGCGCTGGAGGATCAAGCCGGTGCTGTCGCGGATGATCGAGACACCGGCGCCATCGCGGGCGAACAGCGCGTGGGCGGCCTGCTGCACCTCGCTCCGGGTGAGCGGGGTGAGCATCAGGCAGCGATGCCGCAGCAGATCCGTCAGTGGATCGATCACGACGGTGCGCGCCGGATCGACGGCGAAGCGGTGAGCGGCCTGGCTGGCGTCGTCGCCGAGCGGCGCCAGCAGGCACAAGGCCGAGCCGGAAGGGCGCGCCGTGGGTTCCACATCGGCGCCCAGATGCTGCAGCAGCGGCAGCAGGCGCTCGCGATCCAGTGCGTCGTCGGTGCCCAGCCAGATCGGCGGCAGCACGGGGCAAGCCGGCGTCGCCGATGCACCACGCAGGACAGGCTGGCCGTTGTCGTAACGGTAGAAACCCTGCCCGCTCTTGCGGCCCAGGTGGCCCGCCGCGAGCATCTGCCGCAGCAAGGGGTGGGGCCTGTAACGAGGCTCCTCGTACCACTGCTGGTAGACCGACTCCATCACCGGCTGGCTGACGTCCAGGCCGATCAGGTCGAACAGCTCGAACGGCCCCATGCGGAAGCCCGCGCCTTCGCGCAGGACGCGGTCGATCGTTGAGGCGTCGGCCACGCCCTCGGCGAGGATGCGCAGCGCCTCGGTACCGAAGGCGCGTCCGGCGTGGTTGACGATGAAACCGGGCGTATCACGGGCACGCACCGGCTGGTGGCCCAGCGCGGTGACCAGCGCATGCAGGCGTTCGCCCACTGGCGGGCGAGTGGTCAGGCCTTCGATCACTTCCACCAGGCGCATCAACGGCGCCGGATTGAAGAAATGCAGGCCGGCGACTCGGCCGGGGTCGCGGCAGGCCGAGGCGATGGCGGTGATCGACAGCGACGAGGTGTTGCTCGCCAGGATGGCCTCCTCGTCCAGCAGCGCTTCCAACTGACGGAACAGGGCCTGTTTGGCTTCCAGCTGCTCGACGATGGCCTCCACCACCAACTGGCAGTCATGCAATTCCTCGAGGCGCTCCACTACGGTCAGGTTATGTTCGGTGCGCTTGGCTGCCTCCGGGCTCATGCGGTCCTTCTCTACCTGCCGTGCGAGGAGCTTCGCGATGCCATCGAGAGCCTGGCGTGCCGCGTCTGGGCGCAGGTCGAACAGCTTCACTCCGAGTCCGGCCTGGGCTGCCAGCTGGGCGATGCCTTGCCCCATGGCGCCAGCGCCCACCACCCCGACACGGGTTATAGGTTCGCCGTTCATATGCCTTGGTACTCCGGTGTGCGCTTTTCCAGGAACGCGCGCATGCCTTCCTTCTGGTCGCGGGAATCGAACAGCAACTGGAAGGCCTTGCGCTCCAGCGACAGGGCGTGCTCAAGCGGCATGTCCATGCCGGCCTGGACCACCTCCTTGATCTGAGTCACCGCCAGCGGGGGCATGCCCGCTATCTGGCGCGCGAGCGCAATGGCGCGTGGCAGCGCCTCGGCATCGGCCACCACCTCGCTGACCAGCCCCATGGCCAGCGCCTCCCGGGCGCTCACCCGGCAACCGGTGAGCAGCATGCGCATCGCCTGGAACTTGCCCACAGCCCGCAGCAGGCGCTGGGTACCGCCGGCGCCGGGCATCACGCCGACCCTGATTTCCGGTTGGGCGAACTGCGCGGACTCGCCGGCGACGATCAGGTCGCAATGCATCGCCAGCTCGCAGCCGCCGCCCAGGGCATGGCCGTTGACGGCGGCGATGACCGGCTTGGTGCAGTGGGAAATCGCCTGCCAGTGGCGCTCGACATGACGCTGGTAGATAGCCAGTGCCGAGGCCTCCGCCAGCTCGCCCAGGTCCGCGCCGGCGGCAAAGGCACGGGCATTTCCACTGATGACGATCACTCGGGTCTGGGGGCAGCGGTCCAGCTGCAGGAAGTGTCCGGCAAGCTCTTCGCGCAGGACCATGTTCAGGGCATTCAGTACCGCAGGGCGATTCAGTCGCAGCAGGGCGACGCCCGCGTGCGGGCGCTCCAGCAATACCGTGGGTTCGGGGCGTGCGGCCCCCTGGTCAGCGCTCATGGCGACCTCCAGTCACGCAGGTTGGAAAGGGGCGGCCAGGGCGCGGCCGCACGGATTCAGCCGTGGACAATGCCGCGTTGCAGCAGGGCGTCGATCGCCACGGGCGACAGGCCCAGTTCCGCCAGTACCTCACGGGTGCTTTCGCCCAGCCTCGGCGGCGGGCTGCGGTAGCGGGCGGGCGTGCGCGACAGCTTCACCGGCGAGGCGATGCCCCGGTAGTCGCCCAGTTCCACCACCAGGCCGCGATGCCGGGTGTGCGGGTGCTCGACCACCTGATCCACCGTGGCGATGGCGCCGCAGGGCACGCCGAGGCGGATCAGTCGCTCGGCCAGGTCGCGACCGTCCTGTGTCGCCAGGTGGCTTTCCAGGGCCTGCTTGAGGGCCTGGCGGTTGACCGAGCGCGTGCCGTTGTCGCGAAAGCGCGGGTCCTCCAGCAGGCTCTCGGCGCCCAGGTGTTGGCACAGCCGGGCGAACTGCCGGTCGTTGCCGACGGCGAGGAAGATCGGTTCGGTACCGGTGCGGTAACTGTCGTAGGGCGCGATGTTGGGATGGGCGTTGCCCGTGCGCTGCGGGGTGCGGCCGGAGGCGAAGTGGTTGGGCAGGTGCGGGTGCAGCAGGGAGATGCCGCAATCGTACAGGGCGATGTCCAGCGATTGGCCGCGCCCGCTCGACTGGCGCTCGTTCAGCGCCAGGAGAATGCCGACCACCGCGTTCAGCCCGGTGACCATGTCGACGATCGGCAGGCCGATGCGCAAGGCGTCACCCTGGGCTTCGCCGTTGACGCTCATCAGGCCGGCCATGGCCTGGATCGCCGCGTCGTACCCCGGCAGTCCGCCGAGCGGGCCGTCGGCGCCGAAGCCGGATACCGCGCAGTGGATCAGCCGCGGGAAGCGCTCGCGGAGAACGTCCTCATAACCGATGCCCCAGCGCGCCAGGGTACCGGGTTTGAAGTTCTCCAGCAGGACGTCGGCACCGTCCAGCAACCGCAGCAGCAGGTCGATGCCCTCGGCCTTCGAGAGATCGACGGCGATGCCCTTCTTGTTGCGGTTCACGCCCTTGAAGTAGGACGCCGTATCGCCTTCGAAAGGTGGGCCCCAGCCACGGGTCTCGTCACCCGCGAGCGGTTCCAGCTTGATCACATCCGCGCCGTGGTCGGCCAGCGCCTGGGAGCAGTAGGGACCGCCCAGGACGCGGCTGAGGTCGATGACGCGGATGCCGCGCAGGGCGCCAGGTTGGTCGTTCATGGTCGTTCTCGTCATGGGAAGGGCTTCACTGCGCCAGCAACTGCAGGGCATCGCCCAGGCTTACCGGCGCCTCGGATACCAGCGTGGGCAGCAGCGGGGCGGCGGCGTCGACGGCGGGCAGGTCCAGCGGGTCCTTCGGCAGCAACTTGTGGCGCACCACCAGCAGCGCCAGGGCCAGGCGGCGGTAATCCGGTGCCAGGCGGCAGGCTTCCCAGGCCATGAAGATCGCCGTGGCGATGTGGTAGAGCGCGCTGCCGGCCTGACGCACCTGCTCGTGGCGGTGCTCGGCCGCCACCTCGCTCAGGGCCGTGGCCACGCGGTCCAGCAGGCTGCGCAGGTGTGCGGTCACCGGGGCGGGCAGCTCCGCATCGGCGAGCACGTGCTGCAGGTGGCGCTGCAAGGGGGCCAGGGCATCCTCGCGGGTGACCGCACGGGCGATATCCAGCGCGACGATGTTGCTGGTGCCCTCCCAGATCGAGCCGAGGTGGGCGTCGCGCACCAGGCGCGCATCGCTCCACTCCTCGATATACCCGACGCCGCCGCGCACCTCCATGGCGTCGCCGGTGACCCGGCGAGCGTCACGGCAGGCGCGGAACTTGATTAGCGGCGTGAGGATGCGCACACACTTCTGCGCTTCGACATCGCCGCTGTCAGCCCGAGGCAACAGGGTGGCGATCTGCATGAACATGGAACGGGCCTGCTCGGCCGGCAACATCATCTTCAGGAGCTGGCGCTGCATCAGCGGCATGTCGGTCAGATGCTTGCCGAACGCCAGGCGATTACGCGCCACGTAAAGGGCTTCGTTGACCGCGCGGCGCATCAGCCCGGCGGCGCGCACGCCATTGGACAGGCGCGACATGTTCACCATGTCGGCCATCTGCTGAAAGCCACGGCCGATCTCGCCAATCAGGCAGGCGCTGGCGCCTTCCAGGCTGATCTCGCCGCTGGCCATCGAGCGGGTGCCCAATTTGTCCTTCAGGCGGACGATGCGATAGGCGTTGCGGGAACCGTCCGGACGGTGCCTGGGCAGCAGGAACAGGCTCACCCCGGCCATGCCGTCCGGCGCACCGTCGGGGCGGGCCAGGACCATGGCGAGGTCGGCATCCGGGTTGGAGCAGAACCACTTTTCGCCGTAGAGCTTCCACTCGCCATCTTCCAGCCGCGCGCGGGTGCGGGTACGCGCCACGTCGGAACCGGCGGCCTGCTCGGTCATGAACATGGCGCCCTGGTAGAGGGTGTCGAAGTCGCGGGAAGCCAGGAACGGCAGGTAACGCTCCACCAGCTCCGGCGCGCCGTACTTGCGCAGGGTGCGGGTGAGGGAGTCGGTCATGCTCACCGGGCAGCAGAGGCCGAATTCGGCCTGTACGAAGAGGTAGGTCAGGGCGTACTTGATCAGTGGCGGCGGGCCGTCGGCGCAGTGACTCATGGCGGCCAGGCCCAGCTCGGAAAAGGCCACCCGTTCCAGGGCGACGAAATCCGGGTGCTTGATCACCCGTTGCAGGTCTTCGCCACGCCGGGTTCGCGCAGCCAGTACCGGGGGATGCTTGTCCGCCGACAGGGCCAGGCGGTCCAGCTCGCCGCCCGCGCGGGCACCCAACTGCTGCAGCTCCGGCAGCCAGGGGGCGAGGACATCGGCGGGCAGGTAAGTGGCCAGCAGGCGGGGCAGTGTGGGGTCGCAGTCGAACAGGTTCATCCCGCTGCTGTCGGGAATGTTCAAGTCATCGGCATGGGGGCGTTCGGTCAGGGCGTTCATGGCGGCACTCCTTCTTGTAGTGCGCCGAGCCTAGGAAGCCGTTCGATAAGTATCCAATACAATTAAAAGCTCCTACGATAAGAAAAACAGATCGTAGGGAGGGCGCTGGAGCATGGACCTCAAACAACTGCGCTACTTCGTGGCGGTCGCTGAAGAGCTGCACTTCGGGCGGGCCGCGGCGCGCCTGTTCATCTCTCAGCCCGCCCTGTCGTTCGATATCAAGAAGCTGGAGGAGCAATTGGGCATCCAGCTTCTGCTGCGCAACAACAAATCCGTGAAGCTGACCGCTGCCGGACAGGTGCTGCTGGAGGAGGCGCGCAACCTGCTGCTGCAGGCGGAGCAGGCCCGGCGCCTGACCCTGCGCTCCGCCCAGGGCGCCCTCGGGCGCCTGCGGGTCGGCTTCGTCAGCTCGATGCTCTATCGCGGCCTGCCCCAGGTCGTGGCGGATTTCGAGGCACGCTTTCCCGGCATGGAGGTGGTGCTGCAGGAGATGAACAGCGCCGAGCAGGCCCAGGCGCTGCAGCGGGGGCAGATCGACATCGGCTTCGCGCATCGGGGCACCCTGCCGCCGGGGATCGGGTCGCAGCCGCTGCTCGCCGACCCCTTCGTCTGCTGCCTGCCGCCGGGCCACCGCCTGGCCCAGCGTCAGCGGGTCGACCTGGCGGAACTTCGGGACGACCCCTTCATCCTCTTCCCGCGCCACGCCTCGCCTCACTACCACGACCTGATCATCGCCCGCTGCGTGGCCGCCGGCTTCAGCCCGCAGATCCGCCACGAGGCGCGCCTCTGGCAGACCATCGCCGCCATGGTGGCCCAGGGCATGGGCGTTGCCCTGCTGCCGCAGACCCTCGGCCGCGCCTGGGGGCGGGACGTGCACTGTGTCGAGATCGAGCAGCCCGGCGCGCCGTCGGAGATCCACGCCATCCTCGCCGAGGAAAACCCGCCGGAAGCGGCGCTGCAGTTCCTCGACATTCTCAAGGCCTGCCTGCGTGCCGGTGCCAACCATACCGAATCGGTTATCAAGCCATAAAAACAAACGACTATTGATTTCCCCACCTCGCTCCTAGACTCCCGCTCGACTCGAGTCCCAAGCCGCGCCGCGCTGTGGTTTACCGTGTCCCCGCCTGTTGCGTGGGGCCAGGGGAAGCGTTGCGCCCGACAACAAGAACAATGAGGTAGGGTCCATGCATTCCATCGAATCCGTCAGCGAACGGGAACAGCACCGCAAGGCCCGCAAGGCCGGCATCGCCTCCTTCATCGGCACCACCATCGAGTGGTACGACTTCTACATCTACGGCCTGGCCGCCGCCCTGGTGTTCGGCAAGGTCTTCTTCCCCGCCGACATGGACCCGGGCGTCGCCACGCTGCTGTCCTTCGTCACCCTCTGGTCCGGCTTCATCGCGCGCCCCCTGGGCGGCGTGATATTCGGCCACCTGGGCGACCGCATCGGGCGCAAGACCACCCTGGTGATCACCCTGATCATGATGGGCGTGGCCACCACCTGCATCGGCCTGTTGCCGACCTACGCGGAGATCGGTCTCCTGGCGCCCATCGCGCTGGTGCTGCTGCGCGTGCTGCAGGGCATCGCGGTGGGCGGCGAGTGGGGCGGCGCGGTCCTCATCGCCAGCGAGAGCGCGCCCAAGGGCAAGGGCATCCTCTACGCCGCCTTCGCCCAGCAGGGCTCCCCCACCGGCAACCTGTTGGCGACCCTGGTCTTCTTCGGCCTCAGCAGCCTGCCCGCCTCGGCGTTCATCCTCTGGGGCTGGCGCGTGCCCTTCCTGCTCTCGGCGGCCCTGGTGATCGTCGGCATGGTCATCCGCCTGACCCTGGAGGAGTCCGCCGACATGCAGCGCCTGCTCAAGCAGAAAAAGACCGCGAAGCTACCGATCCTGGAGGTGCTGCGCAGGCACTGGCTGATCGTGCTGCTGGGCGCGGGCACCCTGCCGGTGATCCACGTCACCTACTTCAAGAGCACCTTCGCCCTGTCCTGGGCCACCAAGACCCTGGGCTACAGCCAGGGCACTTTCCTCAGCATCATCGTCATTGCGCTTATCGTTCAGTTCATCACCCAGCCGCTGGGTGCCCTGCTCACTTCGCGCATCGACATGCGCAAAGCCGTCGCGCTGATGGTGCTGCCTGAATTCATCCTGATGCCGGCGATGTTCTTCGCCGTGGAAACCCAGGTGTACTGGATCGCCGCCGTCGGCATGTGTCTGGCCACCATTCCCCACGCCATGTTCTACGGCGCCATCGGCGGCATCCTGGCGCGGGCCTTCCCCACCCGAGTGCGCTACTCGGGGCTGTCCCTGGCCTACCAGCTCTGCTCCCTGCTGGTGGGCGGCGCCACGCCGGTGCTGGCGCAGTGGATACTCAACTCCACCGGCAGCATCAAGGGCGTGGCCATTGCCTCGGCCAGCTACGCCGTTGTCTCCCTGGCCTGCACCCTGGCCCTGCTGCGCATCACCGGCTTTCGCGCGAGCGACCTGTCCAGTGCCGAGCGGGCGGATGCCGAGGAGCTCCATGGACGGGAGTGCGACGAAGCCTCGCACCAGGAGTCATCAGAAGAGCCACGACCTCAGCGGGCCATGGCCTGAGCCTCAGCGTCCGGCCGCTTTGCGCGCCGCGTCCAGCAGGTATCCTCCAGCAGCACTGCGTGAGGTGGGGGAAATCCGTATGGAGGATGAAGGCCCAATTTGAAGTGAGAGCTGCCCGGTCGCGGCGCTCAGTTCGCCGATGGCCTGTTCCCAGGTGGCGCCGCAGAAGTTCTTGCCGTGCAGCGGCGGTTCCCCAAAGAGCGGTTGAATGCAGAGCCCGGTGTGGCGAAGGGGCGTGGAATGCGGCAGGCGATTGTTCTTGCGGATGTGTCCACGCCCGGGTGCCGGGCGCGGAGCGCAGCGCGCCGGCGAACCGGCGCGATGCAGGGCATCAGAGGATGCTCAGGGGGTACTCGATGAAGGCGCGGACTTCGTTGAGGTCCGGGCCCACGTCGTTGTCGGCGCGGTAGATGGAATTGCGCAGCTTGAACGACAGGTCCTTGGCCGGACCGTCCTGCACCACGTACTTGAACTGGTTGAACAGTTCGCGTTCGGTGCCGTCGGTTTCGCCACCGGCGACGATATCGGTGCCGCGCACGTAGGCGAACTTGTAGCTCAGGCCCGGTACGCCGTACTCGGCGAAGTCCAGCTCGTAGCTGACCTGCCAGGACTGCTCGTCTTCCAGGTTGAAGTCCGAGTAGTAGGAGTTGGCCACGTAAATGGTGCTGCCGCCGTCGCCGAAGTCGTAGGCGTAGCCGGCATCGCCGCTGTTGCGCTGGTGGGCGAGGATGAAGGCGTGGGCGCCGACGCTGTACTTGGCCGCCAGGCTCCAGAGGGTGTTGCGGTCGCCCTGGCCGTCACCGCCGAAGGCCAGCGCCGAGGTGGCGCCGTCGTCGTACTTGGTGCGGTAGATGTTGAAGTCGAAGTTCAGCGCCTGGGTGTCGCTGAAGGGGATGTTGTAGTTCAGGTTGGCGTAGTACTTCTTGAACTGGTCTTCGACGTCGGAGTGGTAGAGGCTCACGCTGAAGTCGTCGCTGACCGCGTAGCTGCCGCCGATCACGTCGATGCTCTTCAGGCGGTTGGGGTCGCGCGCCGGGTCGCCCATGGGGCTGTCGCCGGTGAAGCGGCCGACGTTCAGCTCCAGGCCCTCGATTTCCTTGCTGGTGAGCAGGGTGCCGGTGAAGGCTTGCGGCAGCAGGCGGCTGTCGTCATAGGCCAGGACCGGCAGGGAGGGGAACTGGTTGCCGTACTTGAGCACGGTGTTGGAGAAACGCAGCTTCACCGCGCCGCCGGCTTCGGAGAGGTCGTCCACCGGGTGGCCATCGCTGTCGGTGTCGAAGAAGGCGCTGTAGTTGCGGCCACGGCCACTGTCCAGCTTCACGCCGAGCAGGCCGTAGGCGTCGACGCCGAAGCCGATGGTGCCTTGGGTAAAGCCCGACTCGAAGGTGCCGATGAAGCCCTGGCCCCAGGTCTTGGCGTCGTTGGTGCGGTCCTTGTAATCACGGTTGAAGTAGGCGTTGCGCAGCAGCAGGGTGGCGTTGGCATCTTCTACAAAGCCCTTGGACTCGGACTGCTCGCTGGCCAGTGCGGGCAGGCTGAAGGCGGCGGATACCGCCAGCGCCAAGGCGCTCAGGGAGTTGAGTTGCATGGGAATGCTCCTGGTGAACGGCTTATTGGTATTGGATTTGGCAGGAATCAGAGGCATATCCGGCGCGAGGCCTGGCCTGTCCGGGATATGGAGTTGCCTTGAGTTGTTTGTTTTTTATGCGGAGTGGAAGTGCATCGCGTGGCAACAGTTATCATGGAGTCGCGCAATGGAGGTAAATATGAATATCGATTCTGGATATCCATGATTTTGATTGCTGGAAGTCTTGACCGATATTCGCTGCTGTTCCTGGCGTCGGAGTTTCCCGTAACTTCATATATTCTCCGGCAAGAAATTCGCTGCCCTATCAAAAGTTCAAATCAGGATCAATCGGCAATTCTGCGAGGTGTCAATCCGTGCCAATTGCGAGCCCTTCCGGCATGGGGCGAAGCATCATTCATGGCGGCTGCTCATGCTGCTCAGCGACACGTCAGAAGGAACCATGACCAGAAAAATATGGCGATAACTGTTATCTGGCATATTGATTACTGCTGTCGATCTGCATCAGTAAAATGTACCCCCATGAAGTTTCGGTGCGAGCACTTCACGATCCTCCCCGTGAATTGTCCAAACCCACTCCACTTCATGATCCTTTGGTAATGAATTCTCGCCGCCTTGTTTCAAGGCGGCTTTTTTATGGGCGCTCTCCGGGGATCAGGGGTGGCTCAGCGCGGCGGACTGTTCGGAGGCTTGTTGCCATCCGCCCGCTGACCTGCTGGTGGACGGAGTCAATGAGGATGGGTGCTAAGTGCTAAGCTATCGATTAGCACGCTATCTACCTGTTCGGCTCGAATTTCTTGCAAGCATCGACTCCCGTGGCAATGGCTTACGCGGCCAGTTCGCCTCCATCCTTTCCTGTGTACGCGAGACGGCCAGCGCCGCAGCGCGAGGTTGAGCAACAGGCAACCCGCGCAACAGCTACATTCGGACAGGCACCCAAGTGGCACGGTCCCAACATTCACCAGTGGTCCCGGGCTCCCGGCGCTCGGTTGCGGATTCGACGAGCACTGGCCCGCATCCGCGGTTGCCGTGCCGCTTCCGGCGAACCGGTCCTAAACGGCGGAGGGGCATGGCATGAATCGCAATGAACTGCGCAAGGCCGACATCAACCTGATGGTGGTGTTCGAAACGCTGATGCAGGAGCGCAACGTCACCCGCGCCGCGGAGAAGCTCTTCCTCGGCCAGCCCACCATCAGCGCCGCGCTTAATCGCCTGCGGGGGCTGTTCAACGACCCGCTGTTCGTGCGCATCGGCAATCGCATGGAGCCGACCGCGCGGGCCGAGCAGATCTACCAGCACCTGTCACCGGCACTGGATGCCCTGTCCGTCGCCCTCAGCCTGACCCACGAGTTCGACCCGGCCACCAGCAGCATGACCTTTCGCATCGGTCTGTCCGACGATGTCGAGTTCGCCCTGCTGCCGCCGGTGCTGCGCGCATTGCGCAACGAAGCGCCGAACATCGTCATCGTGGTCCAGCACGCCGATTACTGGCGGATTCCCGAACTGCTGGCCAACGGCGACATCACCGTCGGCATCACCCAGACCCGTGACCTACCGGCGAACGCCAAGCGCAAGCGCCTGCGCCGCGTGCACCCGAAGGTGCTGCGGGCGGATGCGGGCAAGGAACCCCTGAGCCTCGATGCCTACTGTGCGCGGCCCCATGTCCAGGTGTCCCACACCGCCAGCATCCACGGCATGGCGGATGAATGGCTGCAGGCCGTGGGGCGCAAGCGTCGCGTGGTGCTGTCCGTGCCCCAGTTCAGCGTGCTGCCGGCGCTGCTGGCCGACACCGATCTGCTGGTCAGCCTGCCGGACTACGCGGCCGAAGCCATGGTCGCTAATGGCCAGTTGCGCCATGAGCCGCTGCCTTTCGAGACGCCGGTCCTGGATCTGGACATGGTCTGGCTCAGCCTGCTGGACAACGACCCCGCGGAAAGCTGGCTGCGGCAACGGCTGAAGACCCTTATGGGCGAGGATGGCTGAGAGGAAGGGAAGGCGCAAAAACAAAGGCCCCAGGATTGCTCCTGAGGCCTTTGTCATATCTGGCGCATCCGGCGGGATTCGAACTCATGACACGGAAGTGACCATTTCTGGGGCTTTCAACGCTAGCTGTTGGAGCGAGTGTCACACCATGATGGGACGGGTTGATGTTGCACTCACAATAACTGGCAACCCTTCTGCACACAATCTGCGGCAAGCGTTGGCTCTCATAACCTTTAGATCAAAACGTGCCATGGACTACTGCTTCTGCAGTAGCGCGTAGGCCTCAAGCTCCAATGCACTAGCGAGCCTTTCGATGTTGTAGATCGTCACGTTCTTCTCGCCCCGCTCCAGCATCCCGACATAGGTCCGATGCACCCCTGCACGCTCAGCTAACTCTTCTTGGGAGAGACCAAGCTCAAGGCGTCTGCGCCTCACATTGGCTGCAAAGATGGCTACGAGTTGGCATTGATCGGGCTGGATAGGCATCCGGCCAATGTCGTTCGTTGCATACTAAGATTCGACATACTAGAGTTAGCACTTCCTGGGCTGGGTGCCCGAAAAGTCAACTGAACAAGAGAAGTGATGATGTACAAAATCGCTGCGCTCGCTGTTTCCTCGATGCTGCTGGCATCGGTCGCTCAGGCCGAGGTTAAGGAGGATTGCAGCGCGAAAATGAACGGGGAAATCAGGTGCGAATTCACCAATGCCGGCCAGAGAAAGGACAGCATGTGTGTGGTGGTGGAGGTCGTCCGGCTGTATGACGCCGATGTTTATAGCCGTACCAGTCTCGGGGGAAAGGGGGCTGCATTGAGTTCTGACAAAATCTGTTCGGGACTGGTTGAACCCCAGGATGTGAGGGAACGTGCCCCCTCTGCGTCGTGGTCGGTGAACGGCGTCTCGATGACGCCAATGGAGTTCTGTGACTCGGACAATCCCTGGTTTAAGGCGCCTCAAAACTGCTCGATGAGGACCACCGCAGTTCCGAACTGATTGCTGAGATTGCGGTGCGGATGTCGTTTTGCCAGTATCCGGCCGAGCATCTCGATCAAGAGGCTGGAGGCCTTATGAAATTTCAACAAGCGTTCGGAGCAATAATCCTTGGGGTTGGCGCCTTGAGTGGCTGCGTAATTGCGCCGACTGATGCTGACAAAAGCCCAATCGCGGCGCAGTTTGTCGTCAGCGAATCCCCGAGTGACCTTTACTATCGACTGACCGCCCCGACTACCGATGACCCCGCATGCAGCAAGGTCTATCGCAATGCGTTTTACCAAGACCGTGGGGAGTTTCGCATCTACTACGGCGCCGACGTTGCGTCCTTGGCTGGCGGTACACCCGTTATGATGAATGCCGTCTATGCCAAGCAGGCCAAAGCTGGAACAGAGGTGGTTGTCCGGGATACCCAGTTTGGCCTTATTCACGAGAAATATACTCGCAAGCTGGTCAACTACATCAAGACTGGCGACTGCTCGTAGTTCGGCAGTCTGGTCTATTGCTCACAATCGTATTGGCGTCTCTGAGGGCCGCCTAGGGCGTTTCCCGGGTGAGCAATAGGGAGGGCTGGGATTTCCGGGCGTCATTCGTAGCGAGGAGCTACGGGCCTTTCTAGCCCTATAAATTACCCTCATCTGGCTGGGGGCCGTAAAGGCCACTGTTTCTACTGCCAATCAGCTCTCGTGCAGTCAAACCAGCCAATGCCCCGTCATGCCACCGCTGTGCTTCGCGCCGGAGCTGAGCACTGATGTGAGTCTGCTTACCGGGTGGTGTGTCGTACACCTCTGCCAGTGCCGGATTTAGCGCCAGCGTCAGGCCGTTTTTCACGGCGTAAAAGCTCCACCGGATCGCAGATGATCTCAATTCGAGATCAAGCTTCTCTCCGGGTGTCTGGAACGCCAAGTCAGCATCAGCCTCGCCCTTGAGAGCCTGTAGAGCGCGCCGGAGTGGCATATCTTTCCCACGAGCGGAAAAACCTACGGGACCGATGATCAGGCCGTGAAGGTGCCAGCGGCGGCGACTGGATTCATCTGACAGAGCGACCGGGGCTTTCTCGATGCCGTAGAGAAACTCTGTCCCATCCCCAAGGGCAGCCCGAACTCGCCGGGTCATCTCGTCTCGGAGGTACTCCGACGCTGAAGCATCTCTTTCATCAAGGCGTCTGCTGAGTTTTTCATTGAGAATCAGAGTGAAGTTTTTGAGCTCCCAGCCCCGGCGTTTTGCCATCCAGTAGAGAGGGACAGATGCCGCAGCCAGCTTGATGAACTCGTCTCTGGTTTCCTTCCAGGGTTTCAGGATGAGCTCCCCTGAAACAGGTTGATCAAGAAGGGTATTGGCTCTTTGGATACCTGGATATGAGAGAGAAGAGCTGTTCCTTAATATACTTCTCTTCGACATGGCGAATTGCTTCGCATGTGCCGCCGCTACTACGCTTGAAGGCCCTTTCGAAGACGGTTTTTTTACGGCTTTTTGCCCAGTCTCGACTTTCTCAACCACCTCCACGCTTTCAATATTGTGCGTGGCAGGGGCAGGATCTGAGATGGCGTTACGGTCTTCGATGGTCATGATTGGAGCCTATGCCGGTCCAGTGGGGACCGTTTTCAAAAATGTCTCGCCCTGGTTGCTGCCAGTGGGTTGACTTCATTTGCCTGGTTCTAAGGAGTTGACACCTTGAGTAGTCATCGCATGGTCAAGCTGAGGTCAGCCTTCGATCACTACGATGTCGTTGCTCTCTGAGTGAAGGGCCTTCCTGGCTGCAATCCATTGCAGGGTTTCTAACTCTTCGCTGGCGGCCTCTTCGTCGCCATTCAGCTCAGCTTCTTCAAGTCGCTGCTGAGCTCGCATCTCTTCCACGTCCATTCCCGACATGATGTGAATCTGGAGCTCCGGCAGTTCTTCAACTGCTTGCGCTTGCTCAAGCTTGTCGAGGGGGAGAGTACGCCGCCCTACATCCTGAGTTAGCTTGAGCACGGTGGCCGAGGCAGCAAGCGACCTGAAGACAATGGGGCTGTCTGGATCGAGCAGTTCGAGTGCGCTGAACAGCTTCTGCCTAATCTTCTGACTAAGAGCTAAATCATCCAACACCAGCGCGGCGGCAGTCTGCTGAACGTTTTCCAGCGAGAAGGCTGAAGTCAGCATTTCCTCCCGAGCTTTCTCAATCAGTGCCCGTGTTGTGGCGCCAGCAACCGCGTTGTTCTTCTTCAGCAAGCGCTGGACCGTGCTGAGGCTAATCCCGAGACGTTCGGAAATTGCCGACAACGTATAGCCAGCCTCTCGGAGAATGACAGCTTGAGCCCCTTGATCCGGGGTTGCCTGCTTACCAGTCATGATCATTACTCCTCGATTGCGGGCTTGCTGGCGCAGGCTCGTTTGACGGCTGCGATTGAAATGCCGAATTCAGCGGCAGTCTCTTGGATCGTTGCTTGCTTCGCCGCGCGCCAACTTGCGACAGCTTGATCGTCGATTCGCTTGGGGGCCCCCAACTTCTTCCCTTGCGCTCTGGCACGCTCGATGCCGGCCATCTGCCGAGCTTTGATGTTGGAGCGTTCCAATTCCGCTACGGCTGCCAGCATCGCCAGCATGGCTTTTCCTATCGGGTTGGACAGGTCAAAGCCCTCTCGCATCGAAACGACGGCGACACCTTTGGTTTTGAGCGCTTCCACCGTTTCGAGCACGTCGATGGTGTCTCGGCCAAGACGGTCGATGGCCGAGACGATGAGCGTGTCGCCTTTCCTTGCGAATTTGAACAGCTCCGCAAAGCCGGGGCGCTGTAGCGCCTTGATAGCGCCGCTGGTGGCTTCATCAGCGAACCAGTGCTCGACATTGTGCAGCTGTGAAATCGAGTGACGCTGAGCCTCTGTGCTTTGATCTTCCGTACTGACGCGGACGTAAGCGAGAGTCGTCATGTTTGCAGCGCCCTTATTGGCTCATAATCATGGCTCAAAATATAAGGCATGGCTCAGATTAAATCAACATATCTGAGCCGCTCGGAGAGCCATATTTTCCGTTGCCGGGATGCGCTGCCTTTGATGGCTCAGAAAGTACACCTTCCTAGCCATCAAAAAACCCACCTCGAACACCTATGCTCTTGCTTCAATTACCCAGCAAGCCACATATGTAGCAACCAAAATTACTTATCTCCCAAGGAGCCAGAAACAAAAGATGTAGAATCTAATTTTTACAAAACTCCTAAACTGCTTAGAGCATGAAGCCCCGGCAGCTATCCAGCCGCGCGCAATCTATCCAGTAATCTTCAACCACAGATTTTCATATTGCGCAATGGCATCCTTGACGACGTACTTCCCACCCGCCATTTTTGATGTATACATTGTGCCCGGCTTGCCGGATGCAAATTCGGCCTCAACCTCCGCCTTCGTCATTACATAATATGACGAGATCAATCCATCAAATACAACAAGCACTAGATAATCAAAAACTTTATTCAAGTTTGAAACTGGATTATTGGTGCTTTTATTCTGCAACTCAGTAGCCTTAACCTGAATCCTGGATATAGTTTTATCCGATCTTATTACAGTAATATCATAGTGCTCCTGATGAAACGAAATAGCCGAGTACGCCTCAACATCTTTTTTAATCAACTCTGCGAGCACTAGATATTCGGCAACCTTGCCAATGTGCTGAATCACAACCCACACTCCAAGTCATTAAAAAGGCCGCATACTGCGACCTTAAAAGAAACTAGATATCCGAAGTCATCTGGGAACAGCAGCTAAGAAAGAAGCCACATATTGAGCAGAAAGTTCTACAATCTGACTACCGCGCAGTCCTTCAAGCCTGATTCGAATTCCTGAGCTCGTGCGCGCCTCAAGAGCTTCTCGTGAAAAAACTATCGCCATTGATTCACGAAGGAAACAAGTAGAGCTTCTGCACTCAACATTACGATCAACACTTGT
This sequence comes from Pseudomonas sp. Q1-7, assembly GCF_028010285.1. Lineage (NCBI taxonomy): Bacteria > Pseudomonadati > Pseudomonadota > Gammaproteobacteria > Pseudomonadales > Pseudomonadaceae > Pseudomonas > Pseudomonas sp. Q1-7. Next base: position 165,609 of record NZ_CP116304.1, read on the forward strand.
AATGGGCAGGCTTTCACCAGAAATATCAGTTGCCGAACGATAGTGCCGGTATTTTTTACCCTCATAGGAGCTCAGCGTTACCAAAGAGTAGCCTGTGCCAGTAGAGCTTTTGGAAGCCACAAGACCGCTCAATACAACATTATACGGCTCACCCCTCAAGCTTTTTTCTTGAATAATCTTCCCATTATAAGTAGTGCTCTTTGTGAACTCATCGTATTTTACCGTTATAGCCGAAGCATCAATAGATGATACAGCAACAACCTGCTCAGGTACTTTCTTAATGGCAGCAATCTCTGAAGTTTGCGCAACCTGAACAGGCTTATTATCCACAGCAGCTCCCTCCCCCACAGAAAGCTCAGGGGCAACCCTTTTTAGGCCAGAAGCCACTTCTTCCGGGACACTAATTCCTTGGCACATATCGCCCGAGCATTTCTGCGTAGTCGCCTTGGAAAGCCGATAATAAGTAACGGCTGCATCATTAAGCCCGACGCCCTCTGCTGCACGTCCCAGATAGAAATACGAAATGTCTAATTCAATATTTATGGTTGAAACTTTTACTGCCAAATCACGCCAAAGTTGATTTTGGTATAAGCCCTCTACATCACGCCTATTGGCTCCCCAAGAAAAGGCGCAACCGATACCACACCGCATACGTACTTCGCCACGAGAGAATGTCCCGTAAACATCACGAACATCCTGTCCACTATCATCCTTAACGCCACCGCTAGTGCACCCTAGCAAAATAACAACCGGGAGCATTACAAGGACCTTAAAGCACGTATATATCCGTAAGACCATTTATTTATCCTTAGAATTTTATATGCACGCCACATTGGCGCTGTATACAACGTCTACCAAAATCGAGCATAAACTAGCCAGGCAAATACTGACAAGCCATAGAGGCGAATCTGAATTAGGGATTCAAACCATGAGTATCCCGATGAGCCTGAATGCACGAAGTCATTAGATGCCCCAATCGCAGCTCAAAGTCGGCGTAGGTGATGCCTGATAGGTCAACGGGGAAGCTGACCGTATGCAAGGCCTCACTCAGCTTTTTCAGCCAGAAGCCGCTGCCATAATCATCGGACTGATTTCTGTTCTTGGCTGCGTGCCCGGTGAATACGGGAATCAGGGGCAGCGCTTGATCGCTGGTGTTTCGAAGCAGATCGACAAAGGTATGCCGGAAAGCATGGAATCTCTTGCCATCTGGCTTTCCGTCATCAAGGCGCTTCCGAATGCCAATGGCATTGAAGTAGCCGCCAGACTTGGTGCTATCGCTCGGTATCCTAGTAAAGAAGGTGGTCGCAATGCCTCCCCACCCCTTCGTCGGTTTATACGTGAGTCCGTCCGAAAAGAGCTTTAGCCGCCCTTCGCTTTTAGCCTGCTGGACAAATTCCAGGAACCCAATCCTAATCAGCTCATTATGAAGCGGAATGAACCTGCGGCTATACTGGTTTTTCAGCGACTTTGAGCCCTCACTAACTATCCGAACGAACCAAATACCGGTTTCCGCTTCCTGGCTGATGTCGCTGGATTCAAGCTGGCAGAGCTCGTTGAGCCGCCCACCAGTAAACAGTGCCAGCAGTGGAAGCCAAAACTGGTAGGGGAAAACCAGCTCAGCTGAGCCGCTGTCAGTGCCCGTATACAGATAGCCAGAGAAGATTGTTTGAAGCTCACGAGTGGTAAAAGGCTTGTCCTCGCGCGCTATACGGCCGGCATCACTACTAACTGACGGAGTCTCGGTTCTAGCCGGGTCTACAGTTGAATAGCCTTTTTTGTAGGCGAACCGATGAATCGCACCCAACCGGACGATCATCTTCTCAATGGTCGGCCCACTGATCAGCGAGTCGCCGGGGTTAGCCAAAATTGACTCTATTGGTGAGTCTGGCGGTGGAATTTTCCCACCACGCAGAGATTTAACCTGCTGAGTCAGCAGATAAAGTTGATTGATGTCATCCAGCGATAGTGAGCCAAACGGTCTGTTGCCGCTCAAGATATTCAGCCGGCGTGCGTGCCCTTGCTCGTCAACGTGCGCACTTGGGGACTTCTTTTTGTTCAGCCGTACCTCCGCCTCACGCTGAAGCTCCCACAGCTCATACAGCGTCGGGCCGCCCGTCACAGGTTCCGGCACAAGCGTCGGAGTCATAGGCGCAGCACTGAGTGAGCCAACTCGCCGTAAAGCAAACGCCTCTATCTGCTTCGCCAAACCACGTTTAAAAGTCTGGTGCGGTAGTGGCAGCCCCCAATCCAGAAGATAGTCAGCAAGAGCCTGCTGGTGCTCAGGGATTGGCCGCGTAGCACTGCCAGTCAATGCAAGGGCGATCTCACTCAGTCGCCCCGTCATTTCCACTTGCCGCCAATCAGCATCACTCAGTGCGGACTTGCTGGGCGGGGTTGGCTCTTCTGGTTCGCTAGCCCAGGAACCCCAGGAGATTGGTCTACCGGCTTGCTCAATCACTTCACCAGCACGCTCCATATCCTCAGCCGTGAGCTGGTAGTCGTCTCGATCAATCACACTCAGAACCTTATCGAATGCAGCCTCATAACGAGCGGCGAACTGTCGAGCACGACGAAGCGCCAGCCGTTGGCTGTCGGTTTTCAGGGAGCGCCGAATTTCTCGCTGTAGACCCAATGCTGTGCGCACGGGCGAGGGAACCACAATGCGGAAGTAGAAGGTTCCGTGGCGATTCAGGGTGATATAAGCGGGCTGAGCTGGCATGGTTCGCACCTCTGTGATGCCCCACCTACGAGCATCACTCAGTGTCACACCAGCAATTCCGGCGCAGTGAATGACGGTATTTTCATACCTGACAATCACTTAGAAAAGATGGCGCATCCGGCGGGATTCGAACCCACGACCCCTGCCTTCGGAGGGCAGTACTCTATCCAGCTGAGCTACGGATGCGTATGGGGCCGCAATCATACCCATCTCGCGGGCGGGCGTCCACGCGAGTTGGCTTGTTCGCGATGTTGAACGATGGTGCCGCTTCTGGTCATCTTTGATCAGGATTTCGACAAACAGTACCGACTTTTTGTTGATTTTATCGAACAGGCTATTGCCCTTGGGTTTTCGGCACCCTAGGATTCCGTTTGAGATTTCAAACGCCCCCTCGCCTCACCATAAGCCGGGCCGTTCCAATCACTCCGTCCTGGCCAATCGCGCATTGGTCGCAGAACAACAACTTGCCCCGGTGCCCGTGCAGCGCCGGTGTGAAGGAGACAGAGATGCAATTGAAAGACGCCAAGCTGTTCCGCCAGCAAGCCTATATCGACGGCACCTGGCTGGACGCCGACAGCGGCCAGACCATCAAGGTCAACAACCCGGCCACTGGCGAAATCATCGGCACCGTGCCGAAGATGGGCACCGCCGAGACCCGCCGCGCCATCGAGGCTGCCGAGCGTGCTCTGCCGGCCTGGCGTGCGCTGACCGCCAAGGAACGCGCCAACAAGCTGCGTCGCTGGTTCGAGCTGCTGATGGAGAACCAGGACGACCTGGGCCGCCTGATGACCATCGAGCAGGGCAAGCCGCTGGCCGAAGCCAAGGGCGAGATCGCCTACGCCGCCTCCTTCATCGAGTGGTTCGCCGAAGAAGCCAAGCGCGTCTACGGCGACGTGATCCCCGGCCACCAGCCCGACAAGCGCCTGATCGTGATCAAGCAGCCCATCGGCGTGACCGCTGCCATCACCCCGTGGAACTTCCCCGCCGCGATGATCACCCGCAAGGCCGGCCCGGCCCTGGCCGCCGGCTGCACCATGGTGATCAAGCCCGCATCCCAGACCCCGTACTCCGCCCTGGCCCTGGTCGAACTGGCCGAGCGTGCCGGCATCCCGAAAGGCGTGCTGAGCGTGGTCACCGGCAGCGCCGGCGAAGTCGGTGGCGAGCTGACCAGCAACCCGGTCGTGCGCAAGCTGTCGTTCACCGGCTCCACCGAGATCGGTCGCCAGCTGATGGCCGAATGCGCCAAGGACATCAAGAAAGTGTCCCTGGAACTGGGCGGCAACGCACCCTTCATCGTCTTCGACGATGCCGACCTGGACGCCGCCGTTGAAGGCGCGCTGATCTCCAAGTACCGCAACAACGGCCAGACCTGCGTCTGCGCCAACCGCCTGTACGTGCAGGACGGCATCTATGACGCCTTCGCCGAGAAGCTGCAGGCCGCCGTGGCCAAGCTGAAGATCGGTAACGGCCTGGAAGACGGCACCACCACCGGCCCGCTGATCGACGAGAAGGCCGTGGCCAAGGTCCAGGAGCACATCGCCGATGCCGTTTCCAAGGGCGCCAAGGTGGTTGCCGGCGGCAAGCCCCACGCCCTGGGTGGCACCTTCTTCGAGCCGACCATCCTGGTCGACGTGCCGACGAACGCCGCCGTGGCCAAGGAAGAGACCTTCGGTCCGCTGGCCCCGCTGTTCCGTTTCAAGGACGAGGCCGACGTCATCGCCATGGCCAACGACACCGAGTTCGGCCTGGCTTCCTATTTCTACGCCCGTGACCTGGGCCGCGTGTTCCGCGTGGCCGAGGCGCTGGAGTATGGCATGGTGGGCATCAACACCGGCCTGATCTCCAACGAAGTGGCGCCCTTCGGCGGCGTGAAGGCTTCGGGCCTGGGCCGCGAAGGTTCCAAATACGGCATCGAGGACTACCTGGAGATCAAGTATCTCTGCCTCGGCGGTATCTGATCCAACGACGGGGCAAGGCGCGAAAGAGCGCGCGGCGCCCCAGCTCCACCCTTGAAGAAAACGAGCCTCCGGCAAGTTATCGCAGTCGATCATCGTATGCTGCGACGACCCCTACCGGAGGCATTAATCCTTGAAACTGCGCCGCCCGATGAGCGGCCGTGAGGAACTCATGAGCAAGAACGAATCCCTGCTGCAACGCCGTGCCGCTGCTGTCGCCCGCGGTGTCAGCCAGATCCATCCGATCGTCGCCGAGCGCGCCGAGAACGCCACTGTCTGGGACGTGGACGGCCGCGAGTACATCGACTTCGCCGGCGGCATCGCCGTGCTGAACACTGGCCACCTGCATCCGAAGGTGATCGCCGCCGTTCAGGAGCAGCTGACCAAGCTGTCCCACACCTGTTTCCAGGTGCTGGCCTACGAGCCCTACATCGAGCTCTGCGAAGAGATCGCCAAGCGCGTACCGGGTGACTTCGCCAAGAAGACCCTGCTGGTGACCTCCGGCTCCGAAGCCGTCGAGAACGCCGTGAAGATCGCCCGTGCCGCCACCGGCCGTGCCGGCGTGATCGCCTTCACCGGTGCCTACCACGGCCGCACCATGATGACCCTGTCGCTGACCGGCAAGGTGGTTCCGTACTCCGCCGGCATGGGCCTGATGCCCGGTGGCGTGTTCCGTGCCCTGGCTCCGTGCGAGCTGCACGGCATCAGCGAAGACGAGTCCATCGCCAGCATCGAGCGCATCTTCAAGAACGACGCCCAGCCCCAGGACATCGCCGCGATCATCATCGAGCCGGTCCAGGGCGAGGGTGGCTTCTACGTCAACTCCAAGGCCTTCATGCAGCGCCTGCGCGCGCTGTGCGACCAGCACGGCATCCTGCTGATCGCCGACGAAGTACAGACCGGCGCTGGCCGTACCGGCACCTTCTTCGCCACCGAGCAACTGGGCGTGGCGCCTGACCTGACCACCTTCGCCAAGTCCGTTGGCGGCGGCTTCCCGATCTCCGGCGTAGTCGGCAAGGCCGAAGTCATGGACAGCATCGCTCCCGGCGGCCTGGGCGGCACCTATGCCGGCAGCCCGATCGCCTGCGCCGCGGCCCTGGCCGTGCTGAAGGTCTTCGACGAAGAGAAACTGCTGGAGCGCAGCCAGGCCGTGGGCGAGCGCCTGAAGACCGGCCTGCGTGAAATCCAGGCCAAGCACAAGGTCATCGGCGACGTCCGTGGCCTGGGTTCGATGGTCGCCATCGAGCTGTTCGAAGGCGGCGACGAAAGCAAGCCGGCCGCTGAGCTGGTGGGCAAGATCGTGGCCAAGGCTCGCGAAAAAGGCCTGATCCTGCTGTCCTGCGGCACTTACTACAACGTCATCCGCTTCCTGATGCCGGTCACCATTCCCGACGCGCAACTCGAGAAGGGCCTGGCCATTGTCGCCGAGTGCTTCGACGAACTGGCCTGATCCCTCAGGTGGTGAAAAAGACCCGCTTCGGCGGGTCTTTCTTTGCCTGCCGTCGGCGCGTTTTTTCGAGGGGCCCCGGCGCTGACTCGTGCGTGGTCCTGCCGAGCCTGCCGGAATGAGCACGATGGCTGGCGCCACGGTGCCAGCATTGTCTAGTCTGCTGAAGTGCTCGTGAGTTGTACGAGCCGTACAGAAATCATCCGGGAGTTGTAGCGGAACTGGATCGCCACCCATGGCTGAAATCGAACGGACACCCCAGGTGCTGATTGCCGATGCCGATCGCTGGAGCGCCGAGCTGCTCACTGAGCTGGTGCGCAAGGCCCGCTGCGATGCGCATCTGGTGGTGCTGCCGGACAGTAGCAGTGTGCTCGAGCATTGCCGCGACGGCTGGCCGGACCTGCTGATAGTCGACTACGGCCTGCCCGGCATCGGTGGCCTGGAGCTGCTGCGTGAGGTTCGCCGTCAGCGTCGCCATCCGCCCGTGCCGTTCTTTCTCATCACCGAACGCGTCGACGCCGCCAGCGTTCGCGCCGCCCTGCCGCTGGCGCCCACCGCCTACCTGGCCAAACCCTTCAATGCCGAGGACCTGCTGCAGCGCCTGCGCAATCTGCTGCTGGAGCCGGGGGAGGAGGTGTCCTGCCCGCCGTCGGCCGCGCCCCGGCAGAGCCTGGAGGTCTACCTGGCCGAAGCGCGCGGGTCTTCCGCGGGCGCTCCCTTGCTGCAGGTGGTACGCGAAGCGCTGGAGCACGCGCTGGAGGCCCACACGCACGATCTGAGCGAACTGGAGCCGCTGTTTCTCCTTGACCCGCAGCTCACCGGGCAACTGATCGCCGCCGCCAACAGTGCCGCCCAGCACCTGGGCAGCAACTGCCAGACCCTGAACCAGGCACTGCTCCGGCTTGGCTCCCAGCACAGCCTCAATCTCGCCCTCGGCCTGGCCCTGCAACGCAGCGTCAGCCTGACCGAACCGCTGCTGGTGCCCCATGGGGAACGCATCTGGCAACAGTCTCGGCGCACCGCCGAACTGGCCCGTTGGCTGGCCCAGTGCCTGGAGGGGGATGCCGAGCGCTGCTACACCGCCGGCCTGCTGCATCTGTTGGGGGACCTGGCGGTGCTGCGCAGTATCCAGAGCTGGCGCGACCTCGGGGGCGAGTCACTGAGCGCTGAACAGGTGGAGGACGCACTGCATGCCCACGCCGCACCCTTTGGCTCGGCCTTGCGCACACGCTGGCGCCTGCCCCTGGAACTGCGCCAGTTGATCGCCGCCGCGTTCCAGTTGGGCGGCGGCGTCTATTCGAAGGAAGCCCTCATCCTGCATGTCGCCAAGCTGGCATGCGATCTCCCCGAGGATGTAGACCCCAGTGGCCTTGCCGGACACAAGGCGGCCCGCATGCTGGACCTCGATGCCGCATTGCTGGCGTCGCTGCCGAAGCTGGCCTAGGCCAGCGCCTCCTCCACGAAGTCCAGGCGGTCCTGGCCGAAGAACATGTCCTCGCCGACGAAGCAGGTCGGTGCGCCGAACACGCCGCGCTTTACGGCTTCCTCGGTGGCGGCCTTCAGCGCGTCCTTCACCGCCTGGTCGGCCACCAGCGCCAGCAGCGGCTGGGGATCGAAGCCGGCTTCCTGCAGGACGGCGCCCAGCACGGCGGGGTCGCCAAGGTTGCGCTTGTCCTGCCACAGGGCCCTGAACAGGGCGTCCAGATAAGCCTCCAGCCGCTCCGGCTGGCGCATCTGTATGCCGATGGCGCCGCGCATCAGGGTCAGGGTGTTGATGGGGAAGTACGGGTTGAAATGCATCGGCACGCCATAGCGCCGGGCGAAGCGCTGCATGTCGATCATGGTGTGCCGGGCCTTGGCTGGCACGGTGGCGGGCGAGGCGTTGCCAGTGGCCTGGAACACACCACCCAGCAGCATGGGTCGGTAACGCAAAGCCGCGCCGTGACGGTCGCAGATCGCCGGCAGCTGGGTCCAGGCCAGGTAGCTGGCCGGGCTGCCGAGGTCGAAGAAGAATTCCACGGTCTTGGTCATTCTTTTGCTCTTCCTTTCAGTTGTCTTGCGAGCGGGCGAACGACGTCCAGGCGGCGCGCAGCCGGTCGGGGCGCGTTTACCAGCGTTCGATCCAGGGGCGCAGGTCCAGCTCGAACGTCCAGGCGTCGCGCGGCTGGCTGTGCAGGTACCAGTAGTTCTCGGCGATGTGCTCCGGGTCGAGGATGCCGTCCTGGTCTTTCAGCGCATAGCGCTCGGGGAAGCTATCGCGGATGAATGCGGTGTCGATGGCGCCATCCACCACCACGTGGGCGACGTGGATGTTCCGTGGCCCCAGTTCGCGCGCCATGCTCTGGGCGAGGGCGCGGATGCCGTGCTTGGCCCCGGCGAAGGCGGCAAAGCCGGCGGCGCCACGCAGGCCGGCGGTGGCACCGGTGAAGAGGATGGTGCCGCGCTCGCGGGTGACCATGCGCCTGGCCACCGCCTGGCTGGTGAGGAAGCCGGAGAAGCAGGCCATCTCCCAGATCTTGAAGTACTTGCGCGCGGTTTCTTCGAGGATGCTGCAGGGCACGTTGGCGCCGATGTTGAAGACGAAGGCTTCGATCGGGCCGATGTCGCGCTCGATGGTTTCCACCAGCTCGGCGACGTCCTCTTCCTTGCGCGCATCGGAGCCGAAGCCGTGGGCTTCGCCGCCTTCGGCGCGAATGGCGTCCACCAGGGGCTGCAATTTGTCGGCGCTGCGCCGGGTCACGCAGGCGACGAAGCCCTCGCGGGCGAAACGCCGGGCAATGGCGCCGCCGGTGGCATCGCCTGCGCCAATCACCAGTACGACTTTCTTCTTGTTCGTGTCGTTAGCCATGCTGTTCACCTTTTGCTGAACGGTCGTTAGCTGAACGGACGTTATGCTACGCTCGGCAACGCGTCAAGCCAGTCCAGCGGAGGTCGTCGTGCGTTACTCAGCCACCCACAAGGAAGAAACCCGGCAGAAGCTGTTGGAAAGCAGCGGTGCCATCGCCAAGCGCGGCGGCTTCTCCACCACGGGCGTGGACGGCCTGATGAAGGCCATCGGCCTGACCGGCGGCGCCTTCTACAGCCACTTTCCGTCGAAGAACGACCTGTTCACCGCCATCGTCCAGCGCGAGCTGTCGCAGAGCCTGATCGGCCACGTCGCCCGTGGCGAAGGTTTTTGCCGCGACAAGCTGGAGCGTTGCCTCGACCATTACCTGAGCATGACCCATCTGCAGTGTCCCGACACGGGGTGCGCCATTCCCGCCCTCGGCGCGGAGATCGCCCGCGCCGAGCTCTCCGTACGCGAGGAAGCCGAACACTGGATGCTGCAGTTGCAACAGGCCTGGGCGGAAATCCTGGAGGACGGCGAACTGGCCTGGGCACTGATCGTCCAATGCGTCGGCGCCGTCGTCGTGGCGCGCATGCTGGCCCGGGAAGAGACCCAGGCCGAGGTGTTGGCGGCCAGCCGCGGATTCATCAGCCAGGTGCTGGACGATCGTCTAGAGGAATGACTGTTCCGCGCAGACGCTGAGGATCTGCTCCCGCAGCCAGATGTTCGCCGGGTCCTGGTCGAAGGGCTGCGCCCAGAGCATTTCCAGGGAGAAGCTTGGCAGGTTGGGCAGCGGATCGACGGCGGTGCGGGCATCGCCGAGCCGTTCGTGCACCCGCGCCGGCAGCACCAGCAGCAGGTCGCTGGCGGGAATCAGCTGCAAGGCGGCCAGGTAGTTGTTGGTGCGCGCGGCGATCTGCCGGCTGCGGCCCTGCTGCTGCAGCCAGCCATCGATCATGTTGCGCTCGGAATCCCAGGGCGTGGGAAACACCTGGCGGCGGGCGCAGAAGGATTCCAGGTCCTCCACCGGCGCGCTGCCGGCGGCGCGCACGCAGAGCAGGTCGTCCTTGAGCAGGGCCAGGCTGATCAGGCCGGGGTGGGCGCGATGCTGGTGCGGGCCGAAGCCCAGGGCCAGGTCCAGCTCGCCGTGCACCAGCGCCTCGGCGGGAATCTCGCGGCCCAGGCGCTGCACGTCCAGGCTCACCGGATAGCCCGCAGCGCCCAGGCGCCGCAGCAGCGGCGGCAGGATCAGCAGTTCGAAATACTCCGGCGCGCACAGGCGGAAGGTGCGCGGCGCCTGGCTCGGGTCGAAGGCGCTGGCCTCGCTGAAGCAGGTGTTCACCAGGTCCACCATGGACCGCGCATGGGGGCGCATGGCCTGGGCCTTGCGGGTGGGCTGCATGCCGCTGCGGGTGGCGATGAAGAGTTCGTCGGCGAAGCTGCTGCGCAGTTTCTTCAGGCTGTAGCTGACGCTGGAGGCGCTGAGGTTGAGCACCTCCGCCACGTCGCCCAGGTGCTGGCGCTCGTAGATTTCAAGGAAGACCAGCAGGTCCTGGATGTCGATCTTGCGCAGTCCATTGGCGAGCAGCATGACAGGGTTCCATTGGGCGGGAGCGCCCATCAGAACCCGTGCCGGTCGCCATGGCAAGCCAGTCAGGCCGGCACCGTTCGCGCCGGGCTGAGGCGCGCCAGCCAGGCCATGCCGGACAGGATCAGCAGCGCCCCGGCCCAGGCCGCCGGCGCCGGGACCTGCTGCAGCCAGAAGCTTTGCAGCAACAGGGCGAACAGGCCGCTCAGGTAGCTGTAGGCGATCACCGTGGCCGGCGGCAGCCAGCGGATGGCCCGGTGCAGCAGCCAGAAGGTGGCCAGGGTGGCGGTCAGCGCCAGGTAGAGCAACCAGCCGATATCCCGCAGGGCGATGCCTTCCAGGCCATCCCAGCGCTGGCCGAGGGTGCTCGCCAGGGCCAGCAGCAGGCCGCCTGTCAGCAGGTTGCCGCACGCCAGGGAGGCGGCGCTGCGGTCCCCGCCGAGCCAGGGTTTCAAGCGTTGGCTGAGCGGTCCGTAGAGGGCCATGGCCAGGCAGCCGATGCCATAGAGGCCATAGGCGTAGGCGTCGAAGTGGGCATTGTCGAGGCCGAGCAGCGCCAGCGCGCCGAGGGCGGCGACCAGGGTCGGCCACAAGCGTTGCAGCACCGGTTTGCCCAGCAGCAGGCGTTCGCCGCCGAGGGTCAGCAGCGGCACGCTGACATAGAGCAGCGCGGTGTCCAGCGCCTTGGTGTGCTTCAGCGCCTCGAACAGGCTGCCGAAGTACGTGGCCAGCAGGCCGCCCAGGACGATGTGCGCCAGCAGGGCCCGCGCGCTCGGCGGGCCGGGGCGGCGCAGCAGCAGGACCGGCAGGAACAGGCTGCCGGAGAGGAGCAGGCGCAGCGCGGTCAGTGGCAGGGCGTCGAGGGACGGGTTGACCTCGGCAGCGGCGAAGAACGACAGCGCCACCAGCAACGCCCAGAGCAGCATCGAGGCGTGGGCGGTGAGGCCGGGAGAAAGGGTCTGGCGCATTGTAGGGCTCCTTCCGTGTGCAGGTCGCCATTGCGCCAGCGCGGCGAGTGCGCGGCAAATCAGAAACCCGGTCGTGCAATCGGGAAATTCAATTGCACGCCATGGAGCTAGAGTTATCCGCATTCCCCGTCGAGGTGTCCGCCGTGGTTCAGTCTCTCTCGTTCCGTGCCGCCTGGGCCGGTCTCGCGACCTTGCTGCTGGTGTCCCCGGTCCAGGCTGATGCCCTGGCCGCCGCCAGCCGCGCGAGCCTGCTGGAGGACAGCCATTTCCTTCGCGACGCCGCCTCCGAGCGCATCCAGCAAATCCGCTTCTCCTTCCGCGAGCCGCCGCTGGACGAGGGGCAAACGCCCGCGTGGCTTCGCGCCTTCGGCAGCCACGGCTCGGTGGATGCCGACCACCGCGCGCCGCGCCGCGAACGGGATATCGGTGGCCTGCTGCTGGGCAGCGAACGCAAGCTGGGGACCTGGCTGGTGGGCGGAATGGGTGGCTATTCGGCGAGTCGGGTGGCAGTGCCGGGCATGGACGCGGATATCCACAGCCTGCACCTGGGGGCCTATGCCGGAACCAAGATCTACAACCAGATCGGCGTGAAGCTGGGCGTCGCCTGGAGCGACCATGACGGCGATCACGCCGTTGCCGACGCGAACGAGGGCCAGCTGTTCGGCGAACTCAGCTATTCCCTGGACTTCCGCGATTTCTCCGTCGAAGGCTTCAGCGAGCTGGCCTACGTGCGGCTGGACAGCGACGCTGTCGGCGATCTCGGCAGCCAGCGTGACGAGATCGGCTACAGCACCTTCGGTCTGCGAGGCACCACGCGCTTCGAACTGGCGTCGGGGCGCCGGCTCACCGCAAGGATCACCTCGGGTTGGCGGCATGCCTACAGCGACAGCCGTCTGGAGGATGCAAGCGGCGCTTCCGTGGCGCTGACCGACGACGCCTTCCGCCTGGACATCGGGCTGGACTACCAACTCACCGAGCAGGCCTACGCCGGGCTCTTCTACAACGGTACCTATGCCGAGGATGCCCGCGACAATGGTGCGACGGTGCGGGTGAGCCTGAGGTTTTGAGGGGGCGGACGAGGCGCGTTGTGGGAGCGAATTCATTCGCGATGCAGGCCGAAGGCCTGCTGTTCTCGGCTAGGGGCCGCTTTGCGGCCATTCGCGAATGAATTCGCTCCTACAGGGAAGGAGCCGGCGGCCGGTTCAGATCTCCTGCATATCGAAGTCGCCCTTGCCGACCCCGCAATCCGGGCACACCCAGTCGTCCGGCACGTCGGCCCAGGGCGTGCCGGCCGGGATGCCCTCGTCGGGCCAGCCCTTGGTTTCGTCGTAGATCAGGCCGCAGACCACACAAATCCAGGTTTTCATGACGCTACCTCTTGCTTGCAGCTGTGCTCGGGGAAGGCGCGCGCCCGGCGGCGCGCGATGTCGCGATCATAGGGGCGGCGATGCGCCGCCTGCTCCCTAACCAAGGGTGGGTTGCACCGCGCGGGCAGCCGGCTGGCGCTTCGGATGCCAGCGGTTGGCGCGGGCGAAGGTGCCAAAGTCGTTGAAGCGCACGCCCATCTCGCGCATCACCTTGTGCGCCACGGACGCGGTCATCTGGCGGATGTAGAAGGGCTCCTTGACCACGAAGTGGTGGATGGCGTGGGTGCTGCCGAAGTTGAAGCAGAAGACCTGCAGCGGCCACAGCCACCAGGGGTTGAGCACCTGGGTCTGCTGGATCACGTTGCCCGGCTCGACATCGCCGTAGTAGTGCATGTTGGAGCTGACGAAGTGCAGGCAGAAGGTCCGCAGGACGTTCGGACCCACCAGCACGACCACCGCGCTGTCGATGACCGACATCAGCTCCAGGGTGCCCGCCGCCCAGGCGATGGGCGCTCCAAGGGCCGAGGCCAGCGCGTCGATGGCGTGGAAGCCGAGGAACAGGTACCAGGCGCCCCAGTTCAGCAGCGCCAACGGCGCGTACACCTTGAGGGTGCGCGCCAGGATGCTGCGCTTCTGCGCCCAGGTTTTCGCCCGGCCCACGCGGATCAGCGACGACATGATGTTGTCGCCCACCATCAGCAGGCGCGCCAGGCCCCAGGGTTCGCCGTTGGTGATGGCGCGCTCCTCCAGGTCGGCCTCGGTGCCGGACACCTTGTGGTGGGTGAGGTGCAGGTGGCGGCGCACCCAGGGGTTGATGGTGCTCGGCCGCGCCAGCCAGACCAGCGCCATCATCAGGTTGTGGGGCACCTTGCGCTTGCGGAAGTACATGCTGTGGATCAGGTCGTGTTCCAGCTCGTGGGTCAGCGAGGCGAAGCAGGCGTTGAGCAGCAGGCACGCCCACCAGGCGAGCTGGTCATTCAAGTAGAGCAGGGCGGAGCCGACCATCCCCGTCAGAGCGAAGGCGAGAATGCCGGTACCGATGGCGTCCTGGTGCCGCAACAGCGGGTAGCGCTGGCGCAGCGCGTCGCCATGGGCCATCACCACTTCGCGAATATGGGCCGATCGTTGCTGGTCATTCAGCAGGGGGGGACTTGCGGGCGTGCGCGACATGCTTCCATCCTCTTGTTGACGATGGACGTACTCTGCCGCCGAAGGCCGGCACCGCGCCCGACCGTGCATGCCAACCTGTTGACCGGACGCGCCAATCCCATGAGCGAACCGACCACCCTCGCCAGTTGGACCCGCGCACTGCGCAAGCAGTTGGACGCGCTCGGCCTGGATGCCACCGACCTGTGTCGCCAGGCCCAGCTGGACCCGACGCTGATGGACGACCCCAACGCGCGTTACCCGCTGTCCGCCACCACCCGCCTTTGGCAACTGGCGGTGCAAGCCAGCGGCGACCCGGCCCTGGGCCTGAAGATTTCCACCTACGTCAGCCCCACCACCTTCCATGCCCTGGGCTATGCACTGGTGGCCAGCGCCAGCCTGCGGGACGTGTTCGAACGCATCGTGCGCTATCACCAGGTGGTCAGCGACGCGCTGGAACTGGACCTCAGCCGCCAGGGCGACCGCTACCTGTTCCGCCTGCGGGTACGCGCCGACGGCGTCGAGCCCGCTCCCGAAGCGGTGGATGCCTTCGCCGCCATCTATGTGCGGACATGCCGCAATCGCATCGGCCGTGACTACGCGCCCCTGGCCGTACACCTGCGCCGCCCGCCGCCGGCGGATGCGCAGCCCTGGCACCAGGTGTTCCGCGCGCCCCTGGTGTTCGGCGCCGAGGAAAACCTGCTGGAGTTCGCGGTGGAGGATTTCGAACGGCCGCTGGAAGACGCCAATGCCGAGCTGGCCGAGCACAACGAGGCGGTGCTCAAGCGCACCCTGGAGCAACTGCAGCAACCCACCTGGTCACGCAAGGTGCGCGCCTGCCTGGAGGCCCAACTGCCCCATGGCGAGCCGTCCGCCGAGCGCATCGCGAACACCCTGCACCTCAGCCTGCGCAGCCTGCAGCGGCACCTGGCGGACGAGGGCTGCAGCTACGAGCAACTTCTCGGTGAGACCCGCCAGGCCCTGGCGCTGGTGCATATGCGCGATCCGCGCTGCTCCATCAGCGAGATCGCCTACCTGCTCGGTTTCGCTGATACCAGCAGCTTCAGCCGCGCCTTCAAGCGCTGGACCGGGCAGAGCCCGAGCCAGTACCGGGAGAATCTGCCGCGCTGAGTCTGGTCGCGCGCATTTGTGGGGGGATGGCGCTTTTCCATCCACCATCACTCCAGGGCCGGTGAGTCGATGGTGCGTGATCCACCCTAGGGTTTGCCGTTGGCCGCGCGCTTGAGCCGTTCGGGGTCGAGGATTTCGATCTCGCCATAGTTCAGGCGCAAGGCACCCTGGGCTTCCAGGTCCTTGAGGATCTGGTTGGTGGTCTGGCGGGAGATCGCCAGCATCATCGCCAGCTGTTCCTGGGCCAGGTGGATGTTCCGCCGCTGACCGGTGCTGCCGCCGTAGCCCTCGGCGATCATCAACAGCCGCCGGGCCAGGCGCTGGGGCGCCGGCAGCAGGCTCATCTCCTCCAGGGCGATGAAGGTCAGGCGCAGCTTCTGGCTCATCAGCAGGGCCACGTCGCGCCAGTGCTCCGGCCGCTGCTGCAGCAGCACCAGCAGGGCCGCCTGAGGCAGGTGGAGCAGGCTGACCTGGCCTTCGGCGAAGGCATCGTGGGTGCGTGGCTGGCCGTCGAACAGGGAGATTTCGCCGAACCAGTGGGGCGGTTCCACCAGCACCAGCAAGGCTTCCTTGCCGCTCTCGCTGAGGCTGCCGACGCGGATCGCGCCTTCCAGCACCGCATAGAGCCCGCAGGGCGGGTCGCCACGGCGGAACAGCCGCTGGCCGGGCGTGAGCCGGCGCAGCTGGGCCATGGCCAGGAGCTCGTCCTGCAACGCCGCCGGCAACTGGCTGAACCATTGGCCGGTGAGCAGGAGGTCGCGCAGGTGCTTGAATTCAGTCATGGGCTTTGTCGGCTAGCTGACAGAGGTGATGTAGGGCATGGCGCCATTATCGGCGCAACTGCCTGCAAACCCGAGGACACAACAATGAAAACGCTCGTCGATCAACTTGGAAAGTACGCCGAGTACCACCGCGACCGCCGCAATATCGCCACCCACTTCGTCGGTATCCCGCTGATCGTGGTTGCGGTCGCCGTGCTGTTGTCGCGGCCGGGCTTCGAGGCCTTTGGCCTGTGGCTGTCGCCGGCGGCGTTGGTCGGCCTGGTGTCGGCGCTCTATTACGTCCGCCTCGACCTGCGCTACGGCCTGGTAATGGCCGTGCTGCTCGCCCTCAGCCTGTGGACGGGCGCAGCCCTCGCCGTGCAGGCCACCGCCGCCTGGCTCGGCGCCGGGCTGGGGATGTTCGTGGTGGGCTGGGTGATCCAGTTCGTCGGCCACTACTACGAAGGGCGCAAACCGGCCTTCGTCGACGACCTCGCCGGGCTGATCATCGGGCCGCTGTTCGTGGTGGCCGAGCTGGGCTTCCTGCTGGGGCTGCGCAAGGAAGTGGAGCGTGCGGTGGACGCTCATGCCGGCCCGACCTGCATCCGCGACAAGAAGGCGACGATCTGAGTGATGCCCCCTCTCCCACCGGGAGTGGGGGTCTTGCGTGGAACAGGCTGGTAAGCCCGGATGCAATCCGGGAGCGGCGGCGGGACTTTCCTGGATTTCATCCAGGCTCTGCTAACTACCCAGCGCTACCTTCGCGAGTCAAGTCACTCCCACGCTCCTCAGGGGGCGAGGGCGCCCAGCGCCAGCAACTGCCCGCTCATCGACCGCGCATGGCGGTCCACCACCATCGGCGCGTAGGGCCGGCCGGAAGCGCTGACCAGGGTGTTGCTCTGGCTGTTCATATCGGCGAGCGCCGCCTTGAGGAAGCTCCAGCGCGTTTTCAGCTTCGCCACCGCCGGATCGGCCTTGTCATCCAGCGGCGCCAGTCGCTGGTCGATGTCCGGCAACAGCTTGCGTTCGTCCTGGCCGATGTAGCTGCCGGCGTTCTCGCGGGAAATCTCGAAGGTGCCGATATAGGCGCGGCTCAGGTACTGCACGTTGAGGTATTCCACCTTGGCGGGCAGGTCCGCCGTGCCGGCGTTGCCGGCTTGGGTGTGGGCGGCGATGAGCAGGTCGCGCAGGGCCTTGGCCAGTTCCTGGGGATAGCGCCAGGGCACGTCTTCTTCCTTGTGGCCGAAGGAAACGCCCCGCTCCAGCTGGGTAACAAGGACCTCCCGGGTCTTGCGCAGTGTGTCCGTGGGCTGGGCGACCTGTCGGAAGGCGGCATCGAGGGCCTTGAGGTCCGCTTGCAGGCGCGTCGCGTGGACTTCCTGGAAGCCCTCGCCACGGAACAGCAGCAGGCTGCTGGTGGCGCGGCAGGCCTGTACCTGCAGGTGTTCCAGGGGGGAGAGCGCGGCCGCCCGGGCGGTGTCGGCGAGACTGAGGAGCAGGATGAACAGCGGGTACAACAGGGCCTTGCGGATCATGCGGATGCTCCTGTTCTTGTTGTTGTGAGGAGTCGTCATGGATGCCGGCACAGCCTACTGCGCCGTGGGCTACAAGCTACTACCCGAAAGAGTGATTTACTGTGGGCGAGTCGATTCTTTCAGTCGCCGGCCGCCAGCACGGCGCTGTCGCTTCAGATCAGGCCACGCAGGGCCAGGTCGCTGCCGAGCAGCAGCAGGCCGATGAAGAACCAGCGGCGGAAGCGTTCGGCGCTGATGCGCTTGCGCAATCACTGGCCGCCGGCCATGCACGTTGCGGCCGGTGCCGGTATCCCGTGGCGCGCCGCTGGCCCTGCGCGAAGCGCGCACCTGCTATGACCCTATGGCCGGGGAGCTGGCGGTCGGGATCTACACGCGCATGGCCGATGCCGACTGCCAGGCCTTGGGCTTGAAGTACAGGGTTTCGCCACGCACCAGGCCCACCAGGCTGTCGTGGTCCTTGACCACTTCGGCCTCGATCAGCTCGTCCTGGCCGTCCACCCTGAGGGTTATCCGAGTGATGGCGCCCAGGGGGCGGATATCGCGGACCTCGGCGGCGCGGTGTTCGGCCACTTCCTGGCGCGACAGCGACACCTCGTGGGGACGGAACAGCAGATGCCGGTCTTCGCCCAGGTGCAGGCGGTTGGAGTCGCCGAGGAAGTGGTAGACGAAGTCGCTGGCCGGGTGCTCGTAGACCTCGCCCGGCGCGCCGATCTGCTCGATCACGCCCTTGTTCATCACCACGATGCGGTCGGCCACTTCCATGGCTTCTTCCTGGTCGTGGGTGACGAACACGGAGGTCAGGTTGATCTCTTCGTGCAGGCGCGCCAGCCAGCGGCGCAGCTCCTTGCGCACCTTGGCGTCGAGGGCGCCGAAGGGCTCGTCCAGCAGCAGGATTTTCGGCTCCACCGCCAGGGCGCGGGCCAGGGCGATGCGCTGCCGCTGGCCGCCGGAAAGCTGCTCCGGGTAGCGGTCGGCGAGCCAGTCCAGTTGCACCATGTTGAGCAGCTCGTGGACCTTCTCGGCGATCTGCTTCTCGCTCGGGCGCTCGCGCTTGGGCTTCATGCGCAGGCCGAAGGCGACGTTGTCGAACACCGTCATGTGGCGGAACAGGGCGTAGTGCTGGAACACGAAGCCGACGTTGCGATCGCGCACGTCGTGCCGGGAAACGTCCTCGCCGTGGAACACGATGTTGCCGACGTCGGGGGTTTCCAGGCCGGCGATGATCCGCAGCAGGGTGGTCTTGCCGCAGCCGGACGGGCCGAGCAGGGCCACCAGCTCGCCGCTGTGGATATCCAGGTTGATCGCGTCGAGGGCCTTGAAGGCGTTGAAGTTCTTGCTGACGTTGCGGATTTCAATGCTCACGGTGGTTACTCCTCATCAGCATTCGACTTGAGGCGGGACAGACGCGATTCGCTCCACTGCTTGAGCAGCAGGATGCCCAGGGCGAGCACCAGCAGCAGGCTGGCGACGCTGAAGGCGGCGACGTGGTTGTACTCGTTGTAGAGGATCTCGACATGCAGCGGCAGGGTGTTGGTGACGCCCCGGATATGCCCGGACACCACCGACACCGCGCCGAACTCACCCATGGCCCGCGCGGTGCAGAGCACCACGCCGTAGATCAGACCCCATTTGATGTTCGGCAGGGTCACGTGCCAGAACATCTGCCAGCCGTTGGCGCCGAGCAGGCGCGCGGCCTCTTCTTCCTGGGTGCCCTGTTCCTGCATCAGCGGGATCAGTTCGCGGGCGACGAAGGGGAAGGTGACGAAGAGGGTCGCCAGGACGATGCCGGGCACGGCGAAGACGATCTGGATGTCGCGGTCCTGCAACCATTCGCCGAAGTAGCCCTGGGCGCCGAACAGCAGCACGTAGATCAGGCCGGCGATTACCGGGGAGACCGAGAACGGCAGGTCGATCAGGGTCACCAGCAGGCTCTTGCCGCGGAATTCGTACTTGCTCACGCACCAGGCGGCGGCCACACCGAACACCAGGTTGAGCGGGACGGAGATGAACACGGCGAGCAGCGTCAGCTTCAGCGCGGAGAGGGCGTCCGGCTCGAAGATGGCGCTGAAGAAGGTGCCCAGGCCCTGCTTCAGCGCTTCGCTCAGCACCACCAGCAGGGGCAGCAGCAGGAACAGGGCGAAGGCCAGCCAGGCGGCGGCGATCAGGATGCGACGACCCCAGGCACTGCCCCGGCGGGCGGCGTTGGCGGAGGCGGCGGCGGTCAGGCTTGCGTGACTCATGGCGCGCTCCTCACGGGGTTTCAATGCGGCGCTGCAGCAGGTTGATCAGCAGCAGCAGGATGAAGGCCACCACCAGCATCAGCACGCCGATGGCGGTGGCGCCGGTGTAGTCGTACTGGTCCAGCTTGACCATGATCAGCAGCGGCAGGATTTCGGTCTTCATCGGCATGTTGCCGGCGATGAAGATCACCGAGCCGTACTCGCCCACGCCCCGGGCGAAGGCCAGGGCGAAGCCGGTCAGCCAGGCCGGCAGCAGGGCCGGCAGCAGCACATGGCGGAAGATCTGCAGCGGCCGGGCGCCCAGGCAGGCGGCGGCTTCCTCCACTTCACGGGGGATGTCCGCCAGCACCGGCTGCACCGTGCGCACCACGAAGGGCAGGGTGACGAAGGTCAGCGCCAGGGTAATGCCCAGCGGGGTGTAGGCGATCTTGAAACCGAGGTCGGTGGCGAACTGGCCCACCAGGCCGGCCGGCGCGTAGAGCGCGGTCAGGGCGATACCGGCGACGGCGGTCGGCAGGGCGAAAGGCAGGTCGACCATGGCGTCGATCACTTTGCGGCCGAAGAAGTCGTAGCGCACCAGCACCCAGGCCAGCAGCGTGCCGATGATGCCGTTGAGCAGGGCGGCGACCAGGGCGGTGCCGAAACTGAGCTTGAGGGCGGCGAGCACGCGGGGGGCGCTGATGATGGCCCAGAACTGGACCCAGGTCAGCTCGGTAGTCTTGAGGAACAGGGCCCCCAGTGGGATCAGGACCAGCAGGCTGAGATACACCAGGGTGTATCCCAGGGTCAGCCCGAAGCCGGGTATGACCGGGGAGATGCGTCGTGACATGTTCTGTCCTTACTCTGCGTTGGAACGCTTGGTTTCTCCGGAACCGGCCCCGTCGAGCCGCTTCCAGCAAACAGGCCCGATCCGTGGATCAGGCCTGGTTCTGCTCCTTCCCTGGAGTCCCTCGATGGGTTTCGCTCCGCTCTACCCATCCTACGAGGTACACCGGGCTCCGTAGGATGGGTAGAGCGGCGCGAAACCCATCAACGTTATTGCGCCTGGTAGATCTGGTCGAAGACGCCGCCGTCGTTGAAGAACCTGGGTTGCGCTTCCTTCCAGCCGTTGAAGTCCTTGTCCACGGTCACCAGGTCGAGTTTCGGGAATTGCCTGGCGAACTCGGCCGCGACCTTCTCGTTGCGTGGCCGGTAGAAATGCTGCGCCGCGATGCGTTGGCCCTCCTCGCTGTACAGGTACTGCAAGTAGGCTTCGGCGACCTTGCGGGTGCCCTTCTTGTCGACGTTCCTGTCCACCACCGCGACCGGCGGTTCGGCCAGGATCGACAGGCTGGGCGCGATGATCTCGAAGTTCTCGCCACCCTGTTCCTTCAACGCCAGGAAGGCCTCGTTCTCCCAGGCCAGCAGCACGTCGCCGATCTGGTTGTTGACGAAGGTGATGGTCGAGCCACGGGCGCCGGTATCCAGCACCGGCACGTGCTGGTACAGCGCTTTCACGTACTCCTGGGCCTTGGCGTCGCTGCCGTATTCCTTCCTGGCCCAGGCCCAGGCGGCGAGGAAGTTCCAGCGGGCGCCGCCGGAGGTCTTCGGATTCGGGGTGATGACTTCCACGCCCGGCTGGGTCAGGTCGCCCCAATCCTTGATGCCCTTGGGGTTGCCCTTGCGTACCAGGAACACGATGGTCGAGGTGTAGGGCGTGCTGTTGTCGGGCAGGCGCGCCTGCCAGTTTTCCGGGATCAGCTTGCCGAGTTTGTGCAACTCGTCGATGTCACCGGCGAGCGCCAGGGTCACGACGTCGGCCTTGAGGCCGTCGATCACGGCGCGGGCCTGTTTGCCGGAGCCGCCATGGGACTGTTGCACCTTCACAGCCTCGCCGCCCTCGGCCTTCCAGTGCTTGGCGAAGGCGGCGTTGTAGGCCTGGTAGAGCTCGCGGGTCGGGTCGTAGGACACGTTGAGCAGTTCGGTGGCGGCGGCCGGGCCGGCGATCAGGGCGCTGGCGAGGGCGGCGAGAGCGAAGCGGCGAATCGACATGTTCAAGCTCCTGAAGCGGGGTATTTCCAAGGTGTTGGCTTGGGCTGTGGGTGGGGTCGTCGATGCGCCCTCCGGTGTTCCGGTCGGGCCTCAAGCCGGCTGCGCTTGGCTCGCGTGGCTTGAGTGGCTTTGGGTCAACTGTGGCGATTGGTCGGTTGCTGTAGGCGGAACTTTTCCTTGCGCTCGATCTGCACCACCTGGCCGTTGTGCACGGTGATCTCCACCGAGCCGAAGCGCAGGCCGTGCAGGGCGCTGCGGATTTCGCGGAGGATGCTGGCGTCGTCCTGGCCTTCCAGGCTGCGGAGGGTCCCGCTCATGATCGTGCTCCTTGAAGAGAGGGGCGCGGTGAAGGGCACCGCGTGGCGTGGAGCGAATCTTAAGCAGGTGCTGATTATTCTTAAAAATACTATTTAAGAATTTTTATATAACCAAAGTTCCTGTTCGAGGGGCGTGCCGACGCTGTGGGCTCAGGCATCCGTCCAGAGCCGCTCGGCGTCTTCCGCCGGCAGCGGACGGCTGAACAGGTAGCCTTGGCCGTAGTCGCAACCCAGGTCGCGGAGGAAGTCGGCCTGGGCGGTCTCCTCGATGCCTTCGGCCAGCACGCTGAGGTCAAGGCTGTGGCCCAGGGCGGTGACCGCGCGGGCGATGGCGATATCGTTGCGGTCGCCCGGCAGGCCGCGGATGAAGCTCTGGTCGATCTTCAGCTTGTGCACCGGCAGGCGCTTGAGACGCTGCAGCGAGGAGTAGCCGGTGCCGAAGTCGTCGATGGCCAGGCGCACGCCCAGGTCGCGCAGGCGACCGAGCAGCGCTTCGGCGGCGTCCGGGTCTTCCATCACCGCGCTTTCGGTGATTTCCAGTTCCAGGTGCTTCGGCTCCAGGCCGGTGGCGGCCAGCACCCGCGCGACTTCGCCGTCCAGCTCGGTACGGCGGAACAGCCGGCAGGACAGGTTGACCGCGACGAACGACAGTGCCCGTCCCTGTTCCAGCCAGCGCTGCATCTGCCGGCAGGCCTGATCCAGCATCCAGAGGTCGATGTTGCCGATCAGCCCACTTTCCTCGGCAATGGGCAGGAATTCGCCGGGCGGCACCAGGCCACGTTCGGGATGTTCCCAGCGCACCAGGGCTTCGAAGCCGATCAGGCGGCCGTCGCCCAGGCACTGGATGGGTTGGTAGTGCACCCGCAGCTGGTCCTGTTCCAGGGCCCGGCGCAGGGCGCCGACCAGCTCGATGCGCTGGCGCGCCTGCTCGGTCAACTCCTGGCTGTAGAAGGCATAGAGGTCGCGGCCGGTGCTCTTGGCCTTGATCAGCGCCGAGTCGGCGTTGCGCATCAGTTGCTCGACGTTGGCGTCATCGCTGGGAAACAGGCTGATGCCCAGGCTGGTGCTGATGAACAGGTCGTGACCGCCGAGGCGGAAGGGCGTGGCCAGTTCGGTGCGGATGCGCTCGGCCAGGTCGGCGGCCTGCTCGGCCTGGGGGCAGTCATCCCAGAGCAGGCCGAACTCATCGCCGCCCAGCCGGGCCAGGGTCATGCCGCCTTCCAGCAGGCCCTGCAGGCGTGCTCCGACCATCTTCAGCAGCAGGTCGCCCTGGGAATGGCCGAAGCTTTCGTTGATGTGCTTGAAGTGGTCGAGGTCGAGCAGCAGCACGGCGCCGTGTTGCTTCTCGCGACGGGCGCGTTCCAGCACCTGTTCGACGCGCTCGGTGAACACCAGGCGATTGGGCAGGCTGGTCAACGGGTCGTGGTGGGCGAGGAAATCCAGTTCGCGCTGCGAGCGCTTGATGGCACTGATGTCGGAAAACACCGCCACGTAATGGGTCAGCTCGCCCTGTTCGTCGTGGATGGCGCGGATGTTCTGCCAGAGCGGGTAGATTTCGCCGTTCTTGCGCCGGTTCCAGACTTCGCCACTCCACTCCCGGCGGTTCTCCAGGGCGTTCCACATGGCCTTGTAGAAAACCGGGGTGTGCCGGCCGGAGCTGAAGATGCGCGGGTTCTTGCCCAGCACCTCGGCCTCCTCGAACCCGGTGATGCGGGCAAACGCGCGGTTGACGTGAACGATGCGGCTCCCGGCGTCGGTGACCAGCACGCCTTCCTGGGTGCTGTCGAACACCGCGGCAGCCTGGCGCAGGCTGCTTTCGTGGGCGCGGCGGGCGTCCAGGTAGACCTTCAGGTGGCGCAGGTGCAGGCAGACCAGGGCGAACAGCAGCAGGCTGGTGATCAGTACGAAGAGCAGCCCCTTGGCGGTGCTCAGTTCGGCCAGCAGTTCGCGGTCGCTCACCAGGGCGACCAGCAGGCGGTCGCTGAACAGCACCCAGAGGCTGGCGAGGATGAAGTAGGGCAGCACCAGTCTCAGGGCGCTGAACTTGGAACGCATGGGCTGCGGCCTTTCCGGCATGGGTCTGACGCGAAGGGACGCATTATAGGGGGCAACCGACGACCGGGGGGCTTCTATCTAAAAGACGGGATGGTTTTCCATGGTGGCTTTGTGATAATCCGTCCCTGGTTTGTCCAACAAGCCCCGATTCCTTCATCCGAGGCAATGCGATCCATGTGGTACAACGGTTTACTCGACCTGTCGCTTTGGCAACTGGTGGCGGTCACCCTGGTGCTGACCCATATCACCATCGTCAGCGTCACCGTCTATCTGCACCGCTACTCCGCGCACCGCTCGCTGGAGCTGCATCCCGCGCTCAAGCACTTCTTCCGCTTCTGGCTGTGGCTGACCACCGCCATGAACACCCGCGAGTGGACCGCCATCCACCGCAAGCACCACGCCAAGTGCGAAACCGCCGACGATCCCCACAGCCCGGTGGTCAAGGGCGTGTGGACGGTCCTGCGCAAGGGCGCCGAGCTCTACCAGGAAGAGGCGAAGAACGAAGAAACCCTGCGCATCTACGGCAAGAACTGCCCGGATGACTGGATGGAGCGCAACGTCTACAGCCGCTTCCCCATCGGCGGCGTGACCCTGATGGCGCTGCTCGACCTGGCGCTGTTCGGCGCCGCCGGCCTGACCATCTGGGCCGTGCAGATGATGTGGATCCCGGTCTGGGCCGCCGGCGTCATCAACGGCCTGGGCCACGCCATCGGCTACCGCAACTTCGAATGCCGCGATGCCGCCACCAACCTGGTGCCCTGGGGCATCCTCATTGGCGGCGAAGAGCTGCACAACAACCACCACACCTACCCGAACTCCGCCAAGCTCTCGGTGAAGAAGTGGGAGTTCGACATGGGCTGGGCCTGGATCAAGCTGTTCAGCCTGCTGCGCCTGGCCAAGGTGCAGCGCGTGGCGCCCATCGCCCACCGCGTGGAAGGCAAGGGCAGCCTGGACATGGACACCGCCATGGCCATCCTCAACAACCGGTTCCAGATCATGGCCCAGTACCGCAAGCTGGTGATCGCGCCGTTGGTGAAGCAGGAACTGGCCAAGGCCGACGAGTCGGTGCGTCATCTGTTCCGCCGCGCCAAGCGTCTGCTCTCGCGCGAGACCAGCCTGCTGGACGAAGGCCACCAGGCGCGCATCGCCGCCATGCTGGAGCAGAGCCAGGCGCTCAAGGTGATCTACGAGAAGCGCCTGGCGCTGCAGCAGATCTGGGTCAAGACCAGCGCCAACGGCCACGAGATGCTCGAAGCCATGAAGCAGTGGGTACACGACGCCGAGGCCAGCGGCATCCAATCCCTGCGTGACTTCGCCGAGCAACTGAAAACCTACTCCCTGCGTCCGGCCGCTGCCTGACGCACTGCGCACGCGAAAAGGCCGGCAGCGATGCCGGCCTTTTTGCTTTCTGGCGCTTTCCCACAGGCCGAACCCGCGGTTCGGTTGGAGCCGTAGCGGTCCCGCCGACGATTCCGATGCCGACAAAAAAGGCCGCTCATCATGAGCGGCCTGAACCGGACGTCGATTAAGGAGCTGTCACGCATCAACGTCAGGAGGTGGAGAACGGGGTGGGCCGGGATCAACTGTCCTGGCGGGAGTCTGACGGCTTCTGCTGGTCGGCGCCTTGCTTGACGATGGCGACCTGGTGGGCGGCTTCGGCGCGTTGTTCGGCCAGTGCTGCATTGCGCGCAACAAATGAGCCGGACTCTTCAGCAAGGGTCAGTTGGGAGAAAAACAGGGAAAATACAGCGAAAATGGCAGTAAAAATCGTATTACGTTGCATAACTTGAGCCTCTCTGTGGCTTCTGGTGAAACATGGCGCCATCTTAGGGAGGCCGTTAACGGCTAAAAATAGTGGTTTCAGTGAATAACTATTTCTCTCTGCGCAACAATTTGGCGCTGTCCGCCCAATACCCGGAATCTTCCAGCAGGGCCTCATCCTGGCTCAGCAGCGGCGGCAGCTCGGCTTTGAGGAACTCCACCCAGGTCTTGATCTTGGCGTCGAGGAAGCGCCGCGACGGGTAGATGGCGTAGATGTTGCGCTCGCGCAGGCGGTACTCCGGCAGCAAGCGCAGCAGCTTGCCCTCGCGCATGGGCGGGCAGGCGACGAAGGAGGGCAGCAGGCAGATGCCCATGCCGGCCTGGGCGGCCTTGGCCAGGGATTCGGCCACGTTCACCTGGAAGCTTTCGGCGGGCAGCACGTTGAATTCGCCTTCCTCGCCATCGAATAGCCAGCTGTCCTCGTAGAGCGGGTCCAGCAGGCGCAGGTAGCGATGCTGCCGGAGGTCCGTCGGAGCGGCGGGCACGCCGTGCTTCTTCAGGTAGCCGGGCGCGGCGCAGAGCACACTGAACATCGGGCCGAGCACCTGGGCCACCATCTGCGAGTCGGGCAGTTCGCGGGCGAAGGTGATGATGACGTCGTGGCCGTCTTCCAGCAGGTCGGGGGTGCGCTGGGACAGGGTCAGTTCCACCACCACTTCCGGGTAGAGCTCGGTGTAGCGCGCCACCAGCGGGGTGAGGTGCTGCAGGCCGAGACCGGTCATGGTGTGCACACGCAGGCGGCCGTGGGGCTTGAGGTGCGCGCCGCGTGCCTCGGCGGCGGCTTCGTCCACTTCGCTGAGAATCTGCCGGCAGCGCTGCAGGTAGCGCTCGCCCACTTCGGTCAGCGCCAGGCGGCGGGTGGTGCGATGCAGCAGGCGCGCCTGGAGCTGCTGCTCCAGCTCCGATACCAGCCGCGACACCTGGGCGGTGGACAGGTCCATGGCCTGGGCGGCAGCAGTGAAGCTGCCGGTGTCGATCACCCGCACGAACACCCGCATGCTGTTGAGTGTGTCCATTGTTACTCCCTGTGTAAGGCTGCTTCTCGCTAAGGCGGGATTATCCACGAATCTCGGATAAATATACTGCGCTCCATGAGCGGCAGCGGTCGAGGCCCTGTCGTTCTCGTCATTCCGCCCGCGCTCTGCGCGGGCCCTTCGAGGTACGCATGACTCCGGATCAAAGATTCGCCCGTCGGGTCCAGGCGGCTATCGTCCTGTTCGTCCTGCTGTTCGCCTACTTCCTGGTGGCGGACCTGTGGATGCCCATTACGCCCCAGGCACAGTTGACCCGCCCGGTGCTGCGCATCGCCGCGCGGGTGGATGGCCAGGTGCTGGACGTGGTCGTAGCCAACAACCAGCACGTCGAGGCTGGCGAACTGCTGTTCCGCCTGGACCCCGAGCCCTATCGCCTCGCCGTGCAGTCCGCCGAACTGGCGTTGGAGCAGGCCGGGCAGGACAACCGCCAGCTCGATGCCAGCATCGCCGCCGCCCGTGCCGACCAGGCTGCCGCCCGGGCGTCGGCCAGCGAGTTGCAGCGCGAGACCGACCGCCTTGCTCGCCTGGTGCGGAGCCAGCACGTGTCACGCCAGCTCTATGAGCAGACCGAAGCCCGGCGCGAGGCCGCCGAGGCACGGTTGGCCGCGGCCGGGGCACAAATTCGCGAACTGCTCGCCCGGCGCGGCGCGGCGGGCAAAGACAACCTGCGCCTGCGCCAGGCGCGCAATACCCTGGAGCAGGCCCGCCTGCGGCTGGCCTACAGCGAAATTCGCGCCGAGCGCGCCGGCACCCTGAGCAACCTGCAGCTCTCCGCGGGCGCCTTTCTCCACGCAGGCAGCCCGGTCGCCGCGCTGGTGGCGGACGAGGCGGACATCAGCGCCGACTTCCGCGAAAAAGCCCTGCGCTACGTGCGCCTGGACGATAGCGCCTCGGTGGTCTTCGACGCGCTGCCCGGGCAGATCTTCGGGGCCAGGGTCAGCGCTATCGACGCCGGTGTGAAGGAAGGTCAGCTGGACGCCAACGGTGAGCTCGCCGCCCCCGCGATATCCGACCGCTGGGTGCGTGATGCCCAGCGCCAACGCCTGCATGTCAGTCTCACCGAACAACTGCCCCAGGCCCTGCCCAGCGGCGCCAAGGCCACGGTACAGCTCTACCCGCGCGATTCGCACCTGGCGGACCTGTTCGGCCACCTGCAGATCGCCCTGATCAGCATCCTGCACTACCTGTACTGATCCCATGAACCGGCGAACCGTCCTGACCGAGAATGATCTGCGCCAGTGCCTGCGCCTGGCCGGCGGCGGCACCCTGGGGCTGTTCCTCTGCAAGCTGATGGGTTGGGACAACGGCGCCTTCTTCTGCGTTTATCCCATGCTGCTGCTCGGCCTCACGCCCAGCATCAATGCCCATGTGGTGCGCCAGTTCCTGCTGCAGGCGCTGGTGGTCAGCGGCGAGGTGCTGTTGATCTACGGCCTGTTCGGCGACCGCCCGCAGCTGATAGTGCCGCTGGCCTTCCTCGGCTTTCTCTGGCGTTTCCGCCTGATGGCCCAGGGGCCGCTGTTCATGTTCGGCGCCCTGGGCTGCGTGTTCCTCTCCATGCAACTGCACTTCGCCAGTTACCCGGACACCCACCTCTACGACCTGGTTGCCAGCAACCTGGTGGCCGCCGGCCTCACCGTGCTCATCGCCTGGCTGATGTTCTGGCTGTTTCCCGATGCCGAACCGCGCCCACCCCGGCCGGCGCCGGCGAAGGACCTGCCCAGCCAGCGCCACGAAGCGGTGCTTGGCGCCAGCATTGCCACCCTGTCGTTCATCCTGTTCCAGAGCTTCGACCTGCGCGATTCGCTGTCGGCCCAGGTGGCGTCGATCCTGGTGCT
Organism: Pseudomonas sp. Q1-7; assembly: GCF_028010285.1. NCBI lineage: Bacteria > Pseudomonadati > Pseudomonadota > Gammaproteobacteria > Pseudomonadales > Pseudomonadaceae > Pseudomonas > Pseudomonas sp. Q1-7. The sequence continues at coordinate 194,386 of NZ_CP116304.1, forward strand.
GTTCCCCATGCACTGGAACGGCATCCGCTTCGCCGGCCGCATTCGTGCCCTCGGCACCCTGCTCGGCTGCGCCCTCGGGCTGCTGCTGCAACTGGTGCTCTACAGCCACTACGACGTGCTGCCGCTGGTGACCCTGATGTACTGGACTGCCGCCTTCTGCTGCGCGCGGCTGCATGTGCTGGAGGGCGCGCAGGGCATTGGGTTCGGTGCCCTGACGACCCTGGCCATCGTGTTCGGCCAGTACCTTACGCCGCAGCACGACGTGGTCTATTCCATCGCCTACCGCCTGAGCTCGGTGTGTGTCGCGGTGTTCCTCACCCTGGTGGCGGTGTTCGTCCTGCACCGGCTGCTGAACCGTTTTCCTGCCTTCCGTCATGCCAGTCACGGCTGACCGTCGGCTCGATTGCCGGCCGCACTTTTGCCTGCCTAATCTGTCGAAGGCAGGTCTCTTGAAGGTAGTGGCCGAATGGAAACGTCCCTCGACGCCCCCAGCGAACTGGAAAAACTGACCCTTGCCCTGCTCCACAGCCGGGGCGAGGTGGAGCGTCTGCGCGAGCGCGAAGCCATCTTCAGCAGCCTGCTGGGTGGCGTGAATGCGGTGCTCTGGGCCTTCGACTGGCAAGCCCAGCGGGTCATCTATGTGAGCCCGGCCTACGAACGCCTATTCGGCCGTTCCGCCGCGCTGCTGCTGGCGGACTACAACGAATGGCGCAACTGCATCTACCCCGACGACCTGGACTACGCCGCACAGAGCTTTGCCGAGGTGCTGGAGAAGGGCGCCATCGAAGCCCGCGAGTACCGCATCATCCGCGCCGACGGCCAACTGCGCTGGATCAGTGACAAATGCTTCATCAGCCAGCGTGGTGGCGAGAACCAGCCGACCATCGTCGTCGGCATCGCCGAAGACATTACCGAGAAGAAGCAGCTGGAAGGCGAACTGCACCGCCTGGCCACCACCGATGTGTTGACCAAGAGCAGCAACCGCCGGCACTTCTTCGAATGCGCTGAACGCGAGTTCGCGCATTCCGTGCAGTTCGGCAGCCCGCTGGCCTTCATCCTGCTGGACATCGATGACTTCAAGCAGATCAACGATACCCACGGCCACCAGATGGGCGACCAGGTGCTGCAGCGTATCGCCCAGTGCGGCGCCAACGCCCTGCGCCGGGGCGACCTGTTCGGCCGCATCGGCGGCGAGGAGTTCGCCGCGCTGCTGCCCGGCTGCCCGCCCGACCTGGCCCGGCAAATCGCCGAGCGGCTGCAGCGGGAAGTACAGCGGCTGGGCTTCACCTGCGGGCGCAAGAGTTTTGGCGTTACCGTCAGCCAGGGCCTGGCCAGCCTGCGCGATGACGGCAGCCTCGACAGCCTCTACGCCCGCGCCGACGCGGCGATGTACAAGGCCAAGCGCAGCGGCAAGAACCAGATCGTCCTGGCGGATTGAGCGCGGCGGCGAGCATCGTCCTGCTAGGCAGGCTTATTTGATAAGCATTATCATTTGAGGCCTTTCTTCTCCTATGCGCCTGCCTGGCTCCCGTCATGTCCGATTCCCCACTCCCGGTCGATGCCGCGCCAAGCGACGCTTGCGTGCCCGGCGAGCCTGCGCGCCGGGAGGATTTCCTGCGGACCTTCCTGTCCCGTCGCCAACAGATGGAGGCTCTGGTCGGGCGCAAGGTCGGCTGCCGCGCCACCGCGGCTGACCTGGTGCAGGAGTTGTTTCTGCGTTTCTGGCGGCGTCCCGAGACGCCGGTGGAAGACCTGGGCAGTTACCTGCTGCGCAGCGCCCACAACATGGCGATCGACCATATGCGCAGCGAAGGATCGCGCACTCGCGCCGAAAGCGCCCTGCTGCCGGAGCAGCATTTGGCCGAGCCGTCCTCGCCCGAGTCCGCGCTGGAAGCTGGCAGTGAACTGCGCCATGTGGAAGCGGCGCTGCGCAACCTGCCCGAGCGCACGCGGCAGATCTTCCTGCTCAACCGCATCCACGGGCGTACCTACGGCGAGATCGCCCGCGCCATGGGCCTGACCCAGAGCGCCGTGGAAAAACATATGATGCGCGCCCTGGATGTCTGCAAGGCGAGCCTCGCCGAGGTCGCACAGGCTCATCACCACACCCGGAGCATCACGTCATGAGCCTCACGCCACCGCCCTTGCACGCCGTCGACGGCGACCGCGAGCCCGACCTCGACCAGGTCGCCTGGCTCTGGCTCGGGCGGCTGCAGGGTCAGCCGGAGCCGGCCTTGCGCAAGGCGTTCGAGACCTGGCTGTATGCCGCACCGGAACATGTGGATGCCTACACCCGCGCCCAGGACCTCTGGTGCCTGACCCAGACCGGCGCGTCGCGCCTGGCAGTGGATGAGGCGCAGAGCCTGGATGCCCTGCTGGCGCGCATGGCTGCCCCGCCGCGTCGCCGTTCCGCGCGCTGGATCGCGGCGCTGGCCATGGCCGCCAGCGTGCTGCTGATGACCTGGGTCGGCGGCTGGCAGCCCCTGGATCGATTGGATGACCTCGGGGCCGATTACGTCTCCGCCCCGGGCGAAGTACGCGAAGTCACCCTGGCCGATGGTTCGCGGATCACGCTGGACGCTGACAGCGCGCTGGCCGTGCGCTACGGCACCTATGCCCGGGAGGTGGAACTGCGGCGCGGGGCGGCCTACTTCAGGGTCACGCCGGGGCAAGTGCCGTTCGTGGTGGCGGCCCATGGCGGTGAGGCGCGGGTGCTCGGCACCCGCTTCGAAGTACGCCTGCGGCCGGCCGGTGCGCGGGTCACGGTGGAGCAGGGCCGCGTCGGTGTGCGCGCCCGCCCTGACGGCGTGCAGCAGATTCTGGGGGCCGGTCAGCAGGTCGCCTTCGCCAACGGTGAAGCCGGTCGAGTGGCGACGGTGGATACGGCGGCGCAGCTCGCCTGGCGGGAAGGCCGCCTGAGCTTCTATCGCGCGCCCTTGGGCGAAGTGCTGGCCGAACTGGATCGCTATTACCCGGGCCGCATCCTCCTGCTCGACCGCGAACTGGCCGACAAGCGCATCAGCGGCAGCTTCCCCAGCCACGACCCGGCGGCGGTGCTCACCTCGCTGCAGGCGGTGGTGGGTTTCAAGCAGGATGAACTGTTGGGGCGAGTGATGATCCTGCGCTGAGGCGCGGTCCGTCTCCAATCTCTTGTGGGGGCGAATTCAATCGCTAAGCAGACCGAAGGTATGCCCTACGCGCTTCCAGGGGGCAGCTGCGCTGCCCATAGCGAATGAATTCGCCCCCACAGAGAAGCGCTCCCCGGAAATTTTTAGTATTCCCACTGAGGTACTTCATGTCGGCATCCGTGTAGTGCTTGAAATGCGAGTAATTCGCAATAGAGAAGCCACTACATCCAGGGTGCGGGAATTCATGAAGTACAGGACAAAGCGGGTGCGGGATGGTGTGTTCGGGGGCCTGGGGATGGCTTCGTTGCTGGTGGCCGGGCCCCTGCTGCTGACTGCGGGGGCGGCCCAGGCCGAGGCCACGGCCGCCGCCCATGAATTCGATATCCCGGCCCAGCCGCTGCCCCTGGCGCTGGACGCCTTCAGCCGCGTTACCGGCCTCAGCGTGGTCTACACCCAGGATGCGCCGTACGGCGTGAAGGCCCCGGCGGTGCGGGGGCGAATGAGCACCGCCGAGGCCCTCGGTCGTCTGCTCGCCGGTTCCGGCCTCACCTGGCGCCAGCTCGGCGCCGACACCCTGACTCTGGAGCCCGCCGGCAACGATGGCGCGATGAAGCTCGACGCGGTGAACATCGATTCGCGCCTGGTCCAGGTCGGCAGCTACCAGCCGCCGCCGGTGACCGCGATCATGCGCTCCGAGGCGCCGCTGCTGGAGATTCCCCAGGCCGTGGCCGTAGTGCCGTCTCAGGTGCTGGCGGACCAGCAGCCGCAGCATCTTGACGACGCGCTCTACAACGTCAGTGGCATCACCCAGGCGAACACCCTCGGTAGCACCCTGGACGCGGTGATGAAGCGCGGTTTTGGCGACAACCGCGACGGCTCCATCCTGCGCGACGGCATGCGCACCATCCAGGGCCGCAACTTGACCGCCACCGCCGACCGCGTCGAAGTGCTCAAGGGGCCCGCCTCCATGCTCTACGGCATTCTCGACCCGGGCGGCGTGATCAACGTCATCAGCAAGAAGCCGCAGCTCGAGGCCTACCACGCCATCACCGGCCGCGCGTCCACCTATGGCGATGGCAAGAACGGCAGCGGCGGACAGTTGGATGTGACCGGCCCGCTCGGGGACACCGGCCTGGCCTATCGGCTGATCGCGGACTATGACGATGCCGATTACTGGCGCAACTTCGGCCACAGCCGCGAGAAGACCATCGCCCCCTCCATCGCCTGGTTCGGCGAGGACACCACAGTCAACCTCAGCTACGAACACCGCGAGTACAGCGTGCCCTTCGACCGCGGCACGGTGATCGACCCGCGCACCAACAAGCCGCTGAACATCCCCGCAGAGCGCCGCCTGGACGAGCCCTACAACAGCACCGAGGGCCGCTCCGACCTGACTATCTTCGACCTGTCGCACCGCCTCAGCGAAGACTGGAAGGCGCACTTCGCCTACAGCTACAACCGCGATACCTACGATGACTACCAGGCGCGGGTGATCAACATCAACACCAGCAACGGCACCGTCGGCCGTCGTCTCGATGGCACCCGTGGCGCGGTGAGCACCGAGCATTTCGCCACCTTCGACCTGGACGGCAAAATCGACCTCGGCGACATGCGCCACGACCTGCTGATGGGCGTGGATCACGAATACCGCAAGTTCTACCGCGAAGACCTGATCCGCCAGAACACCACGCGCCGGCTGAACTACAACGACCCGGTGTACGGCCAGGTGCCGGTGCCCACTACAGTGATCGCCCGCGACAGCGACCAGACCGACCGCATCGAGACCCAGTCGGCCTTCATCCAGGATTCGGTGCACCTGACCGACCGCTGGATCTTCGTCGCCGGTGCCCGTTACCAGCTCTACGACCAGTTCGCCGGGCGTGGCCGCCCCTTCCAGGCGAACACCGATATCGACGGCCAGACCTGGGTGCCGCGCGCCGGCCTGGTCTACCAATGGGGCGATACGCTGTCCTTCTACGGCGGCTACAGCGAGTCGTTCAAACCCAACTCCACCATCGCTCCCCTCACCGGCGGCGCGTCCATCAACGGTCTCGACCCGGAAGAGGGCAAGAGCTGGGAGATCGGCGCCAAGCTCGACATTCCCGGGCGTCTCACTGGCACCCTGGCGCTGTTCGACATCGACAAGTCCAATGTGCTGGTGACCCAGACCGTCAACGGCGAAACCGTCGCCAGCACCGCCGGCGAAGTGCGTTCAAGGGGTGTCGAGCTGGACCTCTCCGGCCAACTCACCGACGACCTCAGCCTGATCGGCAGCTATGCCTTCATCGACGCCGAGGTGACCAAGGACCCAGTGCTGGAAGGCAATCGCCTGCAGAACGTCGCGCGCCATACCGGCTCGCTCTCGGCGGTCTACGACTTCGGCCCGCTGTTCGAGGGCGACCGCCTGCGCGCCGGCTTCGGCGCCCGCTACACGGGCAAACGCGCCGGCGATGCCGAGAACACCTTCGACCTGGATGCCTACACCGTGGCCGACGCCTTCGCCAGCTACGAAACGCCCTTGGGCGAGAACCGCCTCAAGCTCCAGCTCAATGTGAAGAACCTGTTCGACAAGACCTACTACAGCTCGGCAGTGAACAACCTCAACGTCTCCATCGGCGATCCGCGGTTGGTGCAGGTGTCCACCACCCTGGAGTTTTGACCGCGCGGGGCGCTTGTGCAGGTTGGCGCCTCGCGGGAACGGACCTGGTGTGGGAGCGAATTCATTCGCGATAGGGCGCCACGGCCCGCTTCGCGAATAAATTCGCTCGTACAAAAAAGCCTGGCTACGCGCCCGGTGGAGGGATCGTTAACCTCAACGTAACTATCACGCCTCCAGCTTGATTGATGACCCACCGGTCACGCTCCTAAGGTTCGCTCCACGACAGCGGACCTCGTGGAGCCACCATGACAACAAGACCCTCTCCCCCGCCGCAGTGGTCGCGCCGGCGCGCCGAAAAGCAGCGCCGTCTCGACCGGGTGCGCAACCTCGCCGACGGCGTGGTGCTGCCCAGCGAACGGATCGTCGAAGCCCTTGAAGCGCTGATCGCTCCCGGCGACCGTGTGGTGCTCGAAGGCAACAACCAGAAGCAGGCGGATTTCCTCTCCCGTTCCCTGGCCAAGGCCGACCCGGGCCGCCTGCACGACCTGCACATGATCATGCCCAGCGTCAGCCGCGCCGAGCATCTCGACCTCTACGAGCGCGGCATCGCCCGCAAACTCGACTTCTCCTTCGCGGGCCCGCAGAGCCTGCGCATCGGCCAGTTGCTGGAAGACGGACTGCTGGAAGTCGGCGCCATTCACACGTACATCGAGCTCTACTCGCGCCTGCTGGTGGACCTCATCCCCAACGTCGCGCTGGTCGCCGGCTTCATGGCCGACCGTGAGGGCAACCTCTACACCGGCCCCAGCACCGAGGACACCCCGGCCCTGGTGGAACCCACCGCTTTCAGCGATGGCATCGTCATCGCCCAGGTCAACCAACTGGTGGATGATGTGCGCGACCTGCCGCGGGTGGATATCCCGGCCTCCTGGGTCGACTTCGTGGTCGTCGCCGACCAGCCCTTCTACATCGAGCCGCTGTTCACCCGCGACCCGCGCCATATCAAGCCGGTGCACGTGTTGATGGCGATGATGGCGATCCGTGGCATCTACGAGAAACACCAGGTGCAGTCGCTCAATCACGGCATCGGCTTCAACACCGCCGCCATCGAGCTGATCCTGCCCACCTACGGCGAGTCCCTCGGCCTGAAAGGCAAGATCTGCCGCAACTGGACCCTCAACCCGCACCCGACGCTGATCCCCGCCATCGAGACCGGTTGGGTGGAAAGCGTGCACTGCTTCGGCACCGAGCTGGGCATGGAGGACTACATCGCCCAGCGCCCGGACGTGTTCTTCACCGGCCGCGACGGTTCCATGCGCTCGAACCGCATGATGTGCCAGCTGGCCGGTCAGTACGCCGTGGACCTGTTCATCGGCGCCACCCTGCAGGTGGATGGCGACGGCCATTCCTCTACCGTCACCCGTGGCCGCCTGGCCGGTTTCGGCGGGGCGCCGAACATGGGCCACGACCCGCGCGGCCGCCGTCACGCCACGCCCGCCTGGCTCGCCATGTGTCAAGAAAGGGGGACCGAGCCGGTGACCCTGCTGGAGCGCGGCAAGAAGCTGGTGGTGCAGATGGTCGAGACCTTCCAGGAAGGCGGCAAACCCACCTTCGTCGAGACCCTGGACGCGGTCGAGGTGGCGAAGAAGGCCGGCATGCCGCTGGCGCCGGTGATGATCTACGGCGACGACGTCACCCACCTGCTCACCGAGGAGGGCATCGCCTACCTCTACAAGGCGCGCAGCCTCGAAGAGCGCCAGGCGATGATCGCCGCCGTCGCCGGCGTCACGGCCATCGGCCTGCGCCATGACCCGAAAGAGACCCTGCGCATGCGCCGCGAAGGGTTGATCGCATTGCCGGAAGACCTCGGCATCCGCCGTACACAAGCCACGCGGGAACTGCTGGCGGCGAAGAGCATCGCCGAACTGGTGGAGTGGTCCGGCGGCCTTTACAACCCCCCGGCCAAGTTCAGGAGTTGGTGATGAGCGCAGTCTCCCTACGCAATGCCGACCTGCCGCTGGCCGACTGGCTGGCCGACCTGGCGGTGGACGCCCTGATCGACGAAGCCGACCTCTCGCCCAAGCCGGCGCTGGTGGACCGTCGCGGCAGCGGTGCCCACCAAGACCTGCACCTCGGCCTGATGCACGCCTCGGCACTGTCCCTCTGGCCCTGCTTCAAGCAGATGGCGGAGGCCGCGCAGGCCCATGGCGAAATCGGCCAACCCCTGCGCGAGGCACTTGGCCGCATCGGCCGCGAAGGCGAAGCGGCGATGCTTGCCGTGACCGCCGGCGTGAACACCCATCGCGGCGCCATCTGGGCCCTCGGCCTGCTGGTGGCGGCGAAGGCACTGGCGCCGGACGCCGGCGACGCACGCGGCATTGCCCTGCGCGCTGCGCGCATCGCCCTGATCGACGACCGCGCAGCGCCCCGCACCGACAGCCACGGTGCCCAGGTCACCCGTCGTTACGGCGCCCGTGGGGCACGGGAGGAGGCCCAACTCGGCTTCCCCGCCGTGATCGCCCACGGCCTGCCGCAACTGGTGCGCAGCCGCGCCGCAGGTGCCGGGGAGCAGAATGCGCGCCTCGACGCGCTGCTGGCGATCATGACCGTCCTCGCCGACACCTGCGTGCTCTGGCGCGCCGGGCTGGAAGGGCTGGCCGCCATGCAGCAGGGCGCCCGCGCCGTGCTCGACGCCGGCGGCAGTGCCAGCCTCGACGGCCGTCGCCGACTGCGCATGCTGGACGCCCGCCTGTTGCACCTCAACGCCTCGCCTGGCGGCGCCGCCGACCTGCTGGCCGCCTGCCTGTTCCTCGATAAAGCCGGGAGCCTGTGACCATGGAAACCCTGTCCTTCCAATTTCCCGCCGGCGAGCCGGCCCGTGGCCGCGCCCTGGTGGGCTGCGTCGGCTCCGGCGACCTCGAAGTGCTGCTGGAGCCGGGCAGCGCCGGCACCCTGACGATCCAGGTGGTGACGTCCGTGAACGGCAGCGGACCGCGTTGGCAGCAGCTGTTCCAGCGTCTGTTCGACGGCCAGACGCCGCCGGCCCTGAACATCGATATCCACGACTTCGGCGCCACGCCGGGCGTCGTGCGCCTGCGCCTGGAACAGGGCCTGGAGGAGCTTGCATATGACTGACACCGCACGCCTGCTCGAAGCCCGCAGCTTCGTCGAACTGGGCGCCCGCCAGCGCGCCCGCGAATTGCTGGACGCCGGCAGCTTCCGTGAACTCGTTGGCCCCTTCGACCGGGTCATCTCCCCCTGGCTGCCACGCCAGGGCATCGTGCCCCAGGCCGACGACGGCGTGGTGGTGGCCAAGGGCAGCATCAATGGCCAGCCGGCGGTGATCGCCGCCATCGAAGGCGCTTTCCAGGGCGGCAGCATGGGTGAAGTCGGTGGCGCGAAGATCGCCGGTGCGCTGGAGCTGGCCGCGGAAGATAACCGCCAGGGCATTCCCACCTGCGCCGTGCTGCTGCTGGAAACCGGCGGCGTGCGCCTGCAGGAAGCCAACCTGGGCCTGGCCGCCATCGCCGAGATCCAGGCGGCCATCGTCCAGCTCCGCCAGTACCAGCCGGTGATCGGTCTGGTCGCCGGCCCTGTGGGCTGCTTCGGCGGCATGTCCATCGCCGCCGGCCTGTGCAGCCACCTGATGGTTACCCGCGAGGCGCGCCTGGGCCTCAACGGACCGCAGGTGATCGAGCAGGAAGCCGGCCTTGCCGAATACGACTCCCGCGACCGCCCCTTCATCTGGAGCCTCACCGGCGGCGAGCAACGGGCCGCCAGCGGACTGGTGGACGCCTACGTCGCCGACGATATCGATGCCATCCGCGAGACCCTGCAGGGCCTGCTGGCCCAACCTGAGCACGGCCTGCCGCGCAGCCGCCGGCATGCCTGGTTCCTCGACCGCCTGGCGCGCCTCGGAGCCGACTGCCAACAACTGGACGCCGCCGCCGTGCGCGCCCTTTACCAGGGAGAACAGCAATGAGCCGTGGATTGAACTGGCTGCGCGGCCTGGCCGGCGGCGACGCACTGGCCGGCTTCCCGGCCTCGGTGAAGGTGGTGGACGGCGAACTGGGCAACCGTGCCGCGCGCTTCATCGCCGTGGTACCGGACGCCGACAATCCCTTCCCCCGGGCTCGCAATGGCGAGGTCGGCCTGCTGGAGGGCTGGGGTTTGGCCAAGGCGGTGGATGAAGCCATCGCGGCCGACCGCGACAGCGCCAAGCGCGTGCTGGTGGCGCTGGTGGATGTGCCGAGCCAGGCCTATGGTCGCCGCGAGGAGGCCCTGGGCATCCACCAGGCCCTGGCCGGGGCGGTGGACGCCTACGCCCGCGCCCGCCTGGCGGGTCACCCGGTGATCGGCCTGCTGGTGGGCAAGGCCATGTCCGGCGCCTTCCTCGCCCACGGCTACCAGGCCCAGCGTCTGATCGCCCTGGACGACGGCGGGGTGATGGTCCACGCGATGGGCAAGGCCGCGGCCGCGCGCATCACCCTGCGCAGCGTGGAAGAGCTGGAAGCACTGGCCGCCAAGGTGCCGGCCATGGCCTACGACCTGGAGAACTTCGCCTCCCTCGGCCTGCTCTGGGAGCGGGTGACGGTGGGCGACGCGGAGCAGCCGGGCGACGCTGATTTCACCCGCGTGCGCGACGTGCTGGTACGCGCGGTGGTGGATATCGGTGACAGCACCGACCTTTCCGGGCGTCTCGGCGCGGAGAATCGCGCGGCGTCGTCGCGTGTCAGGGAGAGGCTGCGGGCACAGTGGTAGGTCCTCGTAGGTCGGGCTGAGGCACGAAGCCCGACACGGCGGTGCCTGGCCGTGAATCGCTGGGCCTCGCTGCGCTCGGATCAACGTGGCCCGCACCCACCTACAACTCACCCACACCAAGGAGCGACGCATGAACAAGACTCCAAAACCCCACGACCTGCTCTGGGGCATGACCCCGGACCAGCTCCCCGCGAACGCCCCTGCCTGGGCGTGGCAGGTGTTGGCCGCCGGGCATCCGGTGGTGGTGCGTCGTGCGCTCTGCGAGCCCGGCCATGTGGCCGTCGGCATCCGTGGCGCCAGCCGTGACCAGCGCCTGGCCGCGATCATGCCCATCCGTTCCATCCGGCGTCTGCTCAGCCCCGAACAACTGCGGCCTCTCGGTCCCGGCGATCTTCCGGCGTTGCGCGCCCTGGAAACCGTCGCGTCGATGCTGGACGCCACCGACCGTTCCTGGGGGCCCACCGGCGGCGTCGGTTTCCAGCTCGCCACTGGTATTCCGGTGCTGCATGCCGCCAGCGATCTGGACCTGCTGCTGCGCACCCGCGAACCTTTCGAACGTCAGCAGGCCCGTACGTTGTTGGCGGCCCTGGCCGAAGCCCCCTGCCGCATCGACCTGCAACTGGAAACGCCCCTGGGCGCCGTGGCCCTGCGCGAATGGGCCGGGGAATCCCGCCGCGTACTGTTGAAATGTGCCGAAGGGGCGCGGCTTGTGGATAACCCCTGGCAGCCCATGGAGCGCGCTGCGTGAGCAGCCTTTTCGCCTTCCCCGGGCAGGGTGCGCAGCAGGTGGGCATGCTCCACCAGCTGCCGACCGAATGCAGCGCCTGCCTCCTCGAGGCCAGCGACGCCCTGGGCGAAGACGTGCTGGCGCTGGATTCCGCCGAGGCGCTGAAATCCACCCGCGCCGTGCAGCTCTGCCTGCTGGTCGCCGGGGTGGCCGGCGCGCGGCTGCTGATGGCGCGCAGCCCGGCGCCCGACTACGTGGCGGGCCTTTCCATCGGTGCCTATGCGGCTGCAGTCGTCGCCGGCTCGCTGGACTTCGCCGATGCCGTGCGCCTGGTGGCCCTGCGCGGCGAGCTGATGCAACGGGCTTATCCACAGGGCTACGGCATGACCGCCATCCTCGGTCTCGACCAGGCGACGGTGGAGCGGCTGCTGGCCGAGGCCGAGGGGCCGGTCTATCTCGCCAACATCAACGCCGACAACCAACTGGTGATCGCCGGCAGCGACGCCGCCATGGCAACCGTCGCCGAGCGCGCGCGGGCCCTGAGTGCCGGCGCGGCGAAGCGCCTGGCGATGAGCGTACCCTCCCATTGCACCTTGCTGGAGACACCGGCCCGCGAGCTAGCCGATGTGTTCGCCGGCGTCGAGCTGCGCCGCCCGGCGATCCGCTATCTCAGTGGGACCACGGCGCGGCCGGTGTTCGACCCGGAGCGCCTGCGCGACGATCTCGCCTTCAACATGTGCCGCGTCATCGACTGGCACGGCACCCTGCGCACCGCCTACGAGCGCGGGGTGCGCCTGCATGTCGAACTCCCCCCCGGGGCCGTGCTCAGCGGCCTCGCGCGGCGGGTGTTCGAACAGGGCACGGTGGTCGCCTTCCAGGGCGCTCGTCTGGACACGCTGGACGCCCTGCTGCGTCAGGAGGTAAGCCAAACCCGATAACCGCCGTGCATTTCGAAGGACAAGAACAAGCAACTTCGACCCAACGCGAGGACAACAACAATGATCATCTACGGTGTGGCCTTCCTGGCCCTCTGCACCCTGGCAGGCCTGTTCATCGGTGAACTGCTGGGCAAACTCCTGGGCGTGCCCGCCAACGTCGGCGGCGTCGGCATCGCCATGCTGCTGCTGATATTCATCGGCAGTTACCTGCACAAGCGTGGCCTGATGGGCGCCAAGTCGGAACAGGGCGTGGAGTTCTGGAGCGCCATCTACATCCCCATCGTGGTTGCCATGGCGGCCCAGCAGAACGTGCTCGGCGCCCTCAGCGGCGGCCCCATGGCGATCCTCGCCGGCATTGCCGCGGTGGCCCTGGGCTTTGCCATGGTCCCGGTGCTCGATCGCCTCGGGCAAAAAAAGAAGCCGGTGGCGGCCGCCACTGATCCCCTGACCCCTGCCCAGCGGTGACCGCCATGTACGAATCCATGCTGAAAGTGATTGGCGGCTACGGCCTGATCAGTGGTTTCGCGGTGATCGGCGCGACCATGTGGTTCTCCTACTGGATCTCCGCCAGGCTCACCCGTGGCCGCCTGCACGGCTCGGCCATCGCCATCCTCCTCGGCCTGCTGCTGTCCTACGTCGGTGGCGTGGTGACCGGCGGGCAGAAAGGCCTGGTGGATATCCCACTGCTGTCTGGCATCGGCTTGCTGGGCGGCGCCATGCTGCGGGACTTCGCCATCGTCGCCACGGCCTTCGGGGTGAACATCGAGGAGCTCAAGCGTGCCGGTGTGTCGGGCGTGGTGGCGCTGTTCTTCGGGATCGGCACCTCCTTCGTCGCCGGCGTCGGCGTGGCGCTGGCCTTCGGCTACACCGATGCGGTGAGCCTGACCACCATCGGCGCCGGTGCCGTGACCTATATCGTCGGCCCGGTGACGGGCGCGGCCATCGGCGCCAGTTCGGAGGTGATGGCGCTGTCCATTGCCGCGGGTCTGGTGAAGGCGATCATGGTGATGGTGGCGACCCCCTTCGTCGCCCCGCTGATCGGCCTGAACAACCCGCGCACGGCGGTGATCTTCGGCGGCCTGATGGGCACCTCCAGCGGCGTCGCCGGCGGCCTGGCGGCCACCGACCCCGCGCTTGTGCCCTACGGCTGCCTGACCGCCGCCTTCTACACCGCCCTGGGCTGCCTGCTGGGGCCGTCACTGCTGTTCTTCGTCATGCGCGGTATTACCGGCTGAGAAGCGCTGCCAAGGCCCCGATCTGTCACGGGTGCCTTGGTGCGTCCCCTCGCCAGCGGATCGCTTTCGATTAAAAGGTGAGTTCTATGTGGGTCCGGTACGCTGAGAAGGTGTAGACCATGCAGGCCTGGCCATTGAGCTTCAGGGTGCCGCTGGAGAGCTTTCCGGCGATGTCTCCAAGTGCTTCCCGCAGCCACTTGCGATGGGCCCCGATAGCGGCGCCGGATGCCAGCCCCGAGACAAGATTCAGCATCTCGCTGTTGCATGTTCTGTGGCTTTCGATGGCCTGCTGCACAACATCCACCGTCATCTCGTTGAAACGATGCGTTCTGTCTGCAAAGACCTCGGCGTATCGGCCCCAGAGAAGCCGCATGACCTGATAAAGGGCGTCCCGTTCCGCGTTTTCAAGATACATATCACTTCTCCGGCGGCGGTCCATTCAGATACAGGTTGTCCAGTATCAGCTCCTGCAGTTGTTCCTCGCTGATGCCAAATGTCGTGATTAAATTGAGTGCGCGGGCGTTATTGTCTGCGGTCAGGTGGGCCATTATTTGCCGATTCTTGTCATCCATTACCAAGTAGGCCTGGCCACCGGGTATCTTCAATACTTTGGTGCGGCGCCCTTTCACAGTGGCGCGCCAGGTATTTTCGATGTCCTCGAGCGCCACATCGCTCAAACCAAGTTCGGGCGTGAGTTTCTCCAGCTTCAGTACAAGTCTGGGGAACTTTCGCATATCGATCTCATAGCCGAACTCGGGGTTGTAGAACGCAGAGATGGAGATCCATCGCTGCAATTCCTTGTCTCTCCGATCAAATGCCAGTGAGATGCCATTTCTTTCAGAACCCATGATCGTCACGCCCCGTAGAGCATCGGTGGGTAGCAGGATCGAATATGGCCCGACCAATAGGTCGGTATAGGCGTTTTTATTCATCTCTGTCGGGTTGGACATGCATCCGTTCAGCACAAGAGAAAGCGCCATAAGGAGTACTTGGCGTGTAAGGCTCATTCTTTTCTCCAAGTTGTTGGGCGCTGAATATCTTAACTTTACCAATGCGAGGAAGTTCGCAGTGAGACTCGGGTTTTTGCTTGGGAAAGTTCGAAATATAGCGGTGGAATCAACCCGCGGAATGACGCGGAAAATTCCCGCAATGGGCCGGTCCGACGAGGCAGCGGGAGGCCATGCTCCGGGCGCGCTGGCAAGCTGGGCGTTCTCGGTTCAGCCTTCGTTGCGCAGGCTGTACATGCGGCATTCGGCGACCAGCGCGAGCAGGTTCGGGTCGCGCTCGCGGGCTTTCAGGAATACCGCGCCGATGTGCTGCTGCAGGCGATAGCGCGCCTGCAGCGGGATCAGCTTCACGCGGTTCTCGTAGACCGCCGCGATGCGTCCCGGCAGCAGGGCATAGCCCACCCCGGAGCTGACCATGCTGAGCAGGGTGAAGATGTCGTTCACCTGCATCGCCACCTTGGGCTCGAAGCCGGCCTGCTGGAACACGCGCGCGCCGTCGCGGTGGGTGGCGAAGCCCTGGGTGAGGGTGATGAAGGTGGAGTCGGCGAGGTCCGCCAGGTCCACTTCGGCCTGGTCGGAGAAGGGCGAGTCGGTGGGCACGGCGAGGAAGATGTCGTCGGAAAACAGCGGCAACTGCTCGCAATCCGGGTCGCTCACGCTTTCGTCAAGGGACACCAGAATGGCGTCCAGCTCCAGGTTTTTCAGGCGATAGAGCAGGTCGACGTTGGAGCCCAGGGTGAGGTCGATGTTCAGTTCGCTGCGCCGCAGCTTCAGGCCCATCACCAGTTGCGGCACGGTCTTCACCGTCAGCGAGTAGAGCGCGCCGAGCTTGAAGCGCTCGGCGGAGAACCCGGCCGCCTCGCGGGTCAGGCGCACCATCTCGACGGCGTCCTGAATCAGCTTCTGCGCCTTTTCCTCCAGCACGTAGGCGCTTTCCAGCGGCGTCAGGTTGCGTCCCTCGTGCTTGAACAGCGGGCAACGCAGGGCGCTCTCCAGGGAATGGATGGCCCGGTGCACGCTGACGTTGCTGGTGTTCAGCTCGGCCGCTGCGCGCGACAGGTTGCCGCTGCGCATGAAGGCGAGAAAGGTTTCCAGCTTCTTCAGGGTGAGTTCTTCGTCGATCTGCATGGCGGCCGCTTGAGTTCGTAGCTTGCGTAGGATGGGTAGAGCTTGCGAAACCCATCGAATCTCGGACACACCCGCATGGGTTTCGCTCCGCTCTACCCATCCTACAGGGGGGCGGTTGCGCAGCGGAGATGACCTTTAGCGAATAAGCTAATAACGCATAAGTAAATAAATTCTTATTCCTTAACAGATATATGGCGACCTCCTAGACTGCCCAGCATCGAACGTCAGCAAGGAGGGCTCGCCATGCGCAGCCAGGCCATTCGTTACCTGATCCTGCCGGGATGGCAGGGCTCGTCCATCGATCATTGGCAAAGCCATTGGCAGCGCACGTTGCCCAATGCCAGCCGGGTCGAGCAGGCCGACTGGAACAACCCGGACCGCGAGGCCTGGGTGGCGGCGCTGGAGCGCGCCATCGACGCCGAACGCACCCCTGCCATTCTCATCGCCCACAGCCTGGGCTGCGTGACCGTGGCGCACTGGGCCGCGCAGGCCGACCCGGATGTGCTGCATCGCGTGCGCGGTGCCCTGCTGGTGGCGCCGGCGGACGTGCAGCGCCCCGGCTGCCCGGAGCCCTTGAAGGGCTTCGCGCCGATTCCCACGGCTCTGTTGCCGTTCCCGACGCTGCTGGTCGGCTCGGACAACGACCACGCCGCCAGCCCGCAGCGGGCCCTGGAAATGGCCAGCGATTGGGGCTCGGAAGCGGTCCTCCTCACGGGGGCCGGGCATATCAACGTGAAGTCCGGGCACCACACCTGGGAGCAGGGTTTCGCCCATCTCTACCGTCTGCAAGGCCGCGTCGAAGCGTTCGCTCGCCAGCGCGCCTGAGTCGCCCGCTACTCCGCTGCGGGCGGCTATGGCTTTTCGCCTCGACCTTCGAAGCCCCTCGGCGCCGCTTGGTGGGTCGGTGAAGCGTGACCCACCCTACAAGGCTGGAGAGATAGAAGGTTGGCGTAGCGCGCAGCGAAACCCAACGAATCGGTTGTTGGGCCTCGCTGCGCTCGGACCAGCGTGGCCCGCACCCACCTACCGGAACATCAGTGAAGCTGTCCGCTGGCCTTCAAATGGTCCTTCACTGCGCGCAGGCGCGGCAGCGGCAGGCACACCAGGATGGTCAGGGCCAGTACACCCACGCCCATCAGCGGCAGGTTGTTCAGACCCAGGTTGGTGCTCAGCCAGAGGCCGCCGACAAAGGCGCCGCTGGCGTTGCCCAGGTTGAAGGCGGCGTGGCTGAGGGTGGCGGCCAGGCTCGCCGATTCGCCGGCCTGCTCCACCAGCAGCAGTTGCAGCGGTGAGGAAATGGCGAAGCTGGCAACGCCCCAGAGGAACAGGCAGCCCAGCGCCAACACCGGAATCTGCGCGAAGACGAACAGCCCCAGCAGGCACAGCGCGCTCACACCGAAGGCCAGCGGCAGCGAATGGCGGAAACCCCGGTCGGCCAGGCGCCCGCCCAACAGGTTGCCGATGGTCAAGCCGATGCCGAACAGCAGCAGGGCGAAGTTGGCGTGTTGCGGCGTGAAGCCGGAGACGTCGCGCAGCAGCGGGCTGATGTAGGTGAACACGCCGAACAGCGCCACCGACGACAGGCTGCAGACGAACAGCGCATGCAGTACCGGGCGCCGCAGGATGCCGTCCCAGGCGCCGGCTGCGTTGGCCTGCGGCCTGGCGGTGATCGGCAGCCAGAGGGCCTGGGCCAGCAGCGTGAGGGCCCCCAGGCCGGCCACCACCATGAAGGTGACCCGCCAACTGGTGGCCTGGCCCAGCCAGGCGCCGGCCGGCACGCCGAGTACGTTGGCGATGGTCAGGCCGCTGAGCACCAGGGCCATGGCCGAGGCGCGGCGATGGGGCGGCGCCAGTTCGGCGGCGAGCAGGGTGGCGCAGCCGAAGAAGCCGGCGTGGCTGAACGCGGTGAACATGCGCATGGCCAGCAACCATTCGTAGTTCGGCGCCAGGGCACAGCCGAGGTTGCCCAGGGCGTAGGCGCCCATCAGCCAGAGCAGGGCCTGGCGCCGGGGCAGGCGGCCCAGCAGCGGGCCCAGCAGCGGCGCGCCGATCACCACGCCCATGGCATAGGCACTGACCAGCAGCCCGGCATCGGACAGGCTGACCTGCAGATCGCTGGCCACTTCGGGCAGCAGACCCATGATGATGAATTCGCTGCTGCCGACGACGAAGCCGCCGAGGGCGAGGGCCAGCAACGGCAGGGAGAGGAGGGTGCTCGGGTTCATGGGGGTTCCGGTGGCGGGGCGTTCTTGCGAGGGGCGCGGATTCTACGCGGATTTCCTTGCAGGGGGCTTACCGGTCGCGGCGGACCGGAGGAACACCTTGTGGGGGCGAATTCATTCGCTATGCAGACCGCAGGTCTGCCTCGGACTTCCAGGGGGCAGCTGCGCCGCCCTTAGCGAATGAATTCGCCCCCACGAGGAGCGGCAAGGCGCCGGCGAAGCCTCAGCCCTGCAGGAACTTGCTCAGAAACTGCTTGGTGCGCTCTTCCTGTGGTGCGCTGAACAGGGCCTTGGCATCGCCCTGTTCGACGATCACGCCCTTGTCGATGAAGATCGCACGGTTGGCCACGTCGCGGGCGAAGCTCATTTCATGGGTGACGATGACCATGGTGCGCTTCTCCTCGGCCAGGCCTCGGATGGTCGCCAGCACCTCGCCGACCAGCTCCGGGTCCAGCGCCGAGGTGGGTTCGTCGAAGAGGATCACATCCGGCTCCATGGCCAGGGCACGGGCGATGGCCACGCGCTGTTGCTGGCCGCCGGAAAGGCGCTTGGGGTAGGCATCTTCCTTGCCCGCCAGGCCGACCTTGGCCAACAGCCGACGCGCCTTTTCGACGGCGCGTTCGCGCGGCTCCTTCTTCACCACCACCGGGCCTTCGATGACGTTCTCCAGCGCGGTGCGATGGGGGAAGAGGTTGAAGCTCTGGAAGACGAAACCGACGTGCTGGCGCAGCTTGCGGATCAGGCCCTGCTGTTGCTTCAGCGGCCGGCTGGCGTCGATCTCGATCTCGCCGACCTTGATGAGCCCGCCACTGGGTTCTTCCAGCAGGTTCAGGCAGCGCAGCAGGGTGGTCTTGCCCGAGCCGCTGGGGCCGATGATGGCGACCACTTCGCCCGGTTCGATGGTCAGGTCGATGCCCTTGAGCACTTCCTGGCCCTTGAAGGATTTGGTCAGGTTACGAACGGTGATCATCAGGCGTCGCGCTCATGCTGGTTGACCCGCGCCTCGAGGCGGCCCTGGACGTGCGACAGCACGGTGGCCAGCACCCAGTAGATCAGCGCGGCGGCCAGGTACATGGTGAAAATCTCGAAGGTGCGCGCGGTGATCAGTTGCGCCTGGCGGAACAGTTCCGGCACCTGGATGGTGGCGGCCAGGGCGGTGTCCTTCACCAGCGAGATAAAGCTGTTGCCCAGCGGCGGCAGGGCGGTGCGCGCGGCCTGCGGGAGGATGGCGCGGACCAGGGTCTGGGTGCGGCTCATGCCGATGCTGGCGGCGGCTTCCCATTGCCCCTTGTCGATGGAGGCGATGGCGGCGCGGAGGATTTCCGAGGTGTAGGCGGCCATGTTCAGCGAGAAGCCGATCAGCGCCGCGGGCAGCGGTTCGAGCTGGATGCCCAGTTGCGGCAGGCCGTAATAGATCATGAACAGCTGCACCAGCAGCGGCGTGCCGCGGAAGAAGGACACGTAGATCCGCGAGGTCCAGCGCAGGGCGGTGAATCCGTAGAGGCGCATCAGGGCGAGGACGAAGCCCAGCAGCAGTCCGAAGAACATGCCGCCAAGGCTCAGCACCACCGTAAACACCGCGCCCTTCAACAGGAAGGGCGCGGAATCCAGCGCCAGTTGCAGGCTGCCTTCGATCATTGGGTCACGTCAGCCTTGAACCACTTCTCGGAGAGCTGCTTCAGGGTGCCGTCGGCCTTCAGCTTGGCCAGGGCCTTGTCGAGGGCGGCCAGCAGTTCCGGGTTGCCCTTGCGCAGGGCGATGCCGGCTTCCTGGCGGGAGAAGGGTTCGCCGGCCACGGCCAGGCGGCCGCCGGTCTTCTCGACCATTTCGAAGGCGGCCAGTCGGTCGACCAGGATGGCGTCGATGCGGCCGACGTTGAGGTCCTGGAACTTGGTGGGGTCATCGTCGTAGGTGCGGATGTCGGCCTGCGGGACGTTGTCCTTCAGCCATTGCTCGTAGTTGGTGCCCAGGCCCACGCCGACCTTCTTGCCGGCCAGGTCGGCCGCGGTCTTGATCTCGCCTTCGGTGCCCTTGCGCACCAGGGCCTGGATGCCGGAGACGGTGTAGGGGGTGGAGAAGTCGTACTTCTTCTTGCGCTCGTCGGAGATGGTGACCTGGTTGATCACCACATCCAGGCGCTTGGACTCCAGCGCGGCGAGAATGCCGTCCCACTTGGTCGGCTGGAACTCGGCCTTCACGCCGATCTCCTTGGCCAGGGCCTCGGCCAGTTCAACTTCGAAGCCGGTCAGCTTGCCGTTCTCGTCCTGGTAGTTGAAGGGCGGGTAGGTGCCTTCCAGGCCGACCTTGATGGCGCCTTTCTGCTGGATGTCCTGGAGCAGGTCGGCGGCATGGCTGGTGCCGACGAAGCCGGCGCCGAGCACCAGGCTCAGGCTGCCGAGGATGAACTGGCGACGCAGGGTTGCGAATGTCATGGGAGCCTCACGGGGCAGGTGGCAAAAGGGGGTGGCAACTCTAGGGTGTCGGCTATATGCGACGAAATTTCCAAGAATTATCGATTGCTGCCATTTTGCAATAAGCAGCCTCAAGCGATGCCCGCTGGATGATAGGCGAACAGCGCCGGCGAGCCACCGGTGTGCAGGAACAGCACCGGGCCGTCACCTTCGAAGGCGCCCTTGGCAATGCCGTCGAGCAGGCCGGCGAAGGCCTTGCCGGTGTACACCGGGTCCAGCAGCAGGCCTTCGTGGCTGGCCAGCAAGCGCATGGCCTCCAGGGTGGCGGCACTGGGTTCGCCATAGCGCGGGGCGAAGTACTGGTCCCACAGCTCCACCTTGAGAGCCTTCGGGACTTCCACGCCAAGCAGGTCGGCGGTGCGTTGCAGCAGGCCTTCCACCTTGGGGCGCTGGGTGGCGGCGGGGCGCGAGACGGTCACGCCCACCACCCGCGTGCCGGGCAGGGCGTGTTCCAGGGCCAGCGCCAGCCCGGCGTGGGTGCCGGCGCTGCCGGAGGCCAGGACCACGGCGGCGAAGCGCTCACCGCTGGCCTTGATCTGCTCGGCCAGCTCCAGGCCGGCGCGCACGTAGCCCAGCGCACCGAGGGCGTTGGAGCCACCGATGGGCACCAGGTAGGGGCGCTTGCCGGCGCCGCGCAGGCGTTCGCCGGCGGCGGCGAGGAGGTCGTCAGCGTTGTCCAGGCTGGCCACCAACTCCACCTCGGCGCCGAACAGGTCGAGCAGCAGGCGGTTGCCGTTTTCCAGGTAGTTGCGGTCGGTGCTGCCGATGGGGTTCTCCAGCAGGGCGACGCAGGCAAGGCCCAGGCGCGCGGCCAGGGCGGCGGTCTGGCGCACATGGTTGGACTGGATGGCGCCGGCGGTGACCAGGGTATCGGCGCCCTGGGCCAGGGCCTCGGCGGCGAGAAACTCCAGCTTGCGCACCTTGTTGCCGCCCAGGGCGAACGGGGTGATGTCGTCACGCTTCACATAAACGCCGCGGCCGAGCTGCTGCGACAGTCGCTCCAGCCTGTCCAGCGGGGTGGGGGCGGGAACCAGTGGCAGACGGGGGAAGCGGGCGAGGGCGGCATTAAGCATGGTGGCGGCTCGGCGGGCAGTTGCGAAGGCTGCCACTCTAGTGAGCCAGCGCCTGGCAGGCAATTCTCGGAGGCGACATGAACATTCCAGTCAGTCAGGCAAGGGACAGGGTTGGCGTTGTCGCATTCTTTTAACTTATGGAATAAGAGATGAACCAATAGTTATTTGATCGTTATAAAAAATCTTCGTAACGTCGCGCTCAACCCGGCACACCCAGACCGGGCATCCCAACACCCGCTCGCGGCTGAAGATCCAGCCGGGGCCCCGCAATCGAAAGGATCATCATGAAGAAGTCCCTGCTGCTGACCGCCCTGGCCGCTGCCCTGTCCGTGTCCTTCGCCAACGCTGGCGAGAAACTGGTGGTCGCCGCCACCCCGGTGCCCCACGCGGAAATCCTCGAACTGGTCAAACCCCAGCTGGCCAAGGAAGGCGTGGACCTGGAAGTGAAAGTCTTCACCGACTACGTGCAGCCCAACCTGCAGGTGGACCAGAAGCGCCTGGACGCCAACTACTTCCAGACCAAGCCCTACCTGGACAACTTCAACAGCGGCAAGGGCACCCACCTGGTGATCGTCCAGGGCGTGCACGTCGAACCCTTCGGCGGTTACTCCAGCAAACACAAATCCCTGAAGGACCTGCCGGACGGCGCCACCATCGCCATCCCCAACGAGGGCAGCAACAGCGGCCGCGCCCTGCTCCTGCTGCAGAAGGCCGGGGTGCTGAAGCTGAAGGATCCGAAGAACGCCCTGGCCACGCCCAAGGACATCGCCGAGAACCCGCACAACTTCAAGTTCAAGGAACTGGAGTCGGCGCTGCTGCCGCGCGTGCTGGATCAGGTCGACCTGGCCCTGATCAACACCAACTACGCGCTGGAAGCCAAGCTGAACCCGACCACGGACGCCCTGGTGCTGGAAGACCGCACGTCGCCCTACGTGAACTACCTGGTGGCCCGTCCGGACAACAAGGACAGCGATGCCATCAAGAAACTCTCCACCGCGCTGACCAGCCCGGAAGTGAAAGCCTTCATCGAGCAGAAGTACTCCGGCGCGGTGGTTCCCGCGTTCTGATCACAGGCTAGCCACGGTGGCGGGTGCATGACCCGCCCCTCCTCACGCCGACGAGTCTCGACTATCGTCGGCGTTCTTTTTTTCGGGGCGGAACGTTGATCTTTGTGGGCGCGAATTCATTCGCGATGGACCGCGCAGCGGACCCTAATGGCAGACCTGCGGCCTGCTTTCGCGAATGAATTCGCTCCTACAGGTTTGTGCCCCATCCGTTTCCTCGCTCGGAGGTACTCCATGTCCGACCCAAAACCCGGCCTGTCCACTCGATCCGTGCACAGCGGCAACGACATCGACCAGAAGATGGTCACCCGCCCGAAGAGTCTGCCGATCTACGAATCCTCGGTGTTCGTCTACGACTCCCTGGCGCAAGTGGACGACTTTCTCGCCGGCAATCCCGACAATTACATGTACACCCGCATCGCCAACCCCAACCAGGCGGCGCTGGAGCAGTTGGTACGCGACCTGGAAGGTGGCGAGTCGGCGCTGTTCTCCGCCTCCGGCATGGCCTCGGTGAGCGCGGCGCTGCTGGGACGGCTGAATGCGGGCGACCACCTGATCGCCAGCCGCGAGTTGTATGGCACCACCCAGAGCCTGATCGAGAAGGAACTGGCGCGTTTCGGTATCCGCGCCACCCTGGTGGAGATCAACGATCTGGCGGCGGTGGAAGCGGCCATCACCCCGGCGACGAAGATCATCTACACCGAGACGGCCTCCAATCCGCTGGTGCGGGTCAGCGATGTGCCGGCCCTGGCGCAGTTGGCCAAGGCTCGGGGCCTCAAGCTGCTGGTGGACAACACCTTCCTCTCGCCGGCGCTCTACAACCCGTTGGCCGACGGCGCCGACCTGGTGCTGCACAGCACCACCAAGTACCTCAACGGCCACAGCGATGCCACCGGCGGCATCCTGGTCGGCGATGCCGAGTGGATCGGCCAGGCGCGGCGTTTCCAGATCAATGCCGGCGGCAGCGCCAGCCCCTTCGAATCCTGGCTGACCTTCCGCGGCGCCAAGACCCTGGCGCTACGCATGAAGGCCCACTCGGCCAATGCCCTGGCGTTGGCCGAGGCCCTGGAGGCCCACCCGAAGGTGGCCCAGGTGTTCTACCCGGGCCTGCCTTCGCACCCGGATCATGCGCTGGCCCGGCGGCTGTTCCCCAAGGGGGCCTCGGGCATGCTCAGCTTCACCCTGCGTGGCGGACTGACCGAAGTGGACGCGCTGATTCGCGCCCTGAAGAACACCGCCTTCGCGCCGTCGCTCGCGGGCGTTGCCAGCAGCATCACTCACCCTGGCAAGACCAGCCACCGCGCCCTGTCCGCCGAGGCCCTGGCGGAGCTGGATATCCACGACGGCACCATCCGCGTGTCGGTGGGCATCGAGGATGCGGCGGACATAGTCGCCGACTTCATGCAGGCGCTGGACAGTCTCTGACACGCTGTCCGGGAGCGGTTCACCGGCGACGGGCGCCATCGGCGTTCCGCTGGTGAGTCGCGAGATCTGAGGTCGCGGAGCCTGTGTCTGGCGTTTAGCCTCGCAGGCTCAGGCCAACCTGCGGGCCATTCGCGAACGAATTCGCACGCAGGGATGCGCCGGGAGCCTTACTGCAGAGGTTTTCCCGGCGTTCCCATGTCCGCAATTTGATAGGTTAATAAGTTATAAATAAATCATTATTTATTTCTTTTAATTTTCATCGCGGCTGCTCATAGTCGGCTCCACGGAACGACACCCGATCAAGGAGCAGCACCATGAGTATCCGCCTTGGCGATCTCGCCCCCGACTTTGAGCAGGACTCCAGCGAAGGCCGCATCCGCTTCCACGAATGGCTGGGCAGCAGTTGGGGTGTATTGTTCTCGCACCCGGCCGACTTCACGCCGGTGTGCACCACCGAGCTGGGTTTCACCGCCAGGCTGAAGGACGAATTCGCCGCCCGCGGGGTGAAGGCCATCGCCCTCTCCGTGGACCCGGTGGATTCCCATCACCGCTGGATCGATGACATCAACGACACCCAGGGCACCCGGGTGAACTTCCCGATCCTCGCCGACGCCGATCGCAAGGTCTCCGACCTCTACGACCTGATCCACCCCAACGCCAACGACACCCTGACCGTGCGTTCGCTGTTCATCATCGACCCGAACAAGAAGGTGCGCCTGATCATCACCTACCCCGCCAGCACCGGGCGCAACTTCAACGAGATCCTGCGGGTGATCGACTCCCTGCAACTGACCGACCACCACAAGGTCGCCACCCCGGCCAACTGGCAGGACGGCGACGACGTGGTGATCGTGCCCTCGCTCAAGGATGAAGACGAAATCCGTCAGCGCTTCCCACGCGGCTACAAGGCGGTCCGGCCATACCTGCGCCTGACGCCGCAACCCAATCGCTGAACCGGCCCGGCGCAAGGAGAGACTGCGCCGCCCCTGAATCCGAGAGGACCGAACCATGGTGGTGGTGACCCTGTCCGGCAGTCCCAGCCCGACCTCGCGCTCCGCCGCGCTGCTGGCGCGCGCGCGGCAGTGGCTGGAACGCCACGGCGTCGAGGTGACGGGTTTCGCGGTGCGCGATTTCCCCGCAGAGGACCTGCTGCACGCGCGCTTCGACAGCCCCCGTGTGCAGCACCTGATCGAGCAGGTCAGTCAGGCCGATGGCCTGCTGCTGGCCACGCCGGTCTACAAGGCGTCGTTCGCCGGCGCCCTGAAGACCCTGCTGGACGTGCTGCCCGAGCGGGCCCTGGCCGGCAAGGTGGTGCTGCCCATCGCCACCGCCGGCAGCAACGCCCACATGCTGGCGCTGGACTACGCCCTGCGGCCGGTCCTGGCGGCCCTCAAGGCCGAGGACGTGAAGCTCGGCGTATTTGCCGACGATCGCCAAGTGGCGTTCGAGAACGGCGAGCTGCGATTGGCCCCGTCGCTGGCGCTGCGCCTGGACGAAGCCCTGGCGCAGTTCCACCAGGCCCTGGCCCGCCGGCCACGTCCGCTGGCCCCTGACGCCCTGCGCCACGCGCGCTGGAGCGTCTGAACCGAATCAACCGCTCCCGCCGGGAGCACTGAACCCGCCTTACTCACCCGCCAACGAGGCGAGCAGGCGCACACAAGCACGAGCAAAGTCAGAGGAGAGCGCCATGCGCACCATCACTTTGCGTCGGAGCCTGGCTGCGCTGTTCACCGCGGCCCTGGCTTTCGGCGCCATCACCCAGGCACAGGCCGAGACCCTGCGGATCGGTTACCAGAAATACGGCACCCTGGTGCTGCTCAAGGCCAAGGGCACGCTGGAGAAGCGCCTGGCGGCACAGGGCATCCAGGTCAAATGGACCGAGTTCCCGGGCGGCCCGCAGTTGCTGGAGGGCCTGAACGTCGGCGCCATCGACTTCGGCGTCACCGGCGAGACGCCGCCGGTGTTCGCCCAGGCCGCCGGCGCCGATCTGCTCTACGTGGCTTATGAGCCGCCGGCGCCCACCAGCGAGGCGATCCTGGTGCCCAAGGACTCGGCCATCCAGTCGGTGAAAGACCTGGCCGGCAAGAGGGTCGCCTTGAACAAGGGCTCCAACGTCCATTACCTGCTGATCCGTGCCCTCGAAGAGGCCGGCCTCACGTACCGCGACGTCCGGCCGGTGTACCTGCCGCCGGCCGACGCCCGCGCGGCCTTCGAGCGCGGCAGCGTGGACGCCTGGGCGATCTGGGACCCCTTCCAGGCTGCCGCCGAGAAACAACTGGCGGCCCGTACCCTGCGCAACGGCCAGGACATCGTCGACAACCACCAGTTCTACCTGGCCACTCGCTCCTTTGCGCAGCAGCACCCCCAGGTGGTCAGTGCCCTGATCGAGGAAGTGCGCGCCGTGGGCGAAGACGCCAAGGCCGACCCGGACAAGGTCACCGAACAGGTGGCGCCGTTGCTGGGCCTGCCCCGGGACATCACCTCCGTCGCGGTGAAACGCCGTGGCTACGGCGCCGGGCCGCTGACCCCTGAGGTGGTGGCCGCGCAGCAGAAGATCGCCGACACCTTCACCGGCCTGAAGCTGATTCCGAAACAACTCAGCATCAAGGACGTGATCTGGACGCCGCCGGCCTCGGTGCCCCCGGCCAAGGTCGCCCAGCCGTAATTCCGAAGCATCGGGTGAGGGTGCGCCCGCCGGCGCTTCCCGCATCCGAGCACGGTCCGCCCCAGCCCCTCTCCCGGAGCGAGAGGGGCACACATGAAGGAGAGCACTCCATGAGCCTGAACATCTTCTGGTTCCTTCCCACCCATGGCGACGGCCACTTCCTCGGGACATCCGAGGGTGCCCGCGCCGTTGACCACGGCTACCTGCAGCAGATCGCCCAGGCCGCCGACCGCCTCGGCTACGGCGGCGTACTGATTCCCACCGGGCGTTCCTGCGAGGACTCCTGGCTGGTGGCCGCCTCGCTGATCCCGGTGACCCGGCGCCTGAAATTCCTCGTCGCCCTGCGACCGGGGATCATTTCGCCCACGGTGGCCGCGCGCCAGGCCGCTACCCTGGATCGCCTCTCCGGTGGCCGCGCGCTGTTCAACCTGGTGACCGGCGGCGACCCGACCGAGCTGGCCGCCGATGGCCTGCACCTGAACCATGAAGAGCGCTACGAAGCGTCCGCCGAGTTCACCCGCATCTGGCGCCGCGTGCTGGAAGGCGAGACGGTCGACTACCAGGGCAAACACATCCAGGTGAAGGGTGCGAAGCTGTTCTACCCGCCGCTTCAGCAACCGCGCCCGCCGTTGTACTTCGGCGGCTCCTCCGAGGCCGCGCAGGACCTGGCGGCGGAGCAGGTGGAGCTCTACCTGACCTGGGGCGAACCGCCGGCGGCGGTGAAGGAAAAAATCGAGCAGGTGCGCGCCAAGGCCGCCCAGCGAGGTCGCAGCGTACGCTTCGGCATCCGCCTGCATGTGATCGTGCGGCAGACCAATGAAGCCGCCTGGGCCGCCGCCGAGCGTCTGATCGAAAAGCTCGACGACGCCACCATCGCCAAGGCCCAGGCCGCCTTCGCCCGCTTCGACTCGGTGGGCCAGCAGCGCATGGCCGCCCTGCACAATGGCAAGCGCGACCAGTTGGAGGTCAGCCCCAACCTCTGGGCCGGTGTCGGTCTGGTGCGTGGCGGTGCCGGCACCGCGCTGGTGGGCGACGGTCCCACCGTGGCCGCGCGGGTCAAGGAATACGCTGACCTGGGCATCGACACGTTCATCTTCTCCGGCTACCCGCACCTGGAAGAGTCCTACCGCGTTGCCGAGTTGCTGTTCCCGCACCTGGACGTGGCGCGTCCGCGCTCCACTGACGGCCTGGGCTTCGTCAGCCCCTTCGGCGAAATGGTGGCCAACGAGGCGCTGCCCGAAGCCAAGCTGGCCTCGCAGAGCTGAGGGGGCAGGGATGACGTTCAATTCCATACTCCTGCGCCTGGCGCCCTGGGCCCTGCCCCTGGCGCTGCTGGCGATCTGGCAGGGCGCCGTGGTCACCGGCCTGCTCTCCACCCGCATCCTGCCGGCGCCCAGCGCGGTGCTGGCGGCGGGCTGGGACCTGCTCGCCAGCGGCGAGATCTGGACCCACCTGGCCGTCAGTGGCTGGCGTGCCGGCATCGGCTTCGTCATTGGCGGCGGCCTTGGGCTGTTGCTGGGGTTCATCACCGGCCTGTCGACGTGGGGCGAGCGCCTGCTCGACAGCTCGGTGCAGATGATCCGCAACGTGCCGCACCTGGCGCTTATCCCGCTGGTGATCCTGTGGTTCGGCATCGACGAGTCGGCGAAGGTCTTCCTGGTCGCCCTCGGCACCCTGTTCCCCATTTACCTCAACACCTACCACGGCATCCGCAACGTCGATCCGGCACTGGTGGAAATGGCGCGCAGCTATGGGCTGACGGGCTTCGCCCTGTTCCGTCAGGTCATCCTGCCGGGCGCGTTGCCTTCGATCCTGGTGGGGGTGCGCTTCGCCCTGGGGCTCATGTGGCTGACGCTGATCGTCGCCGAGACGATTTCCGCCAGTTCCGGTATCGGCTACCTGGCGATGAACGCCCGCGAGTTCCTACAGACCGATGTCGTGGTGCTGGCGATCCTGCTCTACGCGGTGCTCGGCAAGCTGGCTGACCTCCTCGCCCGTGGCCTGGAACGCATCTGGTTGCGTTGGCACCCGGCCTACCAGGCCAAGGGAGGTGCCGCATGACCGCCGCCCTGCAGGCTCCGCAACGCCTCAAGCGGGGTATCCCGCTGGCGTTGCGGGGTATCGGCAAGGCCTTCGGTGAACGCGAGGTGCTCAAGGGCATCGACCTCCTGATCCCCGCTGGCCAGTTCGTCGCCGTGGTCGGCCGCAGCGGATGCGGCAAGAGCACCCTGCTGCGCCTGCTGGCGGGACTGGACAAGCCCTCCCGTGGCGAGCTGCTGTCCGGCTCGGCGCCGCTGGAAGAGGCCCGCGAAGACACCCGGCTGATGTTCCAGGACGCCCGGCTGCTGCCCTGGAAGCGGGTGATCGACAACGTGGGCCTGGGACTTTCCGGTGACTGGCGTCCACGCGCCCTGGAAGCCCTGGACGCGGTGGGCCTCGCCGACCGCGCCCGGGAATGGCCCACGGCCCTCTCGGGTGGCCAGAAGCAGCGCGTGGCGCTGGCCCGCGCGCTGATTCACCAGCCGCGCCTGCTGCTGCTGGACGAGCCCCTGGGCGCCCTGGATGCCCTGACCCGCATCGAAATGCAGCAACTGATCGAACGGCTCTGGCAGCAGCATGGCTTCACCGTGCTGCTGGTGACCCATGACGTGAACGAGGCGGTGGCTATCGCCGACCGGGTGATCCTGATCGAAGACGGTGCCATCGGCCTGGACCTGGCCGTCGACCTGCCCTGCCCGCGAGCGCGCGGTTCGGCACGCCTGGCGGCGCTGGAGGCCGACGTGCTGGAGCGTGTGCTGGCGTTGCCCGCGGCGCCCCCGGAAGCGGAACCCGTTTCACCCTTGCCCACGCAATTGCGCTGGGCGCTCTGAACCCTCAATCCCGAACAAAGGAAGACATCGCCATGACCATCAAAGCCATCAACGTCCGCAACCAGTTCAAGGGCACCATCAAGGACATCATCGAAGGCCCGGTGCTTTCCGAGATCGATGTGCAGACCGCCGCCGGCATCGTCACTTCGGTCATCACCACCCGTTCCGTGCGCGAGCTGGAACTGGGGGTGGGCTCCGAGGTGATCGCCTTCGTGAAGTCCACCGAGGTGTCGATCGCCAAGCTGTGAAGCTGCTGTGACCGTAGGATGGGTCGGGCGGCGTTCCGCGAGCGGAGCGAAACCCATGCTGGTGTGCGCGGAATTCGATGGGTTTCGCGGGCTCTACCCATCCTACGATTCGCCCCGTTCCACGCCCTCAAAAACCACCCCCCGCATCTGCGGGGGGTGGTTCATTCAGCCTTGGCTCAGCGCTTTTGCGGCGCTGGCTGCTGCTGGGTGATGCAGTGGATGTTGCCGCCGCCGAGAAGAATCTCCCGGCCCGGCACCATCACCACCTCATGCTGCGGGAAGACGCGCTTGAGGATGGCTTCGGCCGTGGCGTCCTTCGCGTCGTCGAACTTCGGCGCGATGATGCCGCCGTTGACGATCAGGAAGTTCACGTAGGAGCCGGCCAGGCGGATCGACGGATCGCGTTCCTGGGTGCCCTCCACCAGGTCCACGCCGGCGCACTCTTCCTCGGTGGCGTAGATCGGTCCGGGAATCGGCATCTTGTGCACCACCAACTGGCGGCCCTTGGCGTCGCGGGCGTGCTCCAGCACCTTCATCGCCGCCTGGCAACGCGGGAAGTTCGGGTCGTGCGGGTCGTCGGTCCAGGCCAGCAGGACTTCGCCCGGGCGCACGTAGCAGCAGAAGTTGTCCACATGGCCGTCGGTCTCGTCGTTGTAGAGGCCGTCCGGCAGCCAGATCACGGTTTCCACCGCCAGTTGCTCGCGCAGCACCGCTTCGATCTGTTCGCGGTCCAGGTGCGGGTTGCGGTTCTTGTTCAGCAGGCATTCCTCGGTGGTGATCAGGGTGCCTTCGCCATCCACGTGGATGGAGCCGCCTTCCAGCACGAAGCCGTCGGTGCGGTAGCGCTTGCAGCCTTCGATCTCGAGGACCTTGCGCGCCACCTGGTCGTCGCGGTTCCAGGGGAAGTAGAGGCCGCCATCGAAGCCGCCCCAGGCGTTGAAGGTCCAGTCCACGCCACGCACTTCGCCACTGTCGTTGATCACGAAGGTCGGGCCGG
This sequence comes from Pseudomonas sp. Q1-7, assembly GCF_028010285.1. Lineage (NCBI taxonomy): Bacteria > Pseudomonadati > Pseudomonadota > Gammaproteobacteria > Pseudomonadales > Pseudomonadaceae > Pseudomonas > Pseudomonas sp. Q1-7. The sequence goes on from NZ_CP116304.1 coordinate 224,944, forward strand.
TGTCGCGCACCCAGGCGTCGTCGTTGGAGATTTCCACCACACGGATATTCGGCTTGTCGAGGCGCGCGCGGGCGTTCTCGTACTGGCCTGCGGAGACGCAGACGGTCACCGGTTCGAAGCGGGCGATGGCCTTGGCCACGGCGGCGAACGCGGTCTGCGCGGGCTTGCCGCCCAGGCGCCAGTTGTCCGGGCGCTCGGGCCAGACCATCCAGGTGCGGGTATGGGGTTCCCACTCGGCGGGCATGCGGAAGCCGTCGTCGCGGGGGAGGCTGTTCAGTGTGTTCATCAACAATTCACCGTCTGAAATGGAGCAGGGGCCAACCCGCTGGCGAACAGTGCATCGCCATCGGGCTGGCCCCTGAATTCGGGCATCAGGATTCGAGGGAGCCGTCCAGGGTCTTGATCGGGGAGTATAGATTCGGGCGACGATCGCGGAACACACCCCAGGCGCTGCGCACGTGCTCCAGTTTGTCCAGGTCGAAGCTGTGTACCAGGATGCCTTCTTCGGTCTCGTTCAGTTCCTCGACCTTCTTGCCGAACTGGTCGGCGATGAAGGAGGAGCCGTAGAAGGTGATGTCGTAGCCGTCCTGCTCTTCCTTGCCGATGCGGTTGGAGGCCACCAGCGGCATCAGGTTGGCGCCGGCATGGCCTTGTTGCACGCGCTGCCAGTGGTCACGGGAGGTGATGCTGGCGTCGTGGGGTTCGCTGCCGATGGCGGTGGGGTAGAAGAGGATCTCGGCGCCCAGCAGGGCCATGCTGCGGGCCGCTTCGGGGAACCACTGGTCCCAGCAGATGCCGACGCCGATCTTCGCGTAGCGGGTGTTCCACACCTTGAAGCCGGTGTCGCCCGGATTGAAGTAGTACTTCTCGTGGTAGCCGGGGCCGTCCGGGATGTGGCTCTTGCGGTACACGCCCAGGTTGGAGCCGTCGGCATCGAGGATGGCGATGCTGTTGAAGCGCGCGCGGCCGGCCTGCTCGAAGTAGCTGATGGGCAGCACGACTTGCAGCTCGCGGGCGACGTTCTGGAAGTGCGCGATGGCTTCGTTGGTCTCGGTGCTGGTCGCCAGCTGGAGGTAGTCCGGGTTCGGCTTCTGGCAGAAATAGGGGGTCTCGAAGAGTTCCTGGATCAGGATGATCTGCGCGCCCTTGGCGGCGGCCTGGCGCACCAGTTTCTCGGCGTTGGCGATGTTCGCGGCGCGATTCCAGGAACAGGCCATCTGGGTGGCAGCGACGGTAACGATGCGGGACATGGAGACACCTCGTCAGAACGAATTCAGTTCGATTGCCGGATAGTTATCGGTAATCGGGGCGGTTCCGTGCTGGCGGGCTGGGGCCGCCGTGCGGATGGCGACTTTATATCCGATAAAAATCTGCATTTAAAGCGTGATTTTTCTATCAGGAGAGGTTTCCTGATTTATTTGCGGATAAATATCTGGATTCTGCCCCGTCAGATCGCCAGGGGCAGTGCCCGCTTCTGCAGGTAGGGCGGCAGGTAGAGGCCGAGGTAGGCGTCGAATACGCGCATGCCTTCCTCCGCCAGACGCGGAGTGATTTCGCCGTGCAATTGCACCGAGCGGGCGTAGACGCGGTCGCCCAGTTCCATGGCCAGGGCGAAGACGTCGACATCGTCGGGCAGGGTCGGCAGTTCGAAATGCCGCTCGAACAGCGCATGCATCAGCCGACCCAGCTCGATGTCGTGCTGGCGGTCGGCCCGGGTGACTTCGCTGAGGCCGTGCTGGGCCAGGATCAGCTGGCGCGCCGCGGCGTCGTCGGCATAGATCGACAGCATGCGTTCTTCGACGATCCGCGAGAGGTCATGCCAGTGTCGCAGCTCCTCGTGGCCGATGGGCACTTGCAGGCAGGCGCGGAAAGCGGCGTGGATGTCGGCGGTCAGCGCTTCGAGAATCGCCGGCACGCTGGAGAAGAAGTGGTAGACGGAGGAGGGCGGCATGTCCGCGCGCTCGGCGACGCTGTAGATCGACAGGTTGGCCACACCCTGTTCGGCCAGCAGGGCGCGGGCGGCGTCGAGAATCCCGGCGATACGCAGTTGGCTGCTGGCGCGTGGCTTGCGGGGGGTGGCGTGGCGCGGCATGGGCGGCTCCTTTCCATAGAGGCCGCTATTGGAATCCAGGCGGGACTCCCTGAGCAAGTGAGGAAGGGGACACAGCTTGGTGCTGAGCCCGCGAGGCCCAACGATTCAAGGCATCGAGCCTTGCAGCGTTGGACCTCGCTGCGCTCGGCGCCCACCTACTGGCCGTCGCGGAAGGCCGTCCACACCTCGTCGCGGGTGGCACTGAGCTTCTCGGGTACCGGCTCGACGGGGAACAGGCGGCGTTTGGTGTCCTTGTCCGGGTACAGGCCGGGCTGGTTGCGCAGGGCTTCGTCCAGGTACTGGCGGGCGTCGGCGTTGCCGCTGGGGTAGAGGGTGGCGCTGGTGACCTTGGCCGCCACCTGCGGGCGCAGCATGAAATCGATGAAACGGTGCGCCAGGTCGGCGCGGTTGGCGCTGGTGGGGATGGTCAGGTTGTCGATGAACAGCACCGAGCCTTCGTCCGGCACCATGAAGGTTACCGGCTGGCCGGCCGCGGCGGCGTTCAGGGCGTCGCCGACCCAGGCCATGGCGACGCAAAGGTTGCCGGCGTTGAGGTCGCCGATGTAGCGCTCGCTGTCGACGTAGCGCAGGTGTGGCCGCAGGCCGGTGAGGGTCTCGGCGCTGCGCTTGAGGCGGCTCGGCGCGCTGCGGGCGAGGTTGCGGCCCTGGTAGTTGAGCAGCACGGCGAGGGTTTCGTCGGGGGCATCCAGCAGGCTGATGCCGCACTGGCCGAGGCGCGCGCTCTGTTCGGCGTCGAACAGCAGGCTCCAGCTGTGGGGCAGCGGGCCGCCGAAGGCCCTTTCCGCCTGGGGCAGGTTCACCGCCAGGCCGACGGCGCCCCACAGGTAAGGCACGGCGTGCTGGTTGTTCGGGTCCATGGCGGCCAATTTGCTCAGCAACTGTTTGTCCAGGTGCTGGCGATTGGGCAGGCGGGAGAAGTCCAGGGGCTGCAGGCGACCTTCCTTGATCAGGCGCGGCAGGTCATTGTGGGAGGGCACGGCGACATCGATGGGCTCGCCGCCGGCCAAGGTCTTGTCCAGCTCCTCGGCACTGCTGAAGGTGTGGTATTCGACGCGAATGCCGGTTTCCTTGTGGAAGTCTTCCAGCACCTCGGGGGCGATGTAGTCGTTCCAGTTGTAGACGCGGATCAGGTCCTCGGCCTGGGCCAGCGTGGGGAGCAATGCGAGCAACAGCGGGGCGAGCAAGCGGGGCATGGGGCGTCCTCCGGAGCATGCGGTTTCTTGTTGTCGTTTCTTGCGGGTGCTGCGAGACGCCGGCGGCCGGAACGGCCCGCCGCGCCAGGTATCACAGGTGCAGATACAACAACGCCGGCCCTGGGGCCGGCGTTGTGGACTCGCTTACACGGTATGCAGGTACCAGTTGTACTCGAGGTCGGAGATGGAGTGCTCGAACTCTTCCAGCTCGCTTTCCTTGCAGGCGACGAAGATGTCGATGTAGTCCGGGCTGATGTACTTGGCCAGGATCTCGCTGTCATCCAGCTCGCGCAGGGCGTCGCGCAGGTTGTTCGGCAGGCTCTGCTCCAACTGCTCGTAGGCGTTGCCTTCGATGGGCGTGCCCGGCTCGACCTTGTTGGTCAGGCCGTGGTGAATGCCCGCCAGGATTGCCGACATCATCAGGTAGGGGTTGGCGTCGGCACCGGCCACGCGGTGTTCGATGCGCACGGCGTCCGGGCTGCCGGTGGGCACGCGGACGGCCACGGTGCGGTTGTCCAGGCCCCAGCTCGGCGCGTTCGGCACGTAGAACTGCGCGCCGAAGCGGCGGTAGGAGTTCACGTTCGGGCAGAGAAACGCCATGGAGGCCGGCATGGTCTCGAGCACACCGCCGACTGCATGGCGCAAAGCGGCGTTCTGCTCGGGATCATCGGCGGCGAAGATGTTCTTGCCGGTCTTCTTGTCGATCAGCGAGATGTGCACGTGCAGGCCGTTGCCCGCCTGGCCCGGGTAGGGCTTGGCCATGAAGGTGGTATCCATTTCATGGTCGTAGGCGATGTTCTTGATGAGGCGCTTGAGCAGCACGGCGTAGTCGCACGCCTTGAGAGCGTCCTCGACGTGGTGCAGGTTGACCTCGAACTGCGCCGGGGCGCTTTCCTTGACGATGGCGTCGGCCGGGATGCCCTGGACCTTGGCGCCTTCGAGGATGTCTTGCAGGCAATCGGCGTACTCGTCCAGGTCATCGATCAGGTAGACCTGGGTGGACTGCGGGCGCTTGCCGGAGATCGGGGAACGCGGCGGCTGCGGACGGCCGTTGATGTTCTCCTGATCGATCAAATAGAACTCGAGTTCGAAGGCGGCGCAGATGGTCAGGCCGAGTTCGTCGAACTTCTCCACCACGCGACGCAGGACCTCGCGCGGGTCGGCGAAGAAGGGTTCGCCTTCGAGTTCGTGCATGGTCATCAGCAGTTGCGCGGTGGGGCGCTTCTGCCAAGGTTCGTCGCTGAGGGTGGTGGGGATGGGATAGCAGATGCGGTCTGCGTCGCCGATGTCCAGGCCGAGGCCGGTGCTTTCGACGGTGGATCCGTTGATATCGAGCGCAAAGATCGAAGCGGGGAGGTTGATGCCTTTCTCGTAGACTTTGGTCAGGCTGGCGCGTTCGATACGCTTGCCTCGCACCACTCCATTCATATCCGCAATCAACAGGTCGACGAACTGGACCTCAGGATGCTCCTTAAGGAACTCGTTCGCTTCTTGAAGCTGAACGGCACGCGGGGGTACCGACATGATGCAACACCTTTTTTGTTAAAAATATCAATCACGCTCTATCTGAGGTGTGAGTCAATCCGAATCACCCCAGGATGTCAAGCGAGCCCTATTTTGCCCCAAAAATGGGCCTGATGGCCAGTTTTGGGGCGTTCCGGGGCATCCGAACCGCTCTGGAAGCCATGCTGGCTGCGGTGCTCAGTGGGGCGTGTTCAATTTTTTACAGCCCTATTGTGTAAAAAAATGAACAACGCTAAGCTCGGTCGCAACCCATAACAGACAAATAAAACGGGTGTCTCATGTCTCGCCTGCCGTTGATCGGCGTAACCGCTTGCACCAGAGAGATCGGTCCTCAGACCTATCATATAGCTGGTGACAAGTATGTTCGTGCGGTGGCGGTCGGAGCCGGCGGTGTTCCGCTGATGATTCCGGCCCTGGCTGAACTGATGGATTCCGCGACGCTCCTGGCCAGCCTGGACGGTCTCCTGTTTACCGGTTCCCCGTCCAACGTGGAGCCTCATCATTATAAGGGGCCCGCTTCCGAGCCAGGCACCCATCACGATCCCGCCCGGGATCGCACTACCCTGCCCCTGGTCCGCGCGGCGATCGCCGCCGGTATTCCCGTTCTGGGCATTTGCCGTGGTTTTCAGGAAATGAACGTGGCTTTTGGCGGCACCCTGCACCAGCGCGTGCATCAGGTAGAAGGATACATGGACCACCGCGAGCCGGCCGACGAGCCGCTCGAGGTGCAATACGCCCCCCGACACCCGCTGCGGGTGCAGCCGGGCGGCGTGCTCGACGGCATCGGCTTGCCGTCCGAGATTCAAGTCAACTCCATTCATGGCCAGGGCGTTGAACGTCTGGCGCCGGGCCTGCGTGTAGAGGCTCTGGCGCCTGATGGGTTGGTCGAGGCCTTTTCGGTCGAAGGCGCCAGGAGCTTTGCCCTGGGGGTGCAGTGGCATCCCGAGTGGCATGTGCAGACCAACCCGAACTATCTCGCCATCTTCCAGGCCTTTGGTGAGGCTTGCAGGGAGAAGGCGGGGCAACGCTGAACAGGAGGCTCTCTTCAGGAAACCGGCGAAGTTGCCGTGTCGCGCAGTTCGGACTGTACTGTCCGCGGCCGGTGCCTCGATGGGCGTGTCCGGCACGAACCTGTAGAAGCCGCCGAGTGAAGCTCTCAACCCTGAGGTCTTTATGACTACCAAGCTCGACCAGCTGACCAGCTGGCTGAAAGAACGCAAAATCACCGAAGTTGAATGCATGATCAGCGACCTTACCGGCATTGCCCGCGGTAAGATCTCGCCGACCAACAAGTTCCTGGACGAGAAGGGCATGCGCCTCCCCGAGAGCGTGCTGCTGCAGACCGTGACCGGCGACTATGTTGAGGACGACATCTATTACGAGCTGCTCGACCCGGCGGACATCGACATGTTCTGCCGCCCGGACGAGAGCGCCGTGTACCTGGTGCCCTGGGCCATCGAGCCCACCGCCATGGTGATCCACGACACCTTCGACAAGCAGGGCAATCCCATCGAGCTGTCCCCGCGCAACCTGCTGAAGAAGGTTCTCAGGCTCTACGCCGACAAAGGCTGGAAGCCCATCGTCGCGCCGGAGATGGAGTTCTACCTGACCAAGCGCTGCGACGACCCGGACTTCCCGCTGCAGGCCCCGCTGGGCCGCTCCGGCCGCCCGGAAACCGGCCGCCAGTCCTTCTCCATCGACGCGGCGAACGAGTTCGACCCGCTGTTCGAGGACATGTACGACTGGTGCGAGACGCAGGACCTGGACCTGGACACCCTGATCCACGAGGAAGGTCCGGCGCAGATGGAGATCAACTTCCGTCACGGCGATGCCCTCGAACTGGCGGACCAGATCCTGGTGTTCAAGCGCACCATGCGCGAGGCCGCGCTCAAGCACAACGTGGCGGCGACCTTCATGGCCAAGCCGATCACCGACGAGCCGGGCAGCGCCATGCACCTGCACCAGAGCGTGATCGACATCAAGACCGGGAAGAACATCTTCTCCAACGATGACGGTTCCATGAGCGAGCTCTTCCTCAACCACATCGGCGGCCTGCAGAAGTACATCCCCGAAGTGCTGCCGCTGTTCGCGCCCAACGTGAACTCCTTCCGCCGCTTCCTGCCGGACACCTCCGCGCCGGTGAACGTGGAATGGGGCGAGGAGAACCGCACCGTGGGCCTGCGCGTGCCGGATGCCGGTCCGCAGAATCGCCGCGTGGAGAACCGCCTGGCCGGCGCCGACGCCAACCCCTACCTGGCCATCGCCGCCAGCCTGCTGTGCGGCTATATCGGCATGGTCGAAGGTGTGGAGCCGAGCGCACCGGTCAAGGGCCGTGGCTACGAACGCCGCAACCTGCGCCTGCCGCTGACCCTCGAGGCGGCGCTGGAACGCATGGAATCCTGCCGCGACATCGAGCGGTACCTGGGCGGCAAGTTCGTGACCGGCTATGTCGCGGTCAAGCGCGCCGAGCACGAGAACTTCAAGCGGGTGATCAGCTCCTGGGAACGCGAGTTCCTGTTGCTCTCCGTCTGATGCGGAAACGGAGGCCGGCCGGAACGACCGGCCCTCCTGACGAGTGTTTACTGAGGTAAAGAAATGAACAGCCAAGTGACCAACCCCCAGACCCTTGAATGGCAAGCGCTCGGTCGTGACCACCATCTGCCGCCGTTCACCGACTACAAGGCGCTGAACGCCAAGGGTGCGCGGATCATCACCAAGGCCGAAGGCGTGTATGTCTGGGACAGCGAGGGCAACAAGATCCTCGACGGCATGGCCGGCCTGTGGTGCGTCAACGTCGGTTACGGCCGCGAGGAACTGGTCCAGGCGGCCACCCGGCAGATGCGTGAGCTGCCCTTCTACAACCTGTTCTTCCAGACCGCGCACCCGCCGGCGGTGGAACTGGCCAGGGCGATCGCCGAAGTCGCGCCGGAAGGCATGAACCATGTGTTCTTCACCGGCTCCGGCTCGGAAGCCAACGACACCGTGCTGCGCATGGTCCGCCATTACTGGGCGACCAAGGGCCAGCCACAGAAGAAGGTCATCATCGGTCGCTGGAACGGCTATCACGGCTCCACCGTGGCCGGCGTCAGCCTCGGCGGCATGAAGGCCCTGCATGGGCAGGGCGACCTGCCGATTCCGGGCATCGAGCACATCGCCCAGCCCTACTGGTTCGGCGAAGGCGGCGACATGCCGCCGGCCGAGTTCGGCGTCTGGGCCGCCGAGCAACTGGAGAAGAAGATTCTCGAAGTGGGCGAGGACAAGGTCGCCGCCTTCATCGCCGAGCCCATCCAGGGCGCGGGTGGCGTGATCGTTCCGCCGGAAACCTACTGGCCGAAGATCCGCGAGATCCTCGCCAAGTACGACATCCTGTTCATCGCCGACGAAGTGATCTGCGGCTTCGGCCGTACTGGCGAGTGGTTCGGCAGCCAGTACTACGGCAACGCCCCGGACCTGATGCCGATCGCCAAGGGCCTGACCTCGGGCTACATCCCCATGGGCGGCGTGATCGTGCGTGACGAGATCGTCGATGTGCTGAATGAGGGCGGCGAGTTCTACCACGGCTTCACCTACTCCGGTCACCCGGTGGCCGCCGCGGTGGCGCTGGAGAACATCCGCATCCTGCGCGAAGAGAAGATCGTCGAGAAGGTGAAGGCGGAAACGGCACCTTATTTGCAACAGCGCTGGCAGGAGCTGGCCGACCACCCGTTGGTTGGCGAGGCGCGCGGGGTCGGCATGGTGGCCGCCCTGGAACTGGTCAAGAACAAGCAGACCCGGGAGCGTTTCGCCAATGGCGTGGGGATGCTGTGCCGCGAGCACTGCTTCCGTAACGGTCTGATCATGCGGGCGGTGGGTGACACCATGATCATCTCGCCGCCGCTGGTGATCAGCAAAGACGAAGTCGACGAACTGGTGATCAAGGCGCGCAAGTGCCTCGACCTCACCCTGGCGGAAGTAAAGGGCTAGGAAAAAGAGGGCTCGATGGTGGCATTTCAATAGGCCGCCTGTTGTAAGCGAGCCCTCTACCTTGCCAGACTTCCCCGGTGCGTTGGCCAGGCTCACCGAGTGGTGGCGTATTCGGTACGACGCCACTCGGACACTTCAACAAAAAAGGAGCTACGCGCATGATCAAAACCTTCGGCAAGACCCTGCTCGCCATGACCCTGGCGGGTGCCGTGGCCGGCATGGCCCAGGCTGACGACAAGGTGCTGCACGTCTACAACTGGTCGGACTACATCGCGCCGGATACGGTCGACAAGTTCACCAAGGAAACCGGTATCAAGGTCGTCTACGACGTCTTCGACTCCAACGAGACCCTCGAAGCCAAGCTCCTGGCCGGCAAGTCCGGTTACGACATCGTGGTGCCGTCCAACAACTTCCTCGCCAAGCAGATCAAGGCCAAGGTCTATCAGCCCCTGGACAAGTCCAAGCTGCCGAACTGGAAGAACCTGGACCCGAACCTGCTGAAGACCGTCGAGGTGTCCGACCCGGGCAACCAGTACGCCTTCCCCTACATGTGGGGCTCCATCGGCATCGGTTACAACCCGGACAAGGTCAAGGCCGTCCTGGGTGAGAACGCCCCCGTGGACTCCTGGGACCTGCTGTTCAAGCCGGAAAACATCGAGAAGCTGAAATCCTGTGGTGTGTCCTTCCTCGACTCGCCCACCGAGATTCTGCCGATCGCCCTGCACTACCTGGGCTACAGCCCGGTGAGCCAGGACCCGAAGGAACTGAAGGAAGCCGAGGCGCTGTTCCTGAAGATCCGTCCGCACATCACCTACTTCCACTCCTCCAAGTACATCTCCGACCTGGCCAACGGCAACCTCTGCGTGGCGGTGGGCTACTCGGGTGACGTGTACCAGGCCAAGTCCCGCGCCGAAGAGGCCAAGGGTGGCGTGACCGTTGCGTACAACATTCCGAAGGAAGGCGCAGGCACCTTCTTCGACATGATCGCGATTCCGGCCGACGCCGCGAACACCGATGCGGCCTACGCCTTCATGAACTTCCTGATGAAGCCGGAAATCATGGCCGAGATCACCAACTTCGTGCAGTTCCCGAACGGCAACGCCGCCGCCACTGAGCTGGTGGACGAGGCGATCCGCAAGGACCCGGGCATCTACCCGAGCGAGGCGACCATGGCCAAGCTCTACGCCTTCCCGGACCTGCCGGCCAAGGTGCAGCGCGCCATGACCCGCGCCTGGACCACCATCAAGTCGGGCAAATAAGCACGACTGCCGTGCCCGGCGGGGGTTCCCGCCGGTGCCCGGACCGTGCTGCGCAACCCCGCGAGTTGAACAGTCCGGGGCGGAATCGACCCGGGCGACTTCCAACACCGCTGGAAACAACAAGAGGACGAACCTGTGCACTTCCCCATCCGCAAGATGATGATCACTGCCGCAGCGACCCTGACCCTGGCTTCCCAGGCGCAGGCGGAGCAGACGGTGCATATCTACAACTGGTCGGACTACATCGGCGAGACCACTTTGGCGGATTTCCAGAAGGAAACCGGCATCAAGCCGGTGTATGACGTCTTCGACTCCAACGAAACCCTGGAAGGCAAGCTGCTGGCGGGCCGTACCGGCTACGACCTGGTGGTGCCCTCCAACCACTTCCTCGGCAAGCAGATCAAGGCGGGCGCGTTCCAGAAACTCGACCGCGGCCAGTTGCCCAACTGGCAGAACCTGGACCCCAAGCTGCTCAAGCAACTCCAGCGCAACGACCCGGGCAACGAATACGCCGTCCCCTACCTGTGGGGCACCAACGGCATCGGTTACAACGTCGAGAAGGTCAAGGCCGCGCTCGGTGTCGACCACATCGACTCCTGGGCGGCGATCTTCGAGCCCGAGAACATCCAGAAGCTCAGCCAGTGCGGCGTGGCCTTCCTCGACTCGGCGGACGAGATGATCCCCGCCGTGCTCAACTACATGGGCCTGGACCCCAACAGCACCAACCCGGACGACTACGAGAAGGCCGAGGAGAAGCTGATGGCGGTACGCCCCTACGTCACCTATTTCCATTCTTCCAAGTACATCGGCGACCTGGCCAACGGCGACATCTGCGTCGCTGCCGGCTTCTCCGGTGACATCTTCCAGGCCGCAGCCCGCGCCGAGGAAGCCGGCAAGGGCATCGAGATCGTCTACGCGATCCCGAACGAGGGCGGCAACCTCTGGTTCGACATGCTGGCCATTCCGGCGGATGCCGCGAACGCCAAGCAGGCGCATGCCTTCATCAACTATCTGCTCGAGCCCGAGGTGATCGCCAAGGTCAGCGATTACGTCGGCTACGCCAACCCCAACCTCAAGGCGGGGGAGTTCATGGATCAGGAAGTACGCACCGACGAGTCCGTCTACCCGCCACAAGCGGTGCTGGACAAGCTGTACGTTTCGGCGGAACTGCCGCCGAAGGTTCAGCGGCTGATGACCCGCAGCTGGACCAAGGTCAAGTCGGGCAAGTGATGCACGGCCGATGGTGCCCGCGGCGTGGCGGGCCCATCGGGAAACCCAGGCCTTGCCGGGCAGGATGTCTGGTTCGCGCCCATGCTGTATAAACGCGCCCGGCCGCGGTGGTCAGGTAGCAAATTCTGGGAGTGTGGTAATGGCAATAGCCTCCGGTGCCTACAAGAAAGCCCTCGAGGGCAGCCAGCAACCCAAAGAGGTGCTGGTCAAGATCGACCGGGTGACCAAGAAGTTCGACGAGACGGTGGCGGTGGAGGATGTATCCCTGACCATCAACAAGGGTGAGATCTTCGCCCTGCTCGGCGGCTCCGGTTCGGGTAAATCAACTCTGTTGCGCATGCTCGCGGGCTTCGAGCGGCCAACCGAAGGGCGCATCATGCTCGACGGCGTCGACATCACCGACATGCCGCCCTATGAGCGCCCGATCAACATGATGTTCCAGTCCTATGCGCTCTTCCCGCATATGACTGTTGCGCAGAACATCGCCTTCGGACTTAAACAGGACAGACTCCCGGCGGCGGAGATCGACGAGCGCGTCAACGAGATGCTCAAGCTCGTGCAGATGACCCAGTACGCCAAGCGCAAACCGCACCAGCTGTCCGGCGGCCAGCGCCAGCGCGTGGCCCTGGCCCGTTCGCTGGCCAAGCGTCCGAAGCTGCTGCTGCTCGACGAGCCCATGGGCGCCCTGGACAAGAAGCTGCGTTCGCAGATGCAACTTGAGCTGGTGGAAATCATCGAGCGCGTGGGCGTGACCTGCGTGATGGTGACCCACGACCAGGAAGAGGCCATGACCATGGCCCAGCGCATCGCCATCATGCACCTGGGCTGCATCGAGCAGATCGGCAGTCCGGTGGACATCTACGAGACCCCCATCAGCCGCCTGGTGTGCGAGTTCATCGGCAACGTCAACCTCTTCGAGGGCGAAGTGGTCGAGGACTACGAGGCCCATGCGCTGATCGCCTGCCCGCAGCTGGAGCGCCCGATCTACGTTGGCCATGGCGTGACCACCTCGGTGCAGGACAAGCGCATCACCTACGCCCTGCGTCCGGAGAAGCTGCTGGTGACCACCGAGCAGCCCACCTGCGAGTACAACTGGTCCCGCGGCAAGGTGCACGACATCGCCTATCTCGGCGGCCACTCGGTGTTCTACGTCAAGCTGCCGAACGGCACCGTCGTCCAGTCCTTCGTCGCCAACGCCGAGCGCCGTGGCGCCCGTCCGACCTGGGATGACGAAGTCTTCGTCTGGTGGGAAGACGACAGCGGCGTGGTGCTGCGGTCATGAACATCGCCAAGAAGCTGCAAAGCCTGGTCCCCACGGGCCGGCATCTCGTCATCGGGGTTCCGTTCTTCTGGCTCTTCCTGTTCTTCCTGCTGCCCTTCGCCATCGTGCTGAAGATCAGCTTCGCGGAAGCGGACGTGGCGATCCCGCCGTATACCGAGGTCTACGCCTGGGTGGACAACCAGATCCAGCTCATCCTCAACCTGGGCAACTACTTCCTGCTCAGCGAGGACGAGCTTTACCTGGCGGCTTACCTCGGTTCGCTCAAGGTGGCGTTCTTCAGCACCCTGATATGCCTGCTGATCGGCTACCCGATGGCCTACGCCATCGCCCGCGCCAGCAAGGAAGCCCAGACCGTGCTGCTGCTGCTGATCATGATGCCGACCTGGACCGCGATCCTGATCCGCGTCTACGCCTGGATGGGCATCCTCAGCAACAACGGCCTGCTCAACAGCTTCCTGATGGGCATCGGGCTGATCGACCAGCCGCTGCAGATCCTCAACACCAACCTGGCGGTGTACATCGGCGTGGTGTACTCCTACCTGCCGTTCATGGTGCTGCCGCTCTACGCGAACCTGGTGAAGCATGACCTCAGCCTGCTGGAGGCCGCCTCCGACCTCGGGTCGAGCACCTTCAACAGCTTCTGGAAGATCACCGTGCCGCTGTCGAAGAACGGCATCATCGCCGGCTCCATGCTGGTGTTCATCCCGGTGGTGGGCGAGTTCGTGATCCCGGAACTGCTGGGTGGCCCGGAGACCCTGATGATCGGCAAGGTGCTGTGGCAGGAGTTCTTCAACAACCGCGACTGGCCGGTGGCGTCCGCCCTGGCGGTGGTGATGCTGGCGATCCTGCTGATCCCCATCATCCTCTTCAACAAGAACCAGGCGAAGGAACTGGAGGGCAAGGTATGAAGCGCTTCAGTTTCTCCAGTGTGATGCTCTGGGTGGGTCTGCTGTTCATCTACCTGCCCATGGTCATCCTGGTGATCTACTCGTTCAACGCCTCCAAGCTGGTGACGGTCTGGGGCGGCTGGTCGGTGAAGTGGTACGTGGGCCTGCTGGACAACACCCAGTTGATGAACTCGGTGTTCCGTTCCCTGGAGATCGCCCTGTACACCGCCATCGCAGCGGTGGCCCTGGGCACCCTGGCCGCCTTCGTGCTCACCCGCATCCCGCGTTTCCGTGGCCGCACCCTGTTCGGCGGCATGGTCACCGCGCCGCTGGTGATGCCCGAGGTGATCACCGGTCTGTCCCTGCTGCTGCTGTTCGTGGCCATGGCCCAGTTGATCGGCTGGCCCGAGGAGCGCGGCATGGTGACCATCTGGATCGCCCACACCACGTTCTGCTCGGCCTATGTGGCCATCGTGGTGTCGGCGCGGTTGCGGGAGCTGGACCTCTCCATCGAGGAAGCGGCCATGGACCTGGGCGCGCGCCCCTGGAAGGTGTTCATCCTGATCACCATTCCGATGATCGCGCCCTCCCTGGCAGCGGGCGGCATGATGTCCTTCGCCCTGTCCCTGGACGACCTGGTACTGGCGAGCTTCGTGTCCGGTCCCGGCTCCACCACCCTGCCGATGGAGGTGTTCTCCGCCGTGCGCCTGGGCGTGAAGCCGGAGATCAACGCCGTGGCCAGCCTGATCCTGCTCAGCGTGTCGCTGTTCACCTTCCTCGCCTGGTTCTTCACCCGCAAGGCCGAGGAGCGTCGCAAGCGTGCCATCCAGCAGGCGATGGAAACCATGGCCGAGGAAGCGGCGTCCTCCAACTGGAAGCCGGCCTCTACCCAGACCGCCTGATCCAGCGCTGTAACGACAAAGGCCACCTTCGGGTGGCCTTTGTGTTTTCGGCGTCATCCTGGAATGCCATGTGTGGAAGCGATTTCAATCGCGAATGAATTCGCTCCCACGGGGCAGTCGGGAACTCAGGCGGGCTTAGTCCGCCAGCTCCATCCGCACATCCCCCAGCTTGGCGCCATACGGGCCGTAGCTGCGCTCCACCAGTTCGCGGCTGCCATCGGCACGGACGACCAGCGCCGAGCTGGCGCGGGTGCCGTAGGTGCGGGTGGCGATGAATACGCTGGAGAGCATGCGCTCGGTGTTCAGCCCCACTCCGGTGTCCGGCAGGATGTGGTCCGGCGCTACCTCCGGGTCGTGCAGCAGGTTGAGCAGGGCGTCGGTGGACGGCGGGTTCAGGCACTCGGCGATGGCCGCCTTGCCGCGCTCGACCTTGGGCCAGGGGGTATCCAGGTCGGCGTTGGAGACGCCGTAGATGCCGGGCTTGAGATTGATCGGCCCGCCCGTGCGCGGGTTGAGGAACCAGAGTTCGCGGTCGTCCCCCACCAGCAGGTTGAAGCCGGAATAGTCGCCGGCCCGGCGCAATGCGTCCTCGAGAAACTCGCCGGGCCCCATGGTGCCGCGCAGGAACTGCACGCAGAGCTCGCCACGGGTTCGCCCGACCGGCGGCGTCCGGGGATCGCGGATATTGGTGAGCGCGGCGAAGCGGCCCTTGGGCCCTGCACCGAGCCAGGTGCCTCCGGCTTCCAGGTCACGGCCGGCGATAACGCCGGGAGCGTCTTCCCAGCGGGCCATGGGGAGGGTGGGACGTGCGTAGAATTCATCGCGGTTTGCTGCAAGCACCAGCGGGACTTCGTGTCCGGGGCGCCATGCGAATACGATCAGGCACATGGAGTCGTCTCCTTTTTATGAGCCGGAGTGTAGCAGTCGGTAGGAAAACTACATCAATTGAAATGGTTTTCCACCGGGTCGTCGACTGCCCGCAATGGCGTCCATCGCTCCCGGTGGAGCCCGGTTCGGGCTTCCGTTAACATGCCGCTTTGTTTTCGGGGGTGTCCATGGAATTCCTGCTCTACCTGGTGCTTGGCGCGTGCGCTGGAGTGCTGGCCGGGCTGTTTGGCGTCGGCGGCGGCATGATCATCGTGCCGGTGCTGGTGTTCAGCTTCACCGCCCATGGGTTCGATCCGGGCATCCTCACCCACCTGGCCGTGGGCACCTCCTTGGCCACCATCATTTTCACCTCGGTCAACTCGGTGCGCGAGCACCACCGCAAGGGTGCGGTGCGTTGGTCGACATTCGCCTGGATGGCGGTGGGCATCCTGATCGGCGCCGGCCTGGGTTCCCTGACCGCAGCGTCCATCCAGGGGCCGATGCTGCAGAAGATCATCGGGGTTTTCGCCATACTGGTGGCGATGCAGATGGGCCTGGACCTGAAGCCCAATGCCAGCCGCGATGTTCCGGGCAAGCCTGGGCTGACCCTGGCGGGTGCGGTGATCGGCTGGGCATCGGCGATCTTCGGTATCGGCGGCGGTTCGCTGACGGTGCCCTTCCTGACCTGGCGCAGCGTGCCGATCCAGCAGGCGGTGGCCACGTCCGCCGCCTGTGGCCTGCCCATCGCCGCGGCGAGCGCGCTGTCGTTCATGCTGCTGGGCTGGAACAATGCCAGCCTGCCGCCCTACAGCCTGGGCTTTATCTACCTTCCGGCGCTGGTGGGCATTGCCGTCACCAGCATGTTCTTCGCCCGCTTTGGCGCGCGCCTGGCCCACCGGCTGCCGCCGCGCCTGCTGAAGCGCCTGTTCGCCCTGCTGCTGCTGGCAGTGGGTCTGAACTTCCTGATCTAAGGAGCTGTGATGCTGGCTTATCCCCAGATCGACCCGGTGGCCCTGGCCATCGGACCGCTGAAGATCCACTGGTACGGCCTGATGTACCTGATCGGCATCGGGGGCGCCTGGTGGCTGGCCTCGCGCCGCCTCAAGGCCTTCGATCCCACCTGGACGAAGGAAAAGCTCTCCGACCTGGTGTTCTGGGTCGCCCTCGGCGTGATCGCCGGCGGCCGTCTCGGCTATGTGCTGTTCTACGACCTGTCGGCCTATATCGCCAACCCGTTGCTGATCTTCGAAGTCTGGAAGGGCGGCATGTCCTTCCACGGTGGCCTGATCGGCGTGATGCTGGCCACCCTCTGGTTCGGCAAACGCCACAACAAGAGCTTCTTCCAACTGATGGACTTCATCGCGCCCCTGGTGCCCATCGGCCTGGGCGCCGGCCGCATCGGCAACTTCATCAACGCTGAGTTGTGGGGCAAGGCCACCGATCTCCCCTGGGCGATGATCTTCCCCACCGACCCGGCCCAGCTGCCGCGCCATCCGTCGCAGCTCTACCAGTTCGCCCTGGAAGGCGTGGCGCTGTTCGCCATCCTCTGGTTCTACTCGCGCAAACCCCGCCCGACCATGGCGGTTTCCGGCATGTTCGCGCTGTTCTACGGCATTTTCCGCTTCGCCGTGGAGTTCGTCCGCGTCCCCGATGCCCAGCTTGGTTACCTGGCCTTCGGCTGGCTGACCATGGGCCAGGTCCTCTGCCTGCCGATGATCGTCGGCGGCATCGCTTTGATCGTCTGGGCCCACCGCCGCCAGGCCGCCCAAGGAGCCGTCTGATGAAACAGTACCTCGACCTGATGCGCCGCGTGCGCGAGACCGGCACCTTCAAGAGCGACCGCACCGGCACCGGCACCTACAGCGTGTTCGGCCACCAGATGCGCTTCGACCTGGCCGATGGCTTCCCCCTGGTGACCACCAAGAAGTGCCACCTGAAATCCATCGTCCACGAGCTGTTGTGGTTTCTGCAGGGCGACACCAACATCAAGTACCTGAAGGACAACGGCGTCTCCATCTGGGACGAGTGGGCCGACGAAGAGGGCAACCTGGGGCCGGTCTACGGCTACCAGTGGCGCTCCTGGCCGGCGCCCGACGGCGAATCCATCGATCAGATCGCCAAGGTGGTGGAGATGATCAAGAAGAGCCCGGACTCGCGCCGCCTGATCGTTTCCGCCTGGAACCCGGCCCTGGTGGACGAGATGGCCCTGCCGCCTTGCCACGCGCTGTTCCAGTTCTACGTGGCCGACGGCAAGCTGAGCTGCCAGTTGTACCAGCGCTCGGCGGACATCTTCCTCGGCGTGCCCTTCAACATCGCCAGCTACGCGCTGCTCACCCTGATGGTGGCCCAGGTCTGCGACCTTGAGCCCGGCGAGTTCATCTGGACCGGCGGTGACTGCCACCTGTACGCCAACCATATCGAGCAGACCGACCTGCAGCTCACCCGCGAGCCGCTGCCGCTGCCGACCATGAAGCTGAATCCCGAGGTGAAAGACCTGTTCGCCTTCCGCTTCGAGGACTTCGAGCTGGTGGGCTACCAGTCCCATCCGCACATCAAGGCCCCGGTCGCGGTCTGAGCCGACGATGAAATGGCCAGTCGCGGCCCTGCTCACGGGCCTGCTCGGCCTCTGGCCGGCCTTTGCCGCCTGGGCCGAACCGGCCCAGGGCCGCTTCGTCGCCAGCCAGCGCTGCGAGGCCTTCCAGTCCATCCGCAAGCGCACCAACCCGGACGGGCTCGAAGTGAGGCCGGGGCAGCGCTACGAAGTGGTGGAAGTGAACAAGCGCGACTACGACTGGCTGCGCATTCGCCTGCCGGCTAGCGCTACGCCGCTGCGCTGGGTTTCCGCCGGCTGCGGGGCTGTCGAAGGGCTGGTGTTCAACACCGGCAAGGCGCAAGGGTCTGCCACCGGCGGCGATATCTGCAGCCTGCCGGACCAGCACGACGGTTATGTGCTGGCCGCCACTTGGCAACCGGGGTTCTGCGAACACGCCTCCTACCAGGGCAGCAAACCCGAGTGCGAGGCGCTGGACGCCGGTGAGCTGCGGATTTCCCACCTGACGCTCCACGGCCTCTGGCCCAATCGCCAGTCCTGCGGCAAGCACTACGGCCATTGCCAGGGGCCGCAGATGAACCTCCGCGCCGACACCCTGGATTATGTGCGGCCGTGGATGCCGAACTTCCAGTACAGCACCCGCTTCGGTCGTTACCAGTGGGACAAGCACGGGATTTGCCAGACGCAGATGGACGACGATACCTACTTCCGCCGCGCCGTCGACCTGGTGCGCCAGCTGGATGAGTCGAAGGCCGGCCAGTACGTGGTCGCCAACATCGGTGGCGGCATTTCCAGGCGCGTCTTCTACCAGAAGGTGGAGGACGAGTTCGGTAGCCGCGAAGCGTCGCACAACTTCCTGCTCATCTGCAGCGGCCAGTACCTGCAGGAAATCCGCGTGGCCCTGCCCCGCGAGCTGAAGACGGCCGACAGCCTGGTAGGCGTGGTCGACGGCCAGTTCGCCAGTCGCCGGCCGGCCGACCGCAACGAGTGCCGAGCGGACCGCATTCTCATCGAAGCGGGCGGCCGCTGAGCTAGGGCTGCAAACCCTTTGCCAGGCTGGCCACCCAGCCCTGGCGTTCCGCCTGTTCCAGCTCCGCGCCGGGATTCAGCGACGACCATTCCGGGTGGGCACGTGCCTTGGCCAGCACGGGCGGTAGCTTGCCTTCGCGCCATTGCTGCTCTTCCGGGGTGCCGATGCGCACCGCCTCGAAGGCCGCGTGGCCGCGGGCGTCCAGCGCCGCCAGCAACTGGCGTTGACGCAGGGCGAGCAGGCGCAGGATGGCGTCGTCCACGGTCAGTTCGCGTTGTCCCTTGATCTTGCCCAGCAGACGTTCGCCGTAATGGCCGAAGGTCTGCCAGGCGCCCCCGGCGATGGCGCCAAGGGCCGCGGCGGCGCCGAGGGTGAGGCCGCCCACCAGCAGGTCGACACCGGCCCCGGCTGCCGCGCCCGCGGCCATGCCGCCGCCCAGGCGTACACCCAGTTGCCTGAGGGTCTCTGGATTGAACAGGTCGTCGCCCCAGCGGCCGTCCAGCAATGGCAGTTCGCCGGCGGCGGCATCGCCCTGGTTGAAGGCGTAGAGCCGCAGCAGCGCTTCCACACAGCGCTGCTCACGCTGGCGCACCTGCTGGCGCAGAATCTCGGTGGCGGCCTGCAGCGCGGCGTCCTGGGCCGGCACGCTGCGCCGACAGGCGGCCACGTCCAGCAGGAGTTCGGCGATCAGCCGGGCGCCGGTCTCCAGGCGCAGACGCCGTTGCGCCTGGTGATCGTCCACCAGGCGCTGCAGTTGCGGACGGGCGCGCTCCAGCAGCAGGGCGAGGCTGTCATAGAGGCGCTGCTCGCCGTCCAGCGGCGGCGCCACGCTGTCGAAGCGCACCAGGGCATGCAGGCCGAGGCGGGCCAGGGCCTCGCGCCAGTCGGCCTCGCGGTGGCCTTCGCTGGCGACGAAGTTCAGCACTGGCAGCAGCGGGCGGCCGCACATGGCGAGCACCGCCAACTCGTCACGGTACTTGGCCAGCACCGGCTCGCGGGCGTCGATCACATAGAGCCCGGCGTCGGACGCCAGCAGTTGGCGCAGGACCTTGGCTTCCTGCTCGAAGCGTTGGCGCGCCTCGCTGCCGTCGAGGAAACGGGCCAGCCTTGCCGGACCGTCCAACCGTTCCCCGGGACGGTCCAGGCGCTCCAGGTGGTCGAGCAGGGCGATGGCGTCCTCCAGGCCGGGGGTGTCGTAGAGCTCCAGCAGCGGCTCGCCGTCCACCGACAAGCGCGCGCCTTCCACATGGCGGGTCGTGCTGGGCCGATGAGAAACCTCGCCGAAGTCGCGATCACGCAGCAGGGTGCGCAGCAGGGAGGTCTTGCCGACATTGGTGTGGCCGACCACGGCCAGTTTCAGCGGCTTAGTCATGGCCGCGCTCCAGCCAGCGCAGGGGGGCGCCCTGGGCGTGGGGCAGGGCAAGGCGGTCGAGGGCCTGGTGCCAGTCTTCCAGGCGCTGGCTGTCGAGGGCTTCGCCGGCAGGGGGCGGCAGCAGCCAGACGCGGGTCTGCGCCGCGCTGCGCGCCAGTTCACCGATCAGCGCCAGGGTGCCACGGTCCGGCGAGCGGCGTGGGTCGCAGGCCACCGCCAGGCGCTGCGGGGGGAAGCGGCTGAGCTGGTCCAACAGGCGCTGGCGCTGTTCGCGGCTGTCCAGCACGCCGGCATCGCCCACCCCTCGGGGCAGAGCCGGCGGCCAGGGCTGGCGGTCATCCAGTTCGATGCCCACCAGCAGCGCGCCATGGCTCTCGCCGTCCCGTTGGCCGGCATGGGGGGCGGGCAAGGTGGCGGGGGCTGCATCGCAGACCCCCAGGCGCTCGCTGGCCGGTTGCAGGCGTTCGCGCAGTAGGCCATAGCCGGGCAGGCCGAGGTCCAGGGCCAGGCGGGTGCGGCCCTGCGACCAGCGCCATCCGCAGAACAGGCCAAGCAGCAGGCGCGGCAGCAGGCCGTAGGTGAAGACCACGCCGAGCAGCCAGCCGGACCAGGCCTGGCGCGCGGCCTCTGCACTGACCACGCTGCTGCTGGCGCGGATGGTTTCGGCGTCCGGCAGGCTGAAACCGAGCAGCGCGGGCAGGGCGCCCAAGGCCTGGGTGAGGACGACGAAGGTGTCGCTACCGAGGATGGTGGTTTCCCAGACGAAACCGTAGCGGCGGGTGGCGAGCAGCAGCAGGAGCACCAGCAGGGCGCTGCCGAGGCTCAGCGACCAGGCGCCATGGACCAGGGCGCCCAGGGCCCAGCGGGTCAGCCGCTGGCGTTGCAGCAGCAGGAGCAGGGCCGGGGCCAGGTGCGCGGCCTGGGCGTCGCGGGCGAGCTTGCCGCTGGTCCAGAGCCAGAACCGGCCGAGCAGGCTGGTGCCGCGGCCGAATCCGAAGGACAGCACCCAACCGAACAGCATCAGCAGGTGCAGTCCGAGCAGGCTGCCCAGGGCCCAGAACAGGTTGACCGGGCGTTGACCGTCGCCCAGCGCGGCCACCGCCAGGCCGGCGCCGCTTGCCAGGGCGAGCAACGTCAGCAGCAGGCCGGCGAGCCGGGCGCCCTGGCGCCAGTGCTGCAGGGCCTCGGCCTGGCCGTCACGCTCGGCCAGCCAGAGGGCGCGGGTCTGGATGCGTTGTGCAAGGTCGCCGCCGGTGGCATTGGCGCGACGGTTGGCTTCGGCATCTTCGAGGGGGCCTGCGTGTTCTTCGCGCAGGCGGATCGCCTCGGTCAGCCAGAGGCGGTCGATGTGGGAGAGGGGGGTGGAGTCGGGTTGGCTCACGAAGGGCCTCTTGGCCAAGGGTGAGCCCAGAGGATAGCCGTTGCGGGCGGGCCGTTCATCAACGGAAGGCCGGCGCAGGGCGCCGGCCTTCGCGGTCAGTGGCTGTGGGAACCGGCTGCCACCTTGACCCTTGGGGTCGGGGGCTCGCCGTGATGGTCGCTGGGGTCACAGACCTTCACCTCCTTGCCGTCGCAGTCGTACAGCTTGCCGTCGCGGAAATAGTCGCCCTCGTGCAGGGCGGCGATGTCCTGGTAGCGCAGGGTGCGCTCGCTGGCGGCGACGAACACCGACTGCTGGTCGGAGTTGCCGGCCTTCAGGTGGTTGAAGATGAGGTTCAGTGCGATGGCCATGATGGCGGCGGAGCTGATGCCGGAATGGAAGATGGTTTCGAACCAGGCCGGGAAGTGGTGGTAGAAGGTCGGCGCGGCGATCGGGATCATGCCGAAGCCGATGGAGGTCGCGACGATGATCAGGTTCATGTTGTTGCGGTAGTCCACCTGGGCCAGGGTGCGGATGCCCGAGGCGGCCACGGTGCCGAACAGCACCACGCCCGCGCCGCCCAGCACCGACGTGGGAACGGCGGCGATCAGGCGGCCCATCACCGGCAGCAGGCCGAGGGTTACCAGGATCAGGCCGGCGGTGGCCACCACGTAGCGGCTCTTCACGCCGGTCACCGCCACCAGGCCGACGTTCTGGGCGAAGGCGCTCTGGGTGAAGGAGCCGAACAGCGGGGCCAGCGAGCTGGAGATCATGTCCGCGCGCAGGCCGTTGCCCAGGCGCTTGGAGTCCACCTTGGTGCCGATGATTTCACCGACCGCGAGGATGTCGGCGGAGGTTTCCACCAGGGTCACGATGATCACGATCAACATCGACAGGATTGCGGCGATCTGGAACTCCGGCATGCCGAAGTGCAGCGGGGTGGGCATCGCCACCAGCGGGCCCTCGAGCACCTTGGAGAAGTCCGCCATGCCGGCGAACACCGCCACCAGGGTGCCGATGACCATCGCCAGCAGGATCGACAGGCGCGAGATGCTCGCGCTGCCCAGCTTGCTCAGCAGCAGCACGGTGGCCAGGGTGAAGGCGGCCAGGCCGATGTTGGCGACGCTGCCGAACTCCGGCGACTGGCTGTTGCCGCCCATCGCCCAGCGCGCGGCCACGGGCATCAGGGTGAGGCCGATGGTGGTGATGACGATGCCGGTCACCAGGGGCGGAAAGAACTTGGTGATGCGTGAGAACACCGGTGTGATCAGCAGGCCGATCAGCGAGGCCGAGATCACCGCGCCCAGCACCACGGGGATGCCGCCCTGACCATTGCCGCCGATGATGGCGATCATAGTCGCCACGCCGGCGAAGGACACGCCTTGCACCAGCGGCAGCTGGCAGCCGAAGAACGGCAGGCCGATGGTCTGCAGCAGGGTCGCCAGGCCGCCGGCGAACAGGGAGGCCGCGATCAGCAGGCCGATGTCCGCGGGCGATAGCCCGGCGGCCTGGCCGATGATCAGGGGTACCGCGACAATTCCGCCATACATGGTCAGCACATGCTGCAGACCGTAGGCGAGGTTGGCTCCAATGCCGAGGTTTTCGTCTTCGGGGCGTTGCACCGGAGACGGACTTGCGGTTGGGACTGTCATGGTGAGCACTCGCTTTTGTTATTGTGCTGGCAACTGTAGACAATTAATAAGACTGTTGGCTAGTTCTTTGTATACAATTCTTCCGTCACGTTCTTTCGCCGATTTACCGTGTACTGTCGAGCAATTCCACCGAAATACAGCGATACGGTAGCTGACCTTTCGGTCAGAAAAATGATTGTCGACGAATGGTCTCCGACAATGTGGCGCGCCTCCGCGCCATGCGTGTCCGGAACCTGGCCGACCGGGACGCGGGCACTCAACGTCCGTTGGCTTTCTCTGGGCAGCCTCAGCCGGTATTCTCGCCGCCATGAAAAAGACCCTGCCCCTCTGCCTGATCGCCGCCCTCGCGCAGAACCGCGTGATCGGCCGTGACAACCAACTGCCCTGGCACCTGCCGGCGGACCTCAAGCATTTCAAGGCCATGACCCTCGGCAAGCCGATCATCATGGGGCGCAAGACTTGGGATTCCCTCGGCCGTCCATTGCCCGGCCGGCTCAATCTGGTGGTCAGCCGCCAGGAAGGGCTGCTGCTGGAAGGTGCGGAAGTCTTCACCAGCCTGGAGGCCGCCCTTGAGCGCGCCGACGCCTGGGCGCGGGAGGAAGCAGCCGAGGAACTGATGCTGATCGGTGGCGCCCAGCTTTATGCCCAGGGCCTGGCGATAGCCGACCGCCTCTATCTCACCCGCGTGGAACTGGCGCCGGAAGGCGATGCGTTCTTCCCGGAAGTGTCGCAGCAGGACTGGCGCCTGGCTTCCAGCATCGAGCACGAGGCGACGACGGACACGCCGGCCTACGCCTTCGAGGTGTGGGAGAAGCGCTGACGCGCAGGATTTGGGCGTGAAGTCATCCGGGACTGCTGCGCGGTCCTTCGCGAACGAATGCGCTTACACGCTCAGCTCCCTGAGCTCCGTTCGCACCTTCCCTTCTTCGATCCGCAGAAACCCCACCGACACCGGCAGGCTGAAGCGCCTGGGTCCGGCGCTGCCCGGATTCACGTGCAGAAGCCCGGCGCGTTCGGTGATCAGCGGCTTGTGGGAGTGGCCGGTGACTACCACGCTGAAGCCGCGCCCGGCGAGATCGCTGGGGATATCCGCCTGGTCGTGCACCAGATAGATGCCGATTCCGCCCAGCCGCAACGCTTCCGCTTCATTGATGCCATCCGCCCAGGTTTCACGGTCGTTGTTGCCGCGCACTGCGGTAAGCGGTGCCAGTTGGCGCAGGGCGTCGAGGATTTCAGGCTTGCCGATATCGCCGGCATGCAGGATGTGGTCGCAGCCTTGCAGGGCCGCCATGGCCTGGGGGCGGAGGAGTCCGTGGGTGTCGGCGATCAGGCCAATGCGGAGGGTTGTCATGGAATGGGCCTCATCACTGGATGAAGCCCATTCTGCCACTCAGCGAGGGTGCGCCGGGGTTTCCGGCAAGAACCAATTCAGCAGCAGGGCGCAGAGGCCGCCGGTGGCGACGCCGGATTCGAGGATGTTGCGCAGGGCCGCCGGCATGTGCGCGAGAAATTCCGGCACCTGGGATACGCCCAGGCCCAGGGCCAGGGAGACGGCGATGATCAGCAGGGCGCGACGATCGAGCGTGGTGCCGGCGAGGATATTGATGCCGGACGCGGCCACGGCGCCGAACATCACCATGGCGGCGCCGCCCAGCACCGGCTCGGGAATCGCCTGGAGCACGCCGGCCACTGCCGGGAACAGGCCCAGCAGCACCAGCATCAGCGCGATCCACAGGCCGATATGGCGGCTGGCGATGCCGGTCAACTGAATCACGCCGTTGTTCTGCGCGAAGATCGAGCTGGGGAAGGTGTTGAACAGGCCCGCCAGCAGCGAGTTGGCGCCGTTCACCAGCACGCCACCCTTGATCCGCTGCATCCACAGCGGGCCTTCCACCGGCTGCCGCGAGACCTTGCTGGTGGCGGTGACGTCGCCGATGGCTTCCAGGGAGGTGACCAGGTAGATCACCAGCATCGGCACGAACAGCGACCAGGAGAAGCCCAGGCCGAAGTGCAGCGGCACTGGCACTTGTACCAGCGGCGCGTCGTGCAGGCCGCTGAAGTCCAGGCGGCCGAGCCAGGCGGCCAGCGCATAGCCCACCAGCAGAGCGATGACGATGGCACAACTGCGCATCCACACCAGCGGAATGCGGTTGAGCAGCAGGATCACCCCCAGCACGGTGCCGGACAGCAGCAGGTTCTCGCCGTTGGCGAAGCTGCCGTTGGCCATGGCGCCGAAGCCGCCGCCCATGCTGATCAGGCCGACCTTGATCAGGGTCAGGCCGATCATCAGCACCACGATGCCGGTCACCAGCGGGTTGATCAGGCGCTTGACGAAGGGCAGCACGCGGGAGATGCCCATCTCGACGAAGGCGCCGGCCATCACCACGCCGAGGATGGCGGCCATCACCGCTTCCACCGGCGTGCCCTGCTTGACCATCAGCGCACCGCCGGCGATCAGCGGGCCGACGAAGTTGAAGCTGGTGCCCTGGACGATCAGCAGGCCGGCGCCGAAGGGGCCAAAGCGCTTGCACTGGACATAGGTGGCAATACCGGAAGCCACTAGGGACATGGAGACGATCAGGTTGGTGTCCCGCGCCGATACGCCCAGCGCCTGGCAGATGAGCAGGCCGGGGGTGACGATGGGCACGATGATGGCCAGCAGGTGCTGCAACGCGGCCAGCAGGGCGGCCAAGGGGCGCGGCTTGTCTTCCAAGCCGTAGAGCAGCTCGCTGCGGGGCTCGGTTACGGGGGGCTTTTCCAGTGAAGTCATGGCGATCGACCGCAAAAAAGCGGCGATTCTACTGCGTGGGAGGGGTTGGGCGAAGCGATAGCCGTCCAATGAGAATCTGTAGGAGCGATTTCAATCGCGATAGGGTCGCGTAGCGGCCCCAATTGCAGGGCAACTCTGCGGGCTCTGCATTCGCGAATGAATTCGCTCCCACAAGAAAGTAGAAAGCCCGGCGCAAGGCCGGGCTATCCATTGGAGCGGTTGCGATCAGCCTTCCAGCATCGACTTGTCGCGCACCGCGCCCTTGTCGGCGCTGGTGGCCAGCAGGGCGTAGGCCTTGAGGGCGGTGGTCACCTTGCGCGCGCGCGGCGCGGCGGGTTTCCAGCCTTTCTTGTCCTGCTCGACGCGGCGGGCGGCCAGTTCGTCATCGGACACCAGCAGGTTGATGCTGCGGTTGGGGATGTCGATCAGCACCTTGTCGCCATCCTGCACCAGGCCGATGGCGCCGCCCGCGGCGGCTTCCGGCGAGGCGTGGCCGATAGACAGGCCCGAGGTGCCGCCGGAGAAGCGCCCGTCGGTGAGCAGGGCGCATTGCTTGCCCAGGCCCTTGGACTTCAGGTAGCTGGTCGGATACAGCATTTCCTGCATGCCCGGGCCGCCTTTCGGGCCTTCGTAGCGGATGATGACGATGTCGCCGGCCTTCACTTCGTCGGCGAGGATGCCTTTCACGGCGCTGTCCTGGCTTTCGAAGATCTTCGCGGTGCCTTCGAAGACGTGGATGGACTCATCCACGCCGGCGGTCTTCACCACGCAGCCGTCGAGGGCGATGTTGCCGTAGAGCACCGCCAGGCCGCCTTCCTGGGAGTAGGCGTGCTCGACACTGCGGATGCAGCCTTCGGCGCGGTCGTCGTCCAGGGTGTCCCAGCGCGTCGACTGGCTGAAGGCGACCTGGGTGGGGATGCCCGCCGGGCCGGCCTTGAAGAAGGTGTGGACCTTCTCGTCGCGGGTCTGGGTGATGTCCCACTGGGCGATGGCGTCGGCCATGCTCGGGCTGTGCACGGTGGCGACGTCGGTGTGCAGAAGGCCGCCACGGGCCAGCTCGCCGAGGATGGAGAAGATGCCGCCGGCGCGGTGCACATCCTCCATGTGGTACTTCTGGATGTTCGGCGCCACCTTGCACAGCTGCGGCACCTTGCGCGAGAGGCGGTCGATGTCGCGCAGGTCGAAGGCCACTTCCGCCTCCTGGGCGGCGGCCAGCAGGTGCAGGATGGTGTTGGTGGAACCGCCCATGGCGATGTCCAGGGTCATGGCGTTCTCGAACGCCTTGAAGTTGGCGATATTGCGCGGCAGCACGCTGTCATCGCCCTCACCGTAGTAGCGCTGGCACAGCTCGACGGCCAGGCGGCCGGCGCGCAGGAACAGCTGTTCGCGGTCGGCGTGGGTGGCCAGGGTGGAGCCGTTGCCCGGCAGCGACAGGCCCAGGGCCTCGGTCAGGCAGTTCATCGAGTTGGCGGTGAACATGCCGGAGCAGGAGCCGCAGGTGGGGCAGGCGCTGCGCTCGTATTCGGCGACCTTCTCGTCGGAGCAGGAGTCGTCGGCGGCGACCACCATGGCGTCCACCAGGTCCAGGCCGTGGCTGGCCAGCTTGGTCTTGCCGGCTTCCATCGGGCCGCCGGAGACGAACACCACGGGGATGTTCAGGCGCAGGGCGGCCATCAGCATGCCGGGGGTGATCTTGTCGCAGTTGGAAATGCAGACGATGGCGTCGGCGCAGTGGGCGTTGACCATGTATTCCACGGAGTCGGCGATGATCTCGCGGCTCGGCAGGGAATAGAGCATGCCGTCGTGGCCCATGGCGATGCCGTCGTCCACGGCGATGGTGTTGAATTCCTTGGCCACGCCGCCGTGCTTCTCGATCTCGCGGGCGACCAGCTGGCCCAGGTCCTTCAGGTGCACGTGGCCAGGCACGAACTGGGTGAAGGAGTTGGCGATGGCGATGATCGGCTTCTTGAAGTCCTCGTCCTTCATCCCGGTGGCGCGCCACAGGGCACGGGCGCCGGCCATGTTGCGGCCGTGGGTGGAGGTTTTCGAGCGGTAATCGGGCATGACGGTTTCCTGCGGCTGATCAGGTATCGGTAAGAGTCTCATCGTGAGCGCGGAACGAACCGGATGCAAACGGCAGATGGCCGTTCGGTCGGTGGTGGCCGGAAGGCGGGGCGGGGTCTCCGCTCGCTCGGCCGGGGCTCACAGGCCCGCCGGAGGATGGTTGGCGAGGAATCGCCCGATTCTACGCCGGGCCCGACCGGCAGGGAAAGGCTGGCGGTCGGGCCCGGCGCGTGGCGCCGCCCCTGGTGTGGCGGAGGGACGCCGCGATCAGCTGTTGGGCAGCAGGCGGCAGGTCAGGCTCTTGATGTAGCGGGTCTCGGCGATGGCCGGGTGCACCGGGTGGTCCGGACCCTGGCCGCCGCGCTCCAGCAGGAGGATGTTGCGATCCAGGTGGCGGGCGCTGCCGAGCAGGATGTTCTGCAGGTCGTCTTCCGGCAGGTGCATGGAGCAGGAGGCGCTGACCAGGATGCCGTCCTTGTTCAAGAGGCGCATGGCCTGCTCGTTGAGGCGGCGGTAGGCGGCTTCGCCGTTCTTCAGGTCCTTCTTGCGCTTGATGAAGGCCGGCGGGTCGGCCACCACCACGTCGAAGCGTTCCTCGGCGGCCTTGAGCTCCTTGAGGGCTTCGAAGACGTCGCCTTCGACGCAGGTGACCTGCTCGGCGACGCCGTTGAGGGTGGCGTTGCGCTCCACGCCGTCCAGGGCGACACCCGAGGCGTCGACGCAGAACACTTCGCTGGCGCCGAAGGCCGCGGCCTGCACGCCCCAGCCGCCGATGTAGCTGAACAGGTCGAGTACGCGCTTGCCCTTCACATAGGGCGCCAGGCGCGCGCGGTTCATGCGGTGGTCGTAGAACCAGCCGGTCTTCTGGCCTTCCATCACCGGCGCTTCGAACTTCACGCCGTTCTCTTCCAGGGCGACCCACTCGGGCACCACGCCAAAGGCGGTGTCGACGTAACGCTCCAGGCCCTCGGCGTCACGGGCGCTGGAGTCGTTCTTCCAGAGCACGCCACGGGGTTTCAGCACCTGCACCAGGGCGTCGAGGACGGCGGCCTTGTTGCGCTCCATGGCGGCGGAGGCGAGCTGCACCACGAGGATGTCGTCGAAGCGGTCCACCACCAGGCCGGGGAGCAGGTCGGAGTCGCCGTAGACCAGGCGGTAGAAGGGCTTGTCGAACAGGCGCTCGCGCAGGCTCAGGGCGACGTTGATGCGATGCACCAGCAGGGATTTGTCCAGCACATGCTTGACGTCGCGGGACACCAGGCGGGCGCAGATCAGGTTGTTCGGAGAGAGCGCCACCACGCCCAGGGGCTTGCCGCCTGCGGCTTCGAGGATCGCCTGGTCGCCCGGCTGGAACAGGTTCAGCGGGGTGGCGACCACGTCCACCTCGTTGCTGTACACCCATAGGTGGCCGGCGCGCAGGCGTCGGTCGGCATTGGCTTTGAGGCGCAGGCTGGGCAGGGACATGACAAAGGCTCCGGCAAAAGAGCGCGATTATAACGCAGCGGCAGGCTTCGCCGCTGTGTGGTCGATGGCCGTTCAGCCGGTTCGAGCGGTCCATTCCTCGCACGCGCAAAGCGGCGAGATCCCGGGGTCGAGGCAATCGGCAACAGAGCGGAACGTCCCTTGGGGATGCGTTGAAATCTACCTTCGAACGCTCATTTTCCACGCTATATCGGCGCGCCTGCGTCCGATATCGATTCGCATGGTTTTCGCGTGAAGATTTTTCGTACAAGTCCTGAGTCCTTTGTTTGGGGTGTTAATAGGAGTATTCCTATTAGTTGGTCGGGTTGGTTTGAGTGCAACTTTTTCAATATATTGGGCGAGTTGTTTTCACTGGCAGGAATACTTCAATGTCATTCGTTCTCCATTCAAAGTATTTCCATTTGCAGGCCTGAAAGAGGATCGCATCTGTTAATCCGGAATAGCGATTCATGCTGAATTTAGCAGGGGGCTTCATGTCTTCCGTTAAAGTCGTGTCCAGCTATGCGTCTGGGCGTATTGTCAAGCAGTAGAACATTAGGAGTTTTATATTCATGCAAGAACTGACCATGCAGGAAGTTGAAGAGGTTTCGGGCGCCGGTATTCTCGGCGGCATAAAAGGCCTCGTCGAGGGGGCCTACCAGGGCGCCATGGAGGGGGCCGAGCTGGGTGTCAGCGCCGGCAGCACGGGTGGCTCTACCATTGGCGGCATCTTTGGCCCGCCGGCTGCCGTGGTTGGTGGCACACTCGGTTTCATCGGATTCGGAGTCCTGGGTGCCATCAAGGGTGGTGTCGAAGGTCTCTTGTCGCCCGGCTGGTAATTATCAGCTGCGCGGAAAAGTTCAATGGCATCATTGATTGATGCCATTGAACTTGACTGTTTCGGATGAGTAAGGCGCGTCCCGGTTGGCCAAAAAAGTCGTTTGAACATCCTGTCGTATAGGGCGGGATGTTCGGATGTTTGCACGGGGATGTCCTGCGCGGTGATCGTGAAACTATCCGGTGCCATGGAGACGTCCAGTCAGTCCGATTAAACGGTCTCGGCCGCCTCGCGTCGAGGTAGCCAGCGCCACGGAAGTGCCCTTGAGTGTCGGCGCAGTTTTTTGGGCAGGATACCGCCCCAGACCCGAGTTCTCCGGGTAGACTGCGCGCTCAGCCAACTTCCGCCATCGCCCCTCATGGTTCAAGAACTCACCGCCGAGCAGATCCGCCAGGTCCTGCAGGGCATCAGCGTACCGCCGCAGCCGCAAATCATGGTCGACCTGCAAATGGAGCAGGTCATGCCCAACCCGGACCTGAAGACCATCGCCCGCCTGATCAGCCAGGACCCGGGCCTCTCCGGTGCGCTGCTGAAGATCGTCAACTCGCCCTTCTTCGGCCTCGCCAATCGCATCGCCTCGATCCAGCAGGCGGTGAACCTGCTGGGCTGCAACACGGTGATCAACCTGATCAACGCGCAGTCGATCAAGGGCGAGATGAGCGACGAAACCATCGTTACCCTGAACCGTTTCTGGGACACCGCCCAGGACGTCGCCATGACCTGCCTGACCCTGGCCAAGCGCATCGGCTACCAGTCGGCGGACGAGGCCTATGCCCTCGGGCTGTTCCACAACTGCGGCGTGCCGCTGATGATCAAGCGCTTCCCGGACTACATGGTGGTGCTGGAGGAGGCCTACGCCAGCGCGAGTCCCGAGCGCCGCGTGGTGGACACCGAGAATCGCCTGCTGAATACCAACCATGCGGTGGTCGGCTATTTTACCGCGCGCTCCTGGCGCCTGCCGGAGCACCTCTGCGAGGCCATCGCCAACCACCACAACGCCTTGTCGATCTTCAGCGACGACTCCGGGCGCGACGCCCAGCTCAAGACACTGCTGGCGATCCTCAAGATGGCCGAACACATTTGCGCCTCGCATCTGGTGCTGGGCAACCAGGCCGAGGACTATGAGTGGCTGAGCATCCGCGCCCAGGTGCTGGACTATGTGGGACTGTCGGAGTACGACTTCGAGAACCTCAAGGAAAGCATTCGCGAGCTCGGTCTGAGCTGAGCTCCGCTGCGCCATGAACCGAGATACCGATGCCTGAACTACCTGAAGTCGAAACCACCCGCCGCGGCATCGCGCCTTTCCTCGAAGGCCAGCGCGTCAGCCGGGTGATCGTGCGTGAACGCCGCCTGCGCTGGCCCATTCCCGAAGACCTGGACGTGCGTCTGTCCGGCCAGCGCATCCTGCGCGTGGAACGCCGTGCCAAGTACCTGCTGCTGGGCGCCGAAGCCGGCACCCTGATCAGCCACCTGGGCATGTCCGGCAGTCTGCGCCTGGTGGAAGCCGGCCTCGAAGCGGCCAGGCACGAGCACGTGGATATCGAGCTGGAGTCGGGCATGGCCCTGCGCTATACGGACCCGCGTCGCTTCGGCGCGCTGCTCTGGAGCGAGGACCCGCTGAACCACGAGCTGCTGCGCCACTTGGGGCCGGAGCCGCTGACCGAGCTGTTCGACGGCGAGCGCCTGTTCCAGCTGTCCCGTGGCCGCGGCATGGCGGTGAAGCCGTTCATCATGGACAACGCAGTGGTGGTGGGCGTCGGCAACATCTACGCCAGCGAGGCGCTGTTCGCCGCCGGCATCGATCCACGCCGCGAAGCCGGCTCGATTTCCCGGGCGCGCTATCTGAAGCTGGCGGTGGAGATCAAGCGCATCCTCGCCCAGGCCATCGAGTGCGGCGGCACCACCCTGCGCGACTTCGTCGGCGGCGACGGCAAGCCCGGCTACTTCCAGCAGGAGCTCTGGGTGTACGGGCGCGGCGGCGAGTTCTGCAAGCAGTGCGGCTCCGGCCTCCGGGAAGTCCGTCTCGGCCAGCGCGCCAGCGTCTATTGCCCGCGCTGCCAGCGCTGAATCCGTGCCGGGCCGGCCGGTTCGGCATCTCGCCTACCCACTCACAACGACAAGAAAGAAGACGGTTCCATGCAAGGCAACTACCTGCCCCGCAATCCTTTTGCCGAGGCGATCGGCCATGGCGTGCTGCGCCTGATGGGCTGGCGCATCGAGGGACGCCTGCCGGCCCTCGACAAGTTCGTGGTGATCGGCGCCCACCACACCTCCAACTGGGATTTCGTGCTCTTCCTCGCGGTGAAGTTCGTGCTGCGCCTGAACGCCCGCTGGTTCGGCAAGCACACCCTGTTCCGCTGGCCCTTCGCCGGGCTGCTGCGGCGCTGGGGTGGCGTGCCCATTCATCGCCACCTCAAGTCGAACAGGGTCGACCAGGCGGTGGAGCGTTTCCGCGAAAGCCGCGAGTTCATGCTGGTGATCTCGCCGGAAGGCACGCGCAAGCGAGTGGAACGCTGGAAGATGGGCTTCTACCACATCGCCCGTGGCGCCGGCGTGCCCATCGTCCCGACAGCCCTGGACTACGTGGGGCGGCGGGTGGTGATCGGCCCGCCTTTCGTTCCCAGCGGCGACGAGCAGTCCGACCTGCGCCAGCTGCTGGCCTTCTACCGGCCCCACGTCCCGAAAAAACCCGACTACGCTTTCAATGGCGATTGAAGGCCATCACGCTGTCAGTCCGCCCCGCACTGATATAGTTTTCCGCACACCCATAGCTGAAGGATCGCCCGCATGAACCTGTTCCGCACGACCGCTGCTGTCCTGGCGCTGACCACTGGCCTGCTGGCGCTGCCGGCGAATGCGGAAGTGGTGCAGGAAAACGTCAGCGGCGACCCCATGTACACCGCCGACGCCCCCACCGGCTACCGCATGGCCGGCGACATCGTCATTGCCCGGCCGCTGCTGCTGGGCGCCACCATCATCGGCACCGGCCTGTTCATCATCAGCCTGCCGTTCTCCGCCTTGGGCGGTAACGTCGAAGAAGCGGCCCAGGAACTGGTGGTGGTGCCGGCCAAGGAAACCTTCGTGCGCTGCCTGGGTTGCACCATGAGCGGCTACCGGAAAGATTGATTCCTGCTCCCCCGCGACGGCCCCTCATTCGGGGCCGTCGGCGTTTCAGGGGGGGCGCTCGCCGCGCGGGTGAACCCCGGCAGGGTCGGCGCTACCGCACCTTGTCGATTTCGAGCACGCTGGAAAGGCCGAGGCCGCGCGGGTCGCTGGCGGCTTCCAGGCTGCCCTTGGCCTTGTTCCAGAACAGCACCTGCTGGTTGCCGTAGTTGCGCTCCAGGGGCTTGAGGCTGTAGCCACGGGCGCGCAGTTCGGCGCTTTCGCTGCTGCTGAAGGCGCCCGGTTCGTGCTCGATCTGGTCCGGAAGGTACTGGTGGTGATAGCGCGCCACCGCCGGCCAGCGATTCACCGGCTGACCATCCAGGTACTCCAGCACCGAGAGCAGCACCATGCTGGGAATCCGGCTGCCGCCCGGCGTGCCGAAGGCGGTGAAGGCCTCGTCGCTCTCGATGAAGGTGGGGCTCATGGAGGACAGCGGTCGCTTGCCCGAGCCCACCGCATTGGCCTGGCTGGCGGTCAGCCCATAGGCGTTGGCACCTTCCGGGTTGGCGGCGAAGTCGTCCATTTCGTCGTTGAGCAGCACGCCGGTGCCGGGCACGGTGAAGGCCGCGCCGAAGGGCAGGTTGATGGACAGGGTGGCGGCCACCGCGTTGCCGTCCTTGTCGATCACCGCGAAATGGGTGGTGTGATCGCCTTCGCGCCAGGGCGGCGACGGCGGCAGGCTGCTGCTGGGGGTGGCGCGGCGGGCGTCGATGCCTTTCGCCAGCCGCTTCAGGTAGTCGGCGTCGAGCAGTTTGGCAGTGGGGATGGCGACGAAATCCGGGTCGCCGAGCAGGCCACGGTCGCGGTAGGCGCGGCGCAACGCTTCCACCACGTAATGGGTGCGCTGCACGCGGTCGGCCGTGCGCCAGGGCAGTTCCTGCAGCATGGCCAGGCTCTGGGCCAGGGCGATGCCGCCGGCCGACGGTGGCGGGGCGCTGATCAGCTCGCGGCCTTCGGCCAGGCGGAAGCGGATCGGCTGGCGCTCCACGGTCTTGTACTCGGCCAGGTCGCGCAGGCTCCAGATGCCGCCGGCGGCATTCACGCCCTGTACCAGTTTGTCGGCGGTGGCACCGCTGTAGAACCCGGCCTTGCCGTAGCGGGCGATGCGCTCGAGTGTGTCGGCCAGCTCCGGTTGGCGCAGCAGGCTGAACTCCTCCGGGATCTCGCCCTTGTGGTCGAGGAACAGCCGCGCCGTCTCGCGGTCGTCGCGCAGGGACGACAGGCGCCAGGCGGCGCGTTCGCGGTAGATGCGATCCACCGAGATGCCGTCGCGGGCCAGGCGGATGGCCGGGGTCAGGCTGTCGGCCAGGGGCAGGCGGCCGTAGCGGCCGGAGAGATCGGCCAGGGCCGCCGGCAGGCCGGGGATGGCGGCGGCCAGCGCGCCGTCCAGGGACAGGGCGGGATCGACCTTGCCGTTGCGCACGTAAAGGCGCGCGTGGGCGGCCAGGGGGGCACGTTCGCGGGCGTCGAGGAAGCGGTAGACGGGCTTGTCGCCGCCCTGGCGGAGCAGGAAGAAACCGCCGCCGCCGAGGCCCGATCCGTAGGGCTCGGCCACCGCCAGGGCAGCGCTGATGGCGACCGCGGCGTCGAAGGCGTTACCGCCGTGGGCCAGGGTTTCCAGGCCGGCCACGGTGGCCGATGGGTGGGGGGTGGCGACCGCCGCGCGGCCAGGCTCGGCGGCCTGCAGGGCGCCCGCGCAGAGCAGGAGCAGCGTCGCGAGCAGCGCGCCGCGGCGGTTGGCGCCGCAATCCGGGCGGCCCATGGGTCAGGCCTTGCCGGTGAGCTTCAGGTATTTCTGCATCAGCTCATCCTTGCTTTCGACATGGGCCTCGTCGAGGGGAATGCAATCGACGGGGCAGACCTGTTGGCACTGGGGCTCGTCATAGTGGCCCACGCATTCGGTGCAGAGGTTGGGATCGATCACGTAGATCTCCTCGCCCTGGGAAATCGCGCCATTCGGGCACTCGGGTTCGCAGACGTCGCAGTTGATGCAGTCGTCGGTGATCTTGAGGGACATGGGAACAACTCCTGCCGTCGCCGGACGGCGGCGGCCTTGTGCAGAAAATAGCGGAATTGTGCCGGATTGCCGCGATCGACGCACGCGCCGATCACGGCGGCGGGCCTGTTCAGGATCTCGCGAGCTGGCGAGTCAAGGCCGAGGGCGCGGAGTTTACGTGCGGCAAAGGAGCAAGCCCGAGGCCATTTCCAACGCCGCCATTCCGACGTGCAGCCGGTCCTGGGTCAGCGCTTGAAGCGCTCGGCCAGGGCCTGGGCCACGGCCGGGTGGACGAACTTGCTGATGTCGCCGCCCAGGGCCGCTATTTCGCGCACCAGGGTCGAGGAGATGAAGGAATACTTTTCCGACGGGGTGAGGAACATGCTCTCCACGTCCGGCGCCAGTTGGCGGTTCATGTTGGCCAGCTGGAACTCGTATTCGAAGTCGGACACCGCGCGCAGGCCGCGCAGGAAGACATTGGCGTTCTGCTCCTTGACGAAATGCGCCAGCAGGGTGGAAAAGCCCACCACTTCGACGTTCGGCAGGTGCTTGGTGACCTCACGGGCCAGTTCCACGCGCTGCTCCAGGCTGAACAGCGGATTCTTCTTCGGGCTCGCGGCGACGGCGATGACCACGCTATCGAACAGTCGAGAGGCGCGTTCGATCAGATCGCAGTGGCCCTTGGTGATGGGATCGAAGGTGCCCGGATACAACACTCGGTTCATCGCAACGTCCTGGCAGGGGACCGAAAGGGAATCGGATGGTAGCGCAGCAGGTCCCCGCGGCCAAGATTAGGTGGCACACGGGGACGTGCGGCAGGCGCGTCAGGCCCGCGCCAGGCGTTCGGCCAGGGCGCTGGCCAGCTTGGCCGTGATGCCATAGACCGACAGCTGCGGGTTGGCGCCGATGCTGGTCGGGAACAGCGAGCCATCGTGGATCGACAGGTTGGCCAACTGGTGGTGCCGGCCCAGGCTGTCTGTCACGGCCTGCGCCGGATCCTCGCCCATGGCGCAGCCACCCATCACATGGGCGCTGCCCAGGCGCGCGCGGTGCAGTTCCAGCGGCAGGCCGTCGATCAGGTTGCGCGCTTCGTCGAGGGTCTTCACGTAGCCGGCGCCGTTATGCAGCGGCAGCACGGCGCGGGCACCGGCGGCGAGCTGGATTTCGGCCATGACGTGGAAGGCGCGGCGAATGCCGTCCCAGGTGTAGTCGGTCATGCGGTAGTCGAGCACCGGGCTGCCGTCCCCGCGCAGCTCCACCGTGCCCTCGGCGCTCTCCGGGTGGAAGCCGTCGCGCATCAGCGCCAGCATCACGTTGGTATGGGGTAGCTGTTCCATGCGCAGGGCGTTGTCGACGCCGAAGTGTCCCAGCAGGGTGGTGGTGAGCGCGGGTTGCAGCGGCGGTACTTCCAGTTTGTAGGACATGCGCCCGGTGGTGCCGTCATCCCACTGGAAGTGGTCGGAATAGATGGATTGCGGCGCGCCGTAGAAGGGGTTGATGACCCGGTCGAACTGCGCGGCGGAGAAGTTCACCACGTGCAGGAAGGTGCGTTTGCCGAGCCGGCCGTTGGGGTCCGGCGCCCGGGAGCGCAACAGCACGCCGGGGGTGTTGATGCCACCGCCGGCGAGCACATAGTGGCGGGCCCTGACGGTGATCCGGCGGCCGTTGGGCGCCACGCAGCGCTCGTCCAGGCCGAGGCATTCGATGCCGGTGACCTTGTCGCCGTCGATTAGCAGCTTTTCGGCGCGGGCGAGGTAGAGCAACTCGCCACCCTTGTCCAGGGTGGCGGGAATGGTGGTGACCAGCATCGATTGCTTGGCGTTGGTCGGGCAGCCCACGCCGCAGTAGCCCAGGTTCCAGCAACCGCGCACATTGCGCGGGATCACCTTCCAGTGCAGGCCGAGCTTTTCGCAGCCCAGGCGGATCACGTCGTTGTTCGGGTTCGGCGGGATGGCCCAGGGCGACACGCCCAGGCGCTGTTCCATTTTCTCGAACCAGGGCGCCATCTCGGCCGCCGACAGGCCTTTCACGCCGTGCTCGCGGGCCCAGTGCTCAAGGGTCGGTTCCGGCGTGCGGAAGCTGGACGTCCAGTTCACCAGGGTGGTGCCGCCCACCGCGCGGCCCTGGAGGATGGTGATGGCGCCATCCTTGGTCATGCGCCCGATGCCTTCCTGGTAGAGGCTCGAGTACGCGTCGGCCTCCTGCATTTTGAAGTCGGAGCTGGTCTTCAGCGGGCCTTCCTCGATCAGCAGGACCTTGAAACCGGCCGCGCTGAGGATTTCCGCCGTGGTGCCGCCGCCCGCGCCGCTGCCGACGATGGCAACATCGGCTTCCAGGGTCAGGTCGCTGTCCAGGCGTGAGCCGTTGTGGGTTTTCCAGCCGCGGGCCAGGCCTTCGGCGAAGGGATCGGGTACAGGCATGTCAGGGTCTCGGACGAGTTCTTGTTATGGGAGACGGGCGCTCAGATCGACGGTGGGCCCGGATAGCCGCAGTGCGCCCAGGATTCCGGCCGGCCGTACCAGGCCATCATCACCAGCTTCAGCAGCGCGGCGTGGCCCATCTTCAGCAGGCCGATGGCGCTGTTCTCCCAGCGTTCGAGGAATTCTCGGATCGCCTGGTCGCTGGCCTTCTCCCAACTGCCCCAGACGCCGGTGAGCGGGCCGCGGGTGATGGGCAGGGCGAGCACGTCGAACAGCTGCAGCGTCAGCTTGAGCATTTCCGGCGAC
The DNA here is from genome assembly GCF_028010285.1 of Pseudomonas sp. Q1-7. Classification (NCBI taxonomy): domain Bacteria; kingdom Pseudomonadati; phylum Pseudomonadota; class Gammaproteobacteria; order Pseudomonadales; family Pseudomonadaceae; genus Pseudomonas; species Pseudomonas sp. Q1-7. The sequence goes on from NZ_CP116304.1 coordinate 263,149, forward strand.
AGATGGTGCAGGGCGTAGTCCAGGCTCTGCAGGGTGCCGTCCACCGCCTGGGGCATACGCTCGGTGGGTACGGCGCCTTCCAGCATCACCGGCGCCAGGGCGCGGAGGAACGGCAGGTCGGACTCGCGCAGCACTGCGAAGCCGACAGCCGGGCCGCTGGCCGAGCAGCCGGTGAGGCTGGCGGTGACCCCGGCGGTGGCGAGGAAGGCCGAGCCGAACAGGCCGACCTTGAGCAGGTGGCGCCGGGAAAGACCGGGCGCCTGGAAAGTGGTTTCGCTCATTGTTGTTATCTGCCTGCGAAAGCCCGGTTCAGCGGACGAAGAGTGTGTACACCAGCTTCTGGATGGCCTTGCCGTAGGGTGGATAGATCATCTTCGCGGCATTGAAGCGCTGCTTGATGAACACGCCCTTGGCCTTACTGAACGTGAGGAAGCCTTCGTGGCCATGGTAGTGGCCCATGCCGGAAGGGCCGACGCCGCCGAAGGGCATGTCGTCCTGGGCCACGTGGAGCAGGGTGTCGTTCAGGCACACGCCGCCGGAGTGCGTTTCGTGCAGCACGCGCTGCTGCTCGGCCTTGCCGTAACCGAAGTAGTAGAGGGCCAGCGGGCGCGGCCGGTCATTGATGTAGGCAAAGGCATCGTCGAGGCGGCGATAGGGGACGATGGGCAGCAGCGGGCCGAAGATTTCCTCCTGCATCAGCTTCATCTCGTCGCTCGCGTTCAGCACCAGGGTATGGGGCAGGCGCCGGCCCTGGGTTTCGGGGAACAGCGGGACCAGCCGTGCGCCCTTGGCTTCGGCGTCGGCCAGGTAGCCGTTCAGTCGGCCCAGTTGGCGCTCGTTGATGATCGCGGTGTAGTCGGGGTTGTCCTTGAGTTGCGGGAAGAAGCCCTGCACGGCCTGACGATAGGCCTCGACGAAGCCCTCGACGCGGTCCTCGGGCACCAGCACGTAGTCCGGGGCCACGCAGGTCTGGCCGGCGTTCAGGGTCTTGCCGAAGGCGATGCGCTCGGCGGCGTCGGCCAGGGGGACGTCCGCGGAGACGATGGCCGGCGACTTGCCGCCCAGCTCCAGGGTCACCGGGGTCAGGTTCTCGGCGGCGGCGCGCATCACATGCTTGCCGATGCTGGTGGCGCCGGTGAACAGCAAGTGGTCGAAGGGCAGGCGGGAGAACGCCACGCCCATGTCGGCCTCGCCCAGGGCCACGGCCACCAGGTCTTCGGGGAAGATGCGCGCCAGCAGGTCCTTGACCAGTTGGGAGGTGGCCGGGGTGGATTCGCTCATCTTGATCATCACCCGGTTGCCCGCCGCCAGGGCGCCCACCAGAGGGCCGATGGCCAGGTACAGCGGGTAGTTCCAGGGCACGATCACGCCCACTACGCCAAGGGGCTGGTAGACCACCTTGGCCGAGGCCGGCTGGAATGCCAGGCCGACGCCACGGCGGGACGGTTTCATCCATTTCTTCACGCGCTTGGCGGCGTAATGGATGCCGTGCAGGCTGGGCATGATTTCCGCCAGCAGGGTCTCGTCGGCGGAGCGGTTGCTGAAGTCGCTGGAGATGGCGGCGATCAGCGCGTCCTGCTCGGCGAACAGCAGCTCGCGCAGGGACTTCAGCCACTGGATACGCTGCTCGGCGCTGGGCATGGGGTTGGCGCGGAACGCCTCGCGCTGGCCCTTGAACAGGGTCTCCAACTGGCTGATCTGCTGCTGGCTTTGTTGCAGGTAGGCGATATCGGCGACCATGGCGCGGTTCCTCGCGGTTCGGGGAGCGTCGTCCGCTCCGCTGGGCGGATACGGCGAGGCACTGTTGTTGTGGTGTCGCTGGACTTCTAGAGCAATTACTCTAATCTGTCAAATAGCTTGCCCGTCGGACTGCCCGGCGGCAGCCCAACGAAAGCAGGGCAAGCTGGCCGTGGGTAACACCGGGTGTTTCGCAATGCCTCGCCGGTGTACCTTTGCCGAGCCCCACCGAAAGCAGGAAAGTCCGTTCCGATGGCCCAACGACCCAAGACCCGCGACCGCATCGTTCTGGAGAGCCTCGGGCTGTTCAACACCCAGGGCGAGCGCAACGTCACCACCAACCACATCGCCGCGCACCTGGGCATGTCGCCGGGCAACCTCTATTACCACTTCCGCAACAAGCAGGAGATCATCGGCGAGCTGTTCAGCCAGTACGAAGCGCGGGTGGACGGTTTCCTGCGCCTGCCGGAAGGTCGCGCGGTGACGCTGGAGGACAAGACCTTCTACCTGGAGTCACTGCTGGCGGCCATGTGGGATTTCCGCTTCCTGCACCGCGACCTGGAGCATCTGCTGGAATCCGATGGGCAGCTCGCCGCGCGCTACCGCCTGTTCGCCCAGCGATGCCTGGACCACGGCCAGACCATCTACCAGGGGTTCGTGGAGGCGCGCATCCTGCTGATGACCCCGGCCCAGGTCGAGGCGCTCACCCTGAACAGCTGGATCATCATCACCTCCTGGGTGCGCTTCCTCTGCACCACCCGCGGCGAGGCCGGCGATCTCAGCCAGGAACTGCTGCGGCGCGGCATCTACCAGGTTCTGGCGCTGGAGAGTGGCTACCTGGCGCCCGAGTTGCAGCCGGCGGTCAAGGTGCTCTACGAGAAGTTGTACGTGCCGCTGCAGCAGGTGGTGCCGGCCTAACGGCAGCGTGCCAGCCAGCCGGGAATCCGCCGTTCCAGATAATAGGCTGGCTTGCCCGGCGCCCCTTCGACGAAGCCCACGTGGCCGCCTCGTTCGTGCAGTTCCATCTGCGTGGTGGCGGAGAGCTCGTGGGCGTCCGGCAGGCTGTGGCGAAACACGAAGGGGTCGTCGCTGGATTGGATCAGCAGGGTGGGCACGCGGATGCCGCCAAGGTAGTAGCGGCTGGAGGCCCGTCGGTAGTAGTCCTGGGCGTCGCTGAAGCCGTGCAGGGGCGCGGTGACGCGGCCGTCGAACTCCCAGAAGGTGCGCAAGTCGTCCAGGGGACCCAGGCGCTCCAGGATGGACAGGTGCTCGGCCTGGCCCTGATGGGCGAACAGGCGTTGCTTGTTCCTCACGTAGGCCACCATCTCGCGCATGAAGTGCCGTTGGTAGACCCGCGAGAAACCGAGGGCGATGCGGTCGGCGCATTGGTCCAGGCGATAGGGCACCGACACCGCCACCGCGCCCTGCAGGCCGCAATCCTCGCCCGTTTCGCCCAGGTACTTGAGCAGCACGTTGCCCCCCAGCGAGTAGCCCACCGCAAAGAGCGGCGCCAGTGGGCGGCTGGCGCGCAGGTGACGCACGGTGGTCGCCAGGTCCTCACTGGCGCCGGAGTGGTAGCCGCGCGGCAGCAGGTTGGGTTCTCCGGAGCAGCCGCGCCAGTTGATCGCCACGCTGGCCCAGCCACGCGCCGCCAGCTGCTGCTGCAGGCCGAGCACGTAGAGCGACTGGGAGGAACCGGTGAGTCCGTGCAAGACCAGCACCAGGGGCGCGGCGGCCTCGTGCGGGCCGTGCCAGTCCAGGTCGAGGAAGTCGCCGTCGTCCATCCACAGGCGTTCGCGCTGGCGCGAAAGCCGTGGCGGCTGGCGGCAGAAGGGCGACCAGAGGGTCTGCAGGTGCGGGCCGGGCAACCACCAGGCGGGCTGGAAGCCGGCGCTGGCGGTCGCAGGGGAGTAGAACTGGTTCATCGGGGTTGCCGTCGGTCAGGCGTTGCTGCTCTCGCCCGCTGCGCGCTGCCAGAGGGCGTAGTACACCTGGCCGGCTTTCTTCTCCCGGTGCAGGCGCCAGTTGCCCGGCAGGCCCAGCGTGGAGGGCGGGTTCTCGCTTTCGGTATAGACCCAGGCGCGGGGTGCCAGCCAGCCCCGTGTTTCCAGAAGGTTACAGACAGGTGTCAGGAGGTTCTGGTTGAACGGCGGATCGAGGAACACCAGGTCGAAGGCGCTGGGCGTTTGGGTGTCCAGGTAGCGCAGGGCGTCGCTCTGCAGCAGTTGACCACGGTCGCAGCGCAGCACGTCCAGATGGCTGCGCAGGGCGGCCACCGAGTCCGGGTTGAGGTCCAGCGCCAGGCCGGCGGCGGCGCCCCGGGACAGGGCTTCGAGGTAGAGCGCGCCGCTGCCGGCGAAGGGGTCGAGGACGCGGGCGCCCTCCACGTGAGGCGCCAGCCAGTTGAACAGCGTTTCGCGAACCCGGTCGGGGGTGGGGCGCAGGCCGGGGCCGTCGGGGAAGGCGAAGCGCCGCGAGCGCCATTCCCCGCCAATGATGCGCAGTTGACCCTGGCCGCCATGGGCGGGGCGCGCGGGTTTGGTGTTGGGCTTGCGCATCAGTGCTCCGGTACGCCGCTGGGCAGTTCGGCGGGTTTGGCGGTGGGCGGCGGCAGCTCCTTCTGCGGGACGGTCGGGCCGGCCGTGACGATGACGAACTGGTCGGGGTTCAGGTGCCTGGCCATGACGGCCTTGACCTGGGCCACGTCCAGCGTCTGGACCTTGGCCATGAAGTCTTCCAGGTAGGTCAGCGGCAGGTCGTAGAAGCCGATGGCGCCCAGTTGGCCGACGATGTCGGCGTTGCTGGCGGTGGACAGCGGGAAGCTCCCGGCCAACTCGCGCTTGGCATCGTCCAGCTCCTTCTGGGTGGGGCCTTCGGCCAGGTACTGGCGAACGATGTCCTGGATCAGCTTGAGGGTGCCCTGGCTCATCTCGGCGCGGGTCTGCAGGCCGATCATGAAGGGGCCGCGCACCTGCATGGCGGTGAACCCGGAGCTGATGCCGTAGGTCAGGCCGCGCTTCTCGCGCACTTCCTCCATCAGCCGGGTACCGAAACCGCCGCCGCCGAGGATCTGGTTGCCCAGGTAGAGCGCGGCGTAGTCCGGGTCGTTCCGGTCGATGCCGAGCTGGGCGAGCATCAGGTGGGTCTGGTTGGACGGGAACTCGATGTGGTTGACGCCCGCCTTGGGCGTTTCCGGCTCCGGCAGCCTGGGCAGCGCACCGCCTTGCGGCAGGGCCCGGGATACCTGGTTGGTGATGGTCTCGGCGTCGGCGCGGGACAGGTCGCCGACCAGGGCGATCACCACGTTGCCGGCGGCGTAGGCCTTCTGGTGGAAGTCACGCAGCTGGGCGACGCTGATGCCGGGAACGGACTTCTCGTTGCCTTCGCTGGCGTGGGCGTAGGGGTGCTGGCCGTAGAGCTTCTCGAACAGCTCCAGGCCGGCGAGCTTGCCGGGGTTCTGCTTCTGGTATTCGAAGCCGGCGAGCATCTGGTTCTTGATCCGTGCCAGGGAGTCCTCGGGGAAGGTCGGGGCACCGATCACCTGGGTGAACAGCTGCAGGGCCGGCTCGCGCAGTTCGGGAGTGGTCAGACTGCGCAGGCTGGCGATGGCCATGTCGCGGTAGGCACCGTTGCCGAACTCGGCGCCCAGGCTCTCGAAGCCTTCGGCAATGGCGGTGACGTCCTTGCCAGCCACGCCCTCGTTGAGCATGGCGTTGGTCAGGGTGGCCAGGCCCGGAGTGCCGCCATCCTGGCTGCTGCCGGCGGCGAAGGTCAGGCGCAGGTCGAACATCGGCAGCTCGGGGGCGGCGACGAAGAGCACCTTGGCGCCTTCGGCGGTCGTCCAGCTCTGGATATCCAGGGTACGGCGGCCTGGCGCCTTGCTGCCCAGCGCCGCGAGGGACTGCAGGCCGGCGGCAGGGGCCGGCGTGGCGGTTTCGGCGGTGGCGGTGCCGGCCGGGCGGTTGACGATGAATCCCAGCACGCCCAGCAGGGCGACCAGGGCCAGGCCGAGCAGGCCGTAACGCAGGCCATTGCGCTCATTCATGGTTGGCCTCCTCGGGCAGGATGTGGGCGACGCTCAGGCGCTCGCGGGTGAAGAACGTCCGTGCGGCGGCCTGGATATCGTCGGGTGTCACGGCTTCCAGGGCGGCGAGCTCCTGGTCCATCAGCCTCCAGGACAGGCCGACGGTTTCCAGCTGGCCGATGGTGGTGGCCTGGCTGGTGATGGAATCGCGCTGGTAGACCAGGTCGGCGATGACCTGGGCGCGTACGCGCTTGAGTTCCTCGGCACTGGGCGGGGTGCTCTTGAGGTCTTCCAGTTGGCGCCAGATGCCGGCCTCGGTCTGCTCCAGGGTCTTGCCTTTCTGCACGTTGGGCGTGGCGCTGATGACGAACAGGCTGTCGCCGCGGGGGAAACCGTCGTACCAGGCGGAGGCGCCGCTGACCAGTTCCTCGCCGCGCTCCAGGCGACTCGGCAGGCGGGCGCTGTAGCCACCATCGAGCAACGTGGAGAGCAGCCGCAGGGCATGAACCTGGCGGGCCTCCTTGGCAGTCGCCAGGCCCGGTACGTTGAAGCCCATGACCAGGCTCGGCAGCTGGGTGCGCACGTGCAGGGTCAGGCGGCGTTCGCCGGGGGTGGCCAGTTCCAGGGGCTTCTTCGCGGGTGGTACTGCGCGCTTCGGAATGTCGGCGAAATAGCGTTCGGCGAGGGCTTTGACTTCATCGGGGGTGACGTCGCCCACCACCACCAGGGTGGCGTTGTTCGGCGCGTACCAGGACTCGTACCAGTGGCGCAGCTCCTCCACCGTCATGCGGTTGAGGTCGGCCATCCAGCCGATGGTGGGGGTGTGATAGCCGCTGGCCGGGTAGGCCATCGCCTTGAAGCGTTCGAAGGCCTTTGCGGTGGGCTTGTCGTCGGTGCGCAGCCGGCGTTCTTCCTTGATCACCTCGATCTCGCGGGCGAACTCCTCGGGGGGCAACTTGAGGCTGGCGAGGCGGTCGGCCTCCAGCTCGAAGGCGACGCCCAGGCGGTCGCGGGCCAGTACCTGGTAATAGGCGGTGTAGTCGTCGCTGGTGAAGGCGTTTTCCTCCGCGCCGAGCTCACGCAGGATGCGCGAGGCCTCGCCGGGGCCGAGCTTGCGGCTGCCCTTGAACATCATGTGTTCGAGGGCGTGGGAGAGGCCAGTCTGGCCGGGCGTCTCGTAGCTCGAACCGACCTTGTACCAGAGCTGGGATACCACCACGGGCGCGCGATGGTCTTCGCGGACAACGACCTTCAAGCCGTTGTCCAGGGTGAACTCGTGGGTGGGTTGGTTGTCTGCGGCGAGGGCCAGGGCAGGCAGGCAGAGGGCGCAATAAAGCAAGCCGGCGGCTTGTCGGGCGATGGCTTTCATCGATGTTCTTGACCTGTCGGACGGCCCCGGCGGTCGTACCGCCAGCGGGCGAAGAGGTGCTAGGATACCCCATCCTTTCCCGGGGCGGCGAAGCGGGCCAGCGTAGAGCCAGCACTGCTGCTCCCTTGAGATGCAATCGACTCATGTTTGGTTCCAACGACGACAAGAAAGCTCCGGCTCCGGCCGGGGAAAAGAAATCCTTGTTCGGCTGGCTGCGCAAGAAGCCCCAGGAAGCCGCTCCCGCTGCTCCTCCGGCGGAGCCGGTGAGCTCGGGCGAGGCGCAGGTTCCGGCCGTACCAGCACCGACGCCCGAGGCCGCTGTGGTTGCCCAGCCGGCTCCGGCGGCCGACGCCACGCCGAACGTTGCCGAGACCCCGGTGCCGGACGCTGCGCCCACGATGGTCGAGGCCCCTGCGCCGGCCCCGGCGGTGAACGAAGCGCCCAATCCCACGCCGGCGATTGCCGAAGCGCCACCCGTGGCCGAGCCTCCTGCTCCTGCTCCTGCTCCTGCTCCTGCTCCTGCTCCTGCTCCTGTGCCGGAAGCGGGTCAGCCGGTTCCGGCCCTTGAATCCGCGCCTGTCGCACAGGCCATCGCGGCGGCCGCCGAACCCGCCAAGGGCAGTTTCTTCGCCCGTCTCAAGCAAGGTCTGTCGAAGACCAGCGCGAGCCTCGGCGAAGGCATGGCCAGCCTGTTCCTCGGACGCAAGGCCATCGACGACGACTTGCTGGACGAAATCGAAACCCGGCTGCTCACCGCCGACGTCGGCGTGGAAGCCACCACCGCCATCGTTCAGAGCCTGACCCAGAAGGTCGCGCGCAAGCAGTTGGCCGACAGCGACGCGCTCTACAAGGCCCTGCAGGAAGAGCTGGCTGCCCTCCTGCGGCCAGTCGAGCAGCCGCTGAAGATCGGCGGCGGCAGTGCGCCTTACGTGATCCTGGTGGTCGGCGTGAACGGTGTCGGCAAGACCACCACCATCGGCAAGCTGGCGAAGAAGCTGCAACTGGACGGCAAGAAGGTCATGCTCGCCGCCGGCGACACCTTCCGTGCCGCCGCCGTGGAGCAACTGCAAGTGTGGGGCGAGCGCAACAACATCGCCGTCATCGCCCAGCACACCGGCGCCGACTCCGCTTCGGTGATCTTCGACGCCGTGCAGGCTGCCAAGGCCCGGGGGATCGATGTGCTGATCGCCGACACCGCCGGCCGCCTGCACACCAAGGACAACCTGATGGAAGAGCTGAAGAAGGTGCGCCGGGTGATCGGCAAGCTGGACGAAACGGCTCCTCACGAAGTGCTGCTGGTGCTGGATGCCGGCACCGGGCAGAACGCCATCAACCAGGCCAAGCAGTTCCACCAGGCGGTGAATCTGTCCGGCCTGGCGCTGACCAAGCTGGACGGCACCGCCAAGGGTGGGGTGATCTTCGCCCTGGCCAAGCAGTTCGGCCTGCCGATCCGCTACATAGGCGTGGGCGAAGGCATCGACGATCTGCGCACCTTCGAAGCCGACGCCTTCGTCAAGGCCCTCTTCGCCGAGCGGGAGTCCGCATGATTCGATTCGAGCAGGTCGGCAAACGCTATCCCAATGGTCATGTCGGCCTGCACGAACTGAGTTTCCGCGTCCGCCGTGGCGAGTTCCTCTTTGTCACCGGCCATTCCGGCGCCGGCAAGAGCACCCTGTTGCGCCTGCTGCTGGCGATGGAGCGCCCCACCAGCGGCAAGCTGCTGCTGGCCGGGCAGGACCTGTCGACCATCACCAACTCGCAGATTCCCTTCCTGCGCCGGCAGATCGGTGTGGTCTTCCAGAACCACCAGCTGCTGTTCGACCGCAGCGTATTCGACAACGTGGCCCTGCCGCTGCAGATCCACGGCCTGTCCAAGGCGGAGATCGCCAAACGGGTGAGCGTGGCGCTGGAGCGTGTGTCCCTGGCGGACAAGGCCGAGCTCTACCCGGCCGACCTGTCCACCGGCCAGCAGCAGCGCGTCGGCATCGCCCGCGCCGTGGTCCACCGCCCGGCCTTGCTGCTGGCGGATGAGCCCACCGGTAACCTGGACCCGCGTCTGGCGGCCGAGATCATGGGCGTATTCGAGGACATCAATCGCCTGGGTACCACCGTGCTGATCGCCAGTCACGACCTGGCGCTGATTGCACGCATGCGTCATCGCCTGCTCACCCTGCAACGTGGTCGCCTGATCGGCGACGGGGAGGCCGTATGAGCGCCAAGCAGATGCCGCCGCCCAAGCCCGCCGAGCGCGTGGGGGCTTCGCCGCGCCACGTCGAGTCCCCGGAACACCACGACGACGGTCCGGATTTCCGTACCCTGCTGCACGCCTGGCTGGAGAGCCATCGCGCCAGCCTGGTGGACAGCCTGCGCCGGCTGGGCCGCCAGCCCATCGGCAGCTTTTTTACCTGCCTGGTGATGGCCATCGCCCTCAGCCTGCCCATGGGCCTGTCGCTGTTGCTGAGCAACGTCGAGCGCCTCGGGGGTTCCTGGCAGCGCGCGGCGCAGATTTCCCTGTTCATGAAGATGGACGCCAGCGAGTCCCAGGGGCAGAAGCTGCGCGACGAGATTGCCGGCATGCCGGACGTGGCCGAGGCCGAGTGGATCAGTCGCGAGCAAGCCCTGGCCGAACTGCAGCAGCAGTCCGGCCTCGGGGAGGCCCTCAAGGAACTGCCGCAGAACCCGCTGCCGGGCGTGGTCCTGGTCACGCCCAGGGAGGTCGACAAGGCGGCCCTTGAGGCCCTGCGCCAGCGCCTGTCCGAGCTGCCCGGCATCGAGCAGGCGCAACTGGACCTGGTCTGGGTCGAACGCCTCTCGGCGATCCTCAAGCTGGGCGAGCGGTTCGTCTTCGGCCTGGCGGTGCTGCTGATCCTGGCGCTGCTGCTGGTGATCGGTAACACCATTCGTCTGCACATCGAGAACCGTCGCACCGAGATCGAGGTGATCAAGCTCGTGGGCGGCACCGACAGCTACGTGCGCCGTCCCTTCCTCTATATGGGGGCGCTCTATGGCACGGGTGCCGGGTTGCTGGCCTGGCTGGTGCTGGCCTACGGCCTGGATTGGCTGAACGATGCCGTGGTGCGTCTTGCCGGCCTCTACGGCAGCGACTTCGCCCTGGCCGGCGTGCCCCTGGGCGATGGGCTGTCCCTGTTGCTGGGGGCCGTGCTGCTGGGGTACATCGGTGCCTGGCTGGCCGTCGCCCGTCATCTCAGCGAACTGGCGCCGCGTTAGTCGGCGCCGGTTTCGCGTCTTTCTGCACAGCGTGTAAGGAAACTTTTACACCCCCTTGCAGTCAGATTGGCCAGTGCTACACTGCGCGAGCTTTAGTGAGTCGGAGGATTCGCATGACCACTTCCCTGCAACCTGTCTATGCCCTGGCCCCCGGTGCGAACCTGGAGGCTTATGTGCATGCGGTCAACGGCATTCCGCTGCTGACTGCCGAGCAGGAGCGCGAACTGGCCGAACGCCTCTTCTATGAACAAGATCTGGAAGCGGCACGGCAGATGGTGTTGGCGCACCTGCGCTTCGTCGTACACATCGCCAAGAGTTATTCCGGCTATGGCCTGGCCCAGGCCGACCTGATCCAGGAAGGCAACGTCGGCCTGATGAAGGCCGTCAAGCGCTTCAATCCCGAGATGGGTGTGCGCCTGGTGTCCTTCGCCGTCCACTGGATCAAGGCCGAGATCCATGAATTCATCCTGCGCAACTGGCGGATCGTGAAGGTCGCGACCACCAAGGCGCAGCGCAAGCTGTTCTTCAACCTGCGCAGCCAGAAGAAGCGTCTGACCTGGCTGAACAACGATGAAGTCCATGCGGTGGCCAACACCCTCGGTGTCGAGCCCCATGAAGTCCGTGAGATGGAAAGCCGTTTGACTGGCCAGGACATGGCGTTCGACCCGGCGGCGGATGCCGACGACGACACCGCCTTCCAGGCCCCGGCGCATTACCTGGAAGACCATCGTTACGACCCGGCGCGCCAGCTGGAGGAGGCCGATTGGAGCGACAGCTCCACCGCCAACCTGCACGAAGCGCTGGACGGCCTGGACGAGCGCAGCCGCGACATCCTCTACCAGCGTTGGCTGGCCGAGGAAAAGGCCACGCTGCACGACCTGGCGGCCAAGTACAACGTCTCCGCCGAGCGTATTCGCCAGTTGGAGAAGAACGCCATGAACAAGCTCAAGGGCTTCATTCAGGCGTGATGCTGAAACCCGGAAAAGCCGCACCTCGGTGCGGCTTTTTTCTGCCTGGAGAAAACCGCCATGCCCCTGCCATCCCTGCGCTCCAGTCACTGGCTGCTGTTCGCCGCAGTCGCCGTGCTGTTCTTTGCCCTGGCGCTGTGGATGAGCCGGCAGCCCGCCAAGGCCGAACCGCTGACCTGGTTGGTGGAGTGGCAGGACATGGTGATCGTGCCACTGGCCGAGGGCGACCTGCCGCTGGCGAAACTGGCCGAACTGGCGCCGGGCGAACTCTGGCTGCAGCCGCGCGCGGGAGGTCCGCGCCTGGTCTTTCGCGCCGAGCAGCAGCGGAAGGAAGGCGCCTGGCGGCTGGAGGCCGAGCTGGGGCTCAGTGAGAGCGAGCGCGCCAGCCTGCTCAAGGTCCTGGGCAAGGGGCGCGAGGAACAGCCTCTCAGTGCCGACCTGCTGGCGCAGTTGGATGGACATCGGGTGGCGGTGCTGAACATGGTGCCGATGGTCGAAGTACCGGCTGCGCGCCTGGCCGCCAGTATCGGCCCGCCGCGCCTGCGTCTGCGCACCGGCGACGGGGAGGCCTGGATCTATCCCCAGCAAGGCCTGAGCGTGCATGTGCTGGATGGCAAGCTGCAATTGCTGCACCTGGTGCCGCGCGAGGCGATGAAGCACTGATCCCGGCCGGCTTGCCGCGCGTCGGTCGCCCCCCTCCAGAGGTTTTCGGTATCAGAGCTGCTTGAGGTAGCTGCTGCCGCCCAGTTGATTCATCTGCCGGCGAATCCAGCCGGCGCGGCTGTCGACATGGCGGCTGGGGCGTGCAGGGCTCCAGTGGCGCGGGTTGGGCAGCACCGCCGCGAGCAGTGCCGCCTGCTGCCGCGACAGGCGCGCGGCGGGCACGCCAAAGTGCTGGCGCGCCGCCGCCTCGGCGCCGAACACGCCATTGCCCCATTCGACGCTGTTCAGGTAGACCTCGAGGATGCGCTGCTTCGGCCAGAACAGCTCGATCAGGCCGGTGAACCAGACTTCCAGTCCCTTGCGGACCCAGTTGCGGCCGGACCAGAGGAAAAGGTTCTTCGCCACCTGCTGGCTGAGGGTGCTGGCGCCGCGCAGCGAGCCGCCACGCTCGTTGTGCGCCAGGGCCTTGCGGATAGCGGGGATGTCGAAGCCCCAGTGCCCGGCGAACTTCTGGTCTTCGGCGGCGATCACCGCGACCTTCAGGTCGTCCGGCAGTTCATCCCAGGACACCCAGTCGCGTCGGAGGTCGATGGGCTTGCCGTCGAACCAGGATTCGATCTTGCGTTCGACCATCAGCATCGAGCCGGGCGGCGGTACCCAGCGGAACAGGATCACCAGCAACGCGGACGCCGCTGCGAACCAGAGCAGCAGTATGAACAGGCGGCGGCGAATGGTGCGGAACATGGTGGGGACCCTGGCTTGGCCCTGGGAAATTTGCGCGCCATTATAGCGGCCGTCCGTCTTCTGTCTGGAGTTCCCATGGCGCGCCTGTTCCTGTTGCTGTCCGCATTCGCCGGTTTTACCGGAGTGGCCCTTGGCGCCTTCGCCGCCCACGGGCTGAAGAGCAGGCTGACACCCGACTACCTGGCGGTGTTCCAGACCGGCACCCATTACCAGTTGATCCACGCCCTGGCCCTGTTCGGCACAGCCCTGCTGGCGCTGCACGCGCCGGGCCGTCTGGTGAGCCTGGCCGGCGGCTTCTTCGCCTTCGGCATCCTGCTGTTTTCCGGCAGCCTGTATCTGCTGACCCTGTCCGGGATCGGCAAGCTCGGCATCATCACCCCCTTCGGTGGTCTGGCCTTCCTCGCCGGGTGGTTGTGCCTCGGGCTGGCGGCCTGGAACCTCGCCGCCCGCTGACTTGACCGTGGCGTCAAATTACGGGACGAATGGCGCCGTTTTGCCTTGGTCCGACGCGGCTATCGGGCTAGAATGCCGTCCCTTTTCCAGTTGTGACTGATCCGTCATGCGTATTCAGTTGAACGGCGAATCCTACGAACTGCCCGAAGGTCAGACCGTTGCGGACCTCATCTCCCGCCTGGATCTGGCCGGCCGACGCGTCGCGGTCGAACTCAACCTCGACATCGTGCCGCGCAGCCAGCACGCCGCCACCGCCCTGCGCGACGGCGACCGCGTCGAGGTGGTCCACGCCATCGGCGGCGGCTAGCCAGCACGCCCCGTGCCCGCCCGCAGCATCCGTTCCGTACTTCACGCCATCCCCTCTGCCCGCCAGGAGTCCAGCATGAGCCCTACGCCGATCGACAAGCCCTTCACCCTCGCGGGCCGCACCTATCAGTCGCGTCTGCTGGTGGGCACCGGCAAGTACAAGGACCTCGAGGAAACCCGCGTGGCCATCGAGGCCTCGGGCGCCGAGATCGTCACCGTGGCGGTGCGCCGCACCAACATCGGCCAGAACCCGGACGAGCCGAACCTGCTGGACGTGATTTCGCCGGACAAGTACACCATCCTGCCGAACACCGCCGGTTGCTATGACGCTGAAGAAGCGGTGCGCACCTGCCGCCTGGCACGCGAGCTGCTGGATGGCCACAACCTGGTCAAGCTGGAAGTCCTGGCCGACCAGAAAACCCTCTTCCCCAACGTCGTCGAAACCCTCAAGGCCGCCGAGCAACTGGTCAAGGACGGCTTCGACGTCATGGTCTACACCAGCGACGACCCCATCATCGCCCGCCAACTGGCCGAGATCGGCTGCATCGCGGTCATGCCCCTGGCCGGCCTGATCGGCTCGGGCATGGGCATCTGCAACCCCTGGAACCTGCGCATCATCCTCGAGGAAGCCAAGGTTCCGGTGCTGGTGGATGCCGGTGTGGGCACCGCATCCGACGCGACCATCGCCATGGAGCTGGGCTGCGAGGCCGTGCTGATGAACACCGCCATCGCCCATGCGCAGAATCCGGTGATGATGGCCGAGGCCATGAGGCACGCCATCGTCGCCGGGCGCCTCGCCTATCTGGCCGGGCGCATGCCGCGCAAGCTTTACGCCAGCGCTTCTTCACCGCTGGACGGACTGATTCGCTAAGTTCCACTGACAGGTTTTCGCACAATGATCGAACAACAGGGCTCGCCGGTTATCGCCGACGAAACGCGCCACCACCGCACCATCAAGAGTTTCGTGATGCGTGCCGGGCGCATGACCGAAGGCCAGCAGCGCGGTCTCGACCAGGGCTGGCCGAAGTTCGGCCTGGAGCTGGCCGACGGCCCGCAGGATTTCGATGCCCTGTTCGGCCGCCGTGCGCCACGCACCTTCGAAATCGGTTTCGGTATGGGCCACGCCACCCTGGAAATGGCCGCCGCCGCGCCGGAGCAGGACTTCATCGGTGTCGAGGTACACCGGCCCGGTGTCGGTGCGTTGCTCAATGGCGCGCTGACCCAGGGGCTTTCCAATATCCGTGTGTACAGCTGCGATGCCCTGGAAGTCCTGCGCGATTGCGTGGCCGACGCCAGCCTGGACCGCGTCCTGCTGTTTTTCCCCGATCCCTGGCACAAGTCCCGCCATCACAAGCGACGTATCGTCCAGCCGGCCTTCGCCGAACTGGTGCGACGCAAGCTCAGGGTTGGCGGCGTGCTGCACATGGCCACCGACTGGGAACACTACGCCGAGCACATGCTGGAGGTGATGAATGCCGCCCCCGGCTACCGCAACCTGGCCGAGGACGGCCGCTTTGTCCCGCGCCCGGACGAGCGCCCGGTGACCAAGTTCGAGCGCCGTGGCGAACGCCTCGGCCATGGCGTCTGGGACCTCAAGTTCCAGCGCATCGATTAACCGCGCGCCGGCATACCTGATTAGACCGGGACCACCCGGCTCCTCACCTGATCCGACGATAGCAACGCCTGCCCACTGGTCGGGCGGCATAAGAATAAGAGCGGCGCGGCCACGACTGCGTCGTGAGGAGAAGGCTGTGTTGTTGAGAACATTCGGATATCTGCTCCTGGCCGGCTGCGCCCTGCAGGCCCAGGCCAAAGTCGACGCCACCCAGGCCGCCCGTCTCGGGCAGGACCTCACCCCACTGGGCGGCGAACGCGCCGGCAATGCCGCCGGCACCATCCCCGCCTGGACTGGCGGCCTCGCCAGCCCGCCGGCCGGCTACCAGCCGGGCATGCACCACCCGGACCCCTACGCCGGTGAAGCGCCGCGTTTCATCATCGACGGCAACAACCTCGGCCAGTACGAGGCACTGTTGACGCCAGGCCACAAGGCCCTGCTGCAAGAACACCCGGATTACAGGCTGCGGGTATTCCCCACCCACCGCAGTGCCGCCGCTCCGCAACGCATCTATGACGCCACCCGCTTCAATGCCGGCAATGGCACCCTGATCGCGGGCGGCAACGGCGTGGAGGGCGTGGCCGCGGGCGTTCCCTTCCCGATCCCGGCCGACGGCCTGGAAGCCATCTGGAACCACATCCTGCGTTATCGCGGCGAGCAGATTCACTTCACCACGAACCAGGCGGCGGTCCTCACCAGTGGCAGCTACAACCTGCTCAAGCTGGAACGCGACATCTACTTTGTCTACGGGCGCGAGGGGATGACCCCGGGCAACCTGGAGAACACCCTGTTCTTCTACAAGTACCGCGTCGTCGCCCCGGCCAAGCTGTCCGGTTCGGCGCTGGTGGTGCAGGAAACACTCGACCAGGTGCTGTCGATCCGCAAGGCCTGGCGCTTCAACCGGGGCGAGCGCCGCGTGCGCCGCCTGCCGATGCTGGCCTACGACACCCTGCAGCCCGATACCAACGGCCTGGCCACCGCCGATGTGGTGGACGCCTACAACGGCGCACCCGACCGCTACGAGTGGCACCTGCTGGGCAAGCAGGAAATGCTGGTGCCCTACAACAGCTACGCGGTGCACCAGAAGGGCATTCCCTACGAGCAGATCCTCAAGGCCGGCCATGTGAACCCCGACCTGCTGCGCTACGAGCAGCACCGCGTTTGGGTGGTGGACGCGACCCTGCGCAAGGGCTTCAGCCATCCCTACGCCAAGCGCCGCTTCTACTTGGACGAGGACAGCTGGCAGATCCTCGCCGTCGACCTCTACGACAAGGAGGAGCGTCTGAGCGGCCTGCAGGAAAGTCATCCGATCAGCTACTACGATGTCCCCATGTTCGGCAGCACGCTGGAAACCATCTACGATTTCGTGGGCGACCGTTACTTCGTCGATGGCCTCGACAACAACGAACCCATGTATGATTTCAACGCTCCGCTCAGCCCCAGGGACTTCACGCCCCAGGCGCTACGGCGCGAAGGCAACTGATTCCGGCCTGCCTGGCCATCCCAGCCGCCCCTCGGGGCGGCTTTTTAATGGGCGGGTGTTTTTTGCCGAATCCGCTCCATGGCTAGGGGGGGCCGAGCCGGCGAAACCCCGCGAGAGATGGGCGTTGGGCCTCTACGACAGCACTGCGGGCGGCATTCGCGAGCGAGATCGCTTCCACAGGGGCGCTCAGTTGATCAGCTCGGCGCCGGTCAATGTGGCTTCCGGCAACGTCGGTGGCGCCGGGCTGACCTGCATGTACTTGATGCTTTCCCGTGGAATCAGCAGCAGGTCGCCGTCCACCTCGATGCTGAGGAAGGGGGATTGCAGTTGCTGGCGCAGGCCCCGGGCAATTTCAACCGGATCGGCGCTTTGCTGGGGAAAGCGCAGGGCCAGGCGCTGGCCGTCCTGGAAGTGCAGGTAGAGGTGTTTGATCGGCTTCATGGGCATGCTCCCTGGGGTGGCGGCCATTGGCCGCCAGAGAAGCTGCCGGCCTCAATTGCGATCGGCGATCACACCGATCACGAAGAAGACTAGTAGCAGGACCGGCGCCAGGGTGTAGTTGTTGAAGTAACCCAGGCCCTTAGCCAGCCAGGGTGTCAGGTAGATCATCGCCAGGCCGTAACCCACCGCGCAGAGCAGCACGAACAGCAGGGTGCGGAAGAGGAAGTTGAGGCTGCCGATGCGCTGTTGCACCCAGGCGTTCAGGGAGGGCCCGAACAGCACCAGCAGGGTGGCCATGATGGCCAGGGCGATATCGTGCAGGTGGCCGCGGCTCCAGCGCGACAGGGTGGCGATCAGGTCCAGTACGACGTCCATCCAGGGTGTCCTTGGCGAAGAGGTTCGGGGGCAGACGATTTCAAATCCGCGGTGCGCCCGTCAAGGCAGGAAGTGCTGCAGCAGGTCGTTGAGGAACAACTGGCCTTCGCGGGTGGCCGCGAGGCGTTGCGGGTCCTTCAGCAGCAGGCCACGGGCCTCGGCTCCGCTGCGGGCCGCGCTGAGGCTGGCCAGCGGCAGGCCGGTGCGTTGAGTGAACAGTTCCGCCGGCACGCCGTCCGTGAGGCGCAGCACATTCATGAGGAATTCGAAGGGCAGTTCGTCCTGGTCGAGGTGACGCTCTCCCGCCTGGAAGCGCTTGGCCGGGTCCAGGTAGTCCTTCGGCAGGCGAGTCTTCCAACTGCGGATGATGCGGCCTTCCGGGCTGCTCAGCTTGGCATGCGCGCCGGCGCCGATGCCGAGGAAGTCGCCGAAGGTCCAGTAGTTGAGGTTGTGGCGCGCACGCAGGCCGTCACGGGCGTAGGCGGACACCTCGTACTGGGCGTAGCCCTGTTCCGCCAGCAGCGCCTGGCCGGCCTCCTGGATGTCCCAGAGGATGTCGTCCTCGGGCAATTCCGGCGGTTGGCTCCAGAACACCGTGTTCGGCTCCATGGTCAGCTGGTACCAGGAGAGGTGTGTGGGCCCCTGGGCGATGGCAATGCGCAGGTCTTCCAGGGCGTCCTCGATGGATTGCTCCGGCAGGCCGTGCATCAGATCCAGGTTGAAGTTGTCGAAGCCGGCGCGGCGGGCCATGTCGGCGGCGCGCACGGCTTCCTCGCCGCCGTGGATGCGTCCGAGGGCCTTGAGCTTGGCTTCCTGGAAACTCTGCACGCCGATGGACAGGCGGTTGATGCCGAGCTGGCGATAGGCGGCGAACTTGGCCTGTTCGAAGGTGCCGGGGTTGGCTTCGAGGGTGATCTCGATGTTGCGGGCGAAGGGCACCCGCTGCTCCACGCCGTCCAGCAGCCGGCCGATGGCATTGGCGCTGAACAGGCTTGGGGTGCCGCCACCGAAGAAGATGGAAGTCAGCTCGCGGCCGTGGACATGCCCCAGGTCCTGTTCAAGGTCTGCCAGCAGGGCGTCGATATAGGCCTCTTCAGGCAGCTCCGGACCGGCGGCGTGGGAGTTGAAGTCGCAGTAGGGGCACTTGCGCACGCACCAGGGAATATGGACGTAGAGCGACAGGGCTGGCAGCTGGAAGCCCGGGGCCTGGCTTTCAGCTGCCGGGTGCGGGCCGGGGCCGTTCATATTCCCAGCCGCTGCCTGAGCAGGGCCATGGCACGGGCGCGGTGGCTGAGGCGGTTCTTCTCGGCGGGCGCGAGTTCGGCGGCGGAGGCGCCACATTCGGCGACCCAGAACAGCGGATCGTAGCCGAAGCCCTGCTCGCCGCGGGCCTCGAACAGGATGCTGCCGCGCCATTGGCCTTCGCAGAGGATCGGCAGCGGGTCGTCGGCGTGGCGCAGCAGGGCCAGGCTGCAGATGAACTGGGCGCCGCGCTCGGCTTCGGGCACGTCGCGCAGCACGTCCAGCAGCTTGGCGTTGTTCGCCGCGTCACCCCTGCCGTCGGCGTAGCGCGCCGAGTAGATGCCAGGGGCGCCGCCGAGGGCATCCACTGCCAGGCCGGAATCGTCGGCCAGTGCCGGCAGGCCGGACACCCGCGCCGCGTTACGCGCCTTGAGGATGGCGTTCTCGACGAAGGAGAGGCCGGTTTCCTCCGGCTCCACGCTGCTGAATTCGGCGATCGAGCGAACCTTCACGCTGTCGCCGAGCATGGCCTGGAGTTCCTTGAGTTTGCCGGCGTTGTGGCTGGCCAGCACCAGTTCTTTGAAGGGCATCATTCGTCGGGGAAGATTTCCTGGTTGAAGCTGATGGTGTGCGCCGGCTCGCCGCCCTGCTGCACGTTGAGCGTGAAGCTCATGACCTCGCGCTCGCTGATGGGGAACTGCGCCAGGTAGTAGATGGCTTCGCCCTCGCTGACCTGCTTGAACTGCAGCGGGGTGATCTGGCCGAGCAGGTTCTTCACCTGGCCGCTGACGCTCGCGGTGCTGGCCTTGCCGGCCTTGAGCACGGCGACGTTGATCACGCCCTGGGACTTGCTGCGGGTCAGGCCCACGGCGGCGGCGATATCCGGCTGCAGGAAGCTGGAGTTGAAGGCGTTGTAGTGCACGTCCAGGTCGCCGAAGGTCTGCTTGCGCTCGGCAACTGCCGGCAGGGCCAGGCACAGGGCGAAAAGGAACAGGGCTAAACGACGCATGGTGGGCCTCCTTTGATTCAGACCGCGACGCGGTGGTCCGCAAGACCCGGGCCGCTGACGCGATAGATGCCGATCTCACCCAACAGATTAGGCCAAAGCCGGCTGGGCAGGTTGTGCCGGTGCTCGTGGTCGACGGCCAGGTGGTCGAGGACTTTCACCTGCATTTCGCGGCACAGCTGTTCGAAGTCCTTGAAGGTGCAGAAGTGGATGTTCGGCGTGTTGTACCAGGTGTAGGGCAGGAACTCCGATACCGGCATGCGCCCGTAGCGGGCGAGGTACCAGCGGCAGCGCCAGTGGCCGAAGTTGGGGAAGGTGATGATGCACTCGCGACCCACCCGCAGCATTTCCTGGAGGATGCGGTCGGGGTAGTGCACGGCCTGCAGCGCCTGGGTCATCACCACCACGTCGAAGCTGTTGCTGGCGAAGTTGCCCAGGCCCTTGTCCAGGTCCTGCTCGATCACGTTCACCCCACGGTCGATGCAGTGGGCGATGTTCTCCGGGTCGATCTCCAGGCCATAGCCGCTGACCTGCTTGTGGTCGCGCAGCCAGGCCAGCAGCTCGCCGCGGCCGCAGCCGAGGTCGAGTACCCGGCTGCCGGCGGGAATCCAGTCCTGGATGATTTCGAGGTCGGCACGCATGGGTTACACCGCAATCCTGTTCATGTAGCTGCTGAAGGCCTGGAGGTAGCGCGGGATCGGCATGAGGAAGGCATCGTGGCCCTGGGGCGCGTCGATCTCCAGGTAGCAGACGTTCTTGCGCGCCGCGGTCAGGGCGTCGACGATCTCCCGCGAGCGGGCCGGGGAGAAACGCCAGTCGGTGGTGAAGGACATCACGCAGAAGTCCGCCTTGGCCGCCGCCAGGGTTCGCGCCAGGTCGCCGTCGTGGGCGGCGGCCGGGTCGAAATAGTCCAGCGCCTTGGTCATCAGCAGGTAGGTGTTGGCGTCGAAGCGTCCGGAGAACTCCTCGCCCTGATAGCGCAGGTAGCTTTCCACCTGGAACTCCACGCTGTGGAAGTCGTAGTTCAGCTTCTCGCTCTTCAGGCCGCGCCCGAATTTCTCGCCCATGGCGTCATCCGACAGGTAGGTGATGTGACCGACCATGCGCGCGAGCATCAGTCCGCGCTTGGGGATCACGCCCTGTCCCTGGAAATGCCCGCCGTGGAAGTCCGGGTCGGTGAGGATGGCCTGGCGCGCCACTTCGTTGAAGGCGATGTTCTGCGCCGAGAGTTTGGGCGCCGAGGCGATGGCCAGGCAGTGGCGCACGCGCTCGGGGTAGCTGATGGTCCATTGCAGGGCCTGCATGCCACCGAGGCTGCCGCCCACCACCGCGGCCCACTGCTGGATGCCGAGGACATCGGCCAGGCGCGCCTGGCTGTTGACCCAGTCTTCCACCGTCATCACCGGGAAGTCGGCACCGAAGGGCGAGCCGGTGGCGGGGTTGATGCTGGAGGGACCGGTGGAGCCGTTGCAGCCGCCGAGGTTGTTCAGGCTGACGACGAAGAACTTCAGGGTATCGATGGCCTTGCCCGGGCCGATGCAGCTGTCCCACCAGCCCGGCTTGCGGTCTTCCATGCTGTGGTAGCCGGCGGCGTGGTGGTGGCCGGACAGCGCATGGCAGATCAGTACCGCATTGCTGCGCGCTTCGTTCAGTTCACCGTAGGTTTCGTAGACCAGCTCGTAGTCGGCCAGGCTGCGGCCGCAGGCCAGTGCCAACGGTTCGCTGAAACGCTGCGCCCGGGGACTGACCAGGCCGACGGAATCTGCGGGAATGGCGGTGGGCATCGCAACCCTGCTCTCGATTTTGGGAAGGGCGCCAGTCTAAAGAGCGCCGCCCCCTGCGGCAAGCGCGGGGGGCGGCGGATAAAGCATTGAATAATCAGGCGCTACGGGCGTTCAGGCGGACTCTCCACCGCGCTGTTTGCGGGCGGCCACCGGCAGGTTGACGACCTTGCCCATACGCTGCATGGGCGAGGGGCGGCGGAAGGTGCGGAGCATCTCGTTGGCTTCGGCAATCTGTTGTTCCAGCTCCTCGGTATAGCGTTCCAGTTGCTGGCCGCGCTGGCGGGAGAGCTGGGTTTCCTGGGCGAGGGCCTTGAGCCGGAGCATGTGGGTTTCCAGCAGCTGCTTGTGCTCCATGGTGTGCTGAATCAACGGCATCAGCGCGTCGCCGGCCCACTGCGCGACTTCCAGGCGCAGGCGCTGGTGCATGCCGATGACTTCCTGCACCAGGGTGTCGAAGAAGCGCTTGCCGAGCTGGCGCTGCTCGGTGAGCAGGGTCTTGGGATGCAGGCGGAACTGGTCGGCCTTGTCGCGCAGTTGGGCGAGTTCGCGGAGGTAGCGCTGGACATTGAACTGCGGCGCGTCGACCCCGTGCAGCGGGTTCTCCTCGTTGTGCCGGCGGTAGATGGCCGAAACCATCGTGTTCGCCATTTCGGCCTCGTGTTCCAGGCTGCGCAGGTCGTCCCCGACCGCGCGGAAGAAATTCAGGATGCTCTGGTTGATGCCAACGGTGGTCCAACTGCCGGTGAGTTCGCGACGCAGGCGCGCCAGGTGTTCGTCCAGGCGTTCCGTGCGGGCGGCGTTGCGCAGGATGTCGCCCTGGCGTTTGAGCAGGCGCTGATTGGTCTTCAGGCCAAGCAGGCGGCGGTGGTGCTGGGCGTGGTCTTCCTTGGTGCGGGCGGTCAGCTCGAAGAGCATCTGGCCGTTGTCCTGCTGGTGGCTGTCGAGCATCGACTGCTGCTCGCGGACCTTGTCCAGGCGCAGGTTGAGCACGTGCAGGCTGTTCTGCAGCAGCACCATCATCTGGTGCGCCACATGGTCTTCGATCAGGCGTTCCTTCTGGGTGACGATGCGGTCGCAGAGCAGCTCTTCCAGGGCGCCGATCTGGCTGCGGGCGAGCAGCTCGCCATCCTTGCGCACCTTGGCCAGCAGCGCCTGCTTGGCCGACAGCGGCAGGACCTCGTCGCTGCGGATGCCGAGCTGGCGGGCGGTGGTTTCCTGGATGCGGCGGATGGCGCCCTGCACGAAGCTCTCGCCGGCCAGATCGTCCCAGAGCACATCGATCTTGTTCAGCACGGCGAAGAGATGGGCCTGGGTGTCTTCGTCCAGTTGGCGGATGTGCTGCTGCCAGACGTTCATGTCGCTGGCGGTGACGCCGGTATCGGCCGAGAGCAGGAAGATGATGGCCTGGGCGCTGGGCAGCATCGACAGAGTCAGTTCGGGTTCGCTGCCGAGGGCGTTCAGGCCGGGGGTATCGAGGATGCGCAGGCCCTGGCGCAACAGCGGGTGGTCGAAGTTGACCATGGCATGGCGCCAGGCCGGCACCAGCACCTCGCCGGGGCGTCCGGTGGGGTCGAGCATGTCCGGGTGGAAGCCGAGCTGGATGGCCTGTTCCACCGGCATCGGCTTGGTCCGCGCGACCTGGGTGAAGGCCTGGATCATGTTGTCGGCGTCGCTCGGGTCCAGCGGGATGTTCACCCAGTGCCGCGGCGCGCGCTTGAACTGCGCCACGCTGGCTTCGGCCATGCGCGATTCGATGGGCAGCAGACGGATGTAGGAGCGTTCCGAGCGGGGATCGTAGAACAGCTCGGTGGGGCACATGGTGGTCCGTCCGGCCTGGGACGGCAGCATGCGCTGGCCGAACTCGGAGAAGAACAGGCTGTTGATCAGCTCGGTCTTGCCACGGGAGAACTCGCCGACGAAGGCCAGGGTGATGTGGTCAGTGCGGAGCAGCCGCTGGGCGCGTTCCAGCTTGGCGCAAAGCGCGTCGGAGCCGAGCCGGTTGTGCTCAAGCCAGCTTCTGTAGCGGGTGATCTCCCGCAGCAACTCACGTTTCCAGGCAACGTAGGCGTCAACTTGCTGACTGAGACGCTCCATGCTCATTCAGGCTCTCCTCGCTTCTCGCATCCTGCGTACGGGGTGGGGTGGCGATTGTGCCGGCGAGTCATACCACGACATCCCGGGCATTTCTCCGGGGCGAGGTAGAGGCAGAGTGCCAGCTCGTCATTGCTCGGCATTATGCGCCTTGCAGGGGGATCGTCAATTGCCGACGGCGCGATGCCCGCCTTAAGGTCGGTCAGGGCTGCCGAGCGGTCAATCCGGGCAGGTCGGGCAGGGTCTTCGGGCGCTGGATGCGTACCCGTTTCTGGCGGTTCAGTTCGCCGCTTTCCAGGCTCACCTGACTCTTGGCCACGCCAAAGGCCTGGGCCAGGAAAGCCATCAGGTGGGCGTTCGCCTTGCCGTCCACCGGCGGCGCGGTGAGGCGGATCTTCAGGCGTTCGCCGTGCAGCCCGGCGAACTCGTCGCGGCTCGCCTTGGGCTGCAGGTGGCAGTCGAGGATCAGGTCCTCGCCTGCCCAGCGGTACCAGGTCACAGGAACGGGCTGAGGATCTGTGGCATGCCGGTCATGGCGGCCAGGTTGCCGATTACCAGCATATCCAGCAGTTTCAGCGCAATGAAGGCGAAGATCGGTGAAATATCCAGGCCGCCGAGGTTCGGCAGCAGCTTGCGGAAGGGCATCAGCAACGGTTCGCAGATCTGGTTCACCAGCTGCGCGCCGGGGTTGTAGCTGCCCGGGGCGACCCAGGAGAGGATCACGCTGATGATCAGGGCGAAGAAGAACACCTTCAGGAACAGCGAGGTGACGCCGATGATCGACCAGATCAGCAATTGCAGCACGTAGCCGCCGACGCCGTAGCCCATCAGGGTCAGGGTGACGATCATCAGCAGCAACTGGACCAGAATGGCCAGCACCAGGGAGGCCAGGTCCAGGCCACCGAAGCCGGGGATGATCTTGCGCAGCGGGTTGAGCAGCGGCTTGGTGGCGCGCACCACGAACTGGCTCAGCGGGTTGTAGAAGTCGGCGCGCACCAGTTGCAGGATGAAGCGCAGCAGGACGATCAGCAGGTAGAGGCTGCCGAGGGTCTGGACCACGTAGATGGCGGCGGTATTGAGTCCGGTCATCGAAAGCTCCTTATTGGCCCAGTTGTTCGGCCAGTTCGGCCGAACGCCGGTCGGCGGCGTCCAGGGCCTGTTGCACCAGGGCTTCGAAGCCGCCGGCCTGGAAAGTCTTGATCGCCGCTTCGGTGGTGCCGTTGGGCGAGGTCACGCGGCGGCGCAGTTCGGCGGCGTCGACGTCGCTGGAAACGGCCATGCGCGCGGCGCCCAGGGCGGTCTGCAGGGTCAGTTGCTCGGCGGTCGCGCGGGGCAGGCCGAGCTTTTCGCCGGCGGCGGTCATCGCCTCCATCAGCAGGAAGTAGTAGGCCGGGCCGCTGCCGGACACGGCGGTGACGGCGTCGATCAGCCTCTCTTCCTCCAGCCACAGGGCGATACCCACGGCAGACAGCAGTTGCTCCGCCTGCTGGCGCTGGGCGGCGCTGACCTGGGCGTTGGCGTACAGGCCGCTTGCGCCCATGCCCACCAGTGCCGGAGTGTTGGGCATGCAGCGCACGATGGGGCGCGGGCCGAGCCAGGCGGCCAGGCTGGCGCAGGTGATGCCGGCGGCGATGGATACCACCAGTTGGCCTTCGCTGAGGCTGGGCGCAAGGGCCTGGCAAACGCCCTTCATGACTTGCGGCTTGGTCGCCAGGACCACCACGTCGGCGCCCTGCACGGCTTCGGCGTTGCTTTCCACCACGGCGATGCCGTGTTCGGCGGCGATCTTCGCGCGTTGCTCGGCGCCGGGGTCGCTGGCGCGGATGTGGTCGGCGGCGACGCCCTGGGCGCGCAGGCCGCCGATCAGGCTGGCGGCCATGTTGCCGGCGCCGATGAATGCGATGCGGGGAGTGCTCATCAATGCTTCCTTATGAATGCGAGGTCTGGCCGTAGTCGCGGGCGCCGAACAGCGCGGTGCCGATGCGCACCCAGGTGGCGCCTTCGGCGATGGCCGCCTCGAGGTCATGGCTCATGCCCATGGACAGGGTATCCAGGGCCGGGTTCAGTGCCGCCTGCAACTGGCGCAGGCGGGCGAAGGCGGCGTGTTGCTCCGCCACGTCGTCGGTGGGTTCGGGAATGGCCATCAGGCCGCGCAGGCGCAGGTTGGGCAGGTCCGCCACGGCGGCGGCCAGGGCCGGCAGCTCATCGGGGGCGCAGCCGGACTTGCTGGCCTCGCCGCTGACGTTCACCTGCAGGCAGATGTTCAGCGGCGGCAGGTGCGCTGGGCGCTGGGCGGAAAGGCGCTCGGCGATCTTCAGGCGATCCACCGAGTGCACCCAGTGGAAATGTTCGGCAATGGATTTGGTCTTGTTCGACTGGATCGGGCCGATGAAATGCCAGGTCAGCGCCAGATCACCGAGCTCGGCCTGCTTGGCCAGGGCTTCCTGCAGGTAGTTCTCGCCGAAGTCGGCCACGCCGGCGGCGAAGGCTTCGCGGACGGCGGCGGCGGGTTTGGTCTTGCTCACGGCCAGCAGGCCGATGCCTGCAAATTCTCGCCCAGAGGCTTGCGCCGCCTCACGGATACGCGCGCGAACCTTTGCAATATTGTCTGCTATCGTGGACATTACCTGCGCTCAACAGCCCGGCCTGAGTGGGGTCTGCGGCATTCTAACTGCCGCTGGAAAATGTAGCGAGCGACGGCCGGGCGGGTCGGCTTCGACAGCCTCGAGCCCGGCGCAGTGATCATTCAGCGGTCTGCAAACCGTTTGCTTCGAATTGGGGAGCCCAATGGACATTACTGAGCTGCTTGCCTTCAGCGCCAAGCAGGGCGCTTCGGACCTGCATCTCTCGGCCGGCCTGCCACCCATGATTCGCGTCGATGGCGACGTGCGCCGGATCAACCTGCCGGCCCTGGACCACAAGCAGGTCCACGCGCTGATCTACGACATCATGAACGACAAGCAGCGCAAGGATTACGAAGAGTTCCTCGAGACCGACTTCTCCTTCGAAGTGCCTGGCGTCGCGCGCTTCCGGGTCAACGCCTTCAACCAGAACCGCGGCGCTGGCGCCGTGTTCCGGACCATTCCGTCCAAAGTGTTGACCATGGAAGACCTGGGGATGGGCGAGATTTTCAAGAAAATCTCCGACGTTCCCCGTGGTCTGGTGCTGGTCACCGGTCCCACCGGTTCGGGCAAGTCCACCACCCTGGCGGCCATGCTCGACTACCTGAACAGCACCAAGTACCACCACATCCTCACCGTGGAAGACCCGATCGAATTCGTCCACGAGTCGAAGAAGTGCCTGATCAACCAGCGGGAAGTGCACCGCGACACCCTGGGGTTCAACGAAGCCCTGCGCTCGGCCCTGCGTGAAGACCCGGACATCATCCTGGTGGGCGAGATGCGCGACCTGGAAACCATCCGCCTGGCGTTGACCGCCGCGGAAACCGGTCACCTGGTATTCGGCACCCTGCACACCACTTCCGCGGCCAAGACCATCGACCGGGTGGTGGACGTGTTCCCGGCCGAGGAAAAGGCTATGGTCCGCTCCATGCTCTCCGAGTCCCTGCAGGCGGTGATTTCCCAGACCCTGCTGAAGAAGATCGGCGGCGGCCGGGTGGCGGCCCACGAGATCATGATCGGCACCCCGGCCATCCGTAACCTGATCCGCGAGGACAAGGTGGCGCAGATGTACTCGGCCATCCAGACCGGCGGCTCGCTTGGCATGCAGACCCTCGACATGTGCCTCAAAGGGCTGGTCAGCAAGGGGCTGGTCAGCCGCGAGAGCGCGCGGGAAAAGGCCAAGAGCCCGGAAAACTTCTGACCCGCCTGAACGGCGCCGGCCCATCACAGCGAGAACATCATGGAATTCGAGAAACTGCTGCGCCTGATGGTGGAAAAAGGTGGTTCCGACCTCTTCATCACCGCCGGCGTGCCGCCGTCGATGAAGGTCAACGGCAAGATCATGCCGGTCAGCAAGAACCCCATGTCGCCGGAGATGACCCGGGAAACCGTGCTCGGCGTGATGAACGAGCAGCAGCGCCGCGACTTCGCCGAGCACCACGAATGCAACTTCGCCATCAGTGCGCGGGGCATCGGCCGTTTCCGCGTCAGCGCCTTCTACCAGCGCAACCTGGTGGGCATGGTGCTGCGCCGGATCGAGACGACCATCCCCACCATCGAAGAGCTGAAACTCCCGGAAGTTCTCAAGAAGCTGTCGCTGACCAAGCGTGGCCTGGTGCTCTTCGTCGGCGCCACCGGCACCGGCAAGTCCACCTCCCTGGCGGCGATGATCGGCCACCGCAACAAGAACAGCAGCGGCCACATCATCTCCATCGAAGACCCGATCGAGTTCATCCACCAGCACCAGAACTGCATCGTTACCCAGCGCGAGGTGGGCATCGATACCGAATCCTTCGAGGTGGCCCTGAAGAACACCCTGCGCCAGGCGCCGGACGTGATCCTCATCGGCGAGGTGCGGACCCGCGAGACCATGGACCATGCCATCGCCTTCGCCGAGACCGGCCACCTGTGCCTGGCCACCCTGCACGCCAACAACGCCAACCAGGCGCTGGACCGCATCATCAACTTCTTCCCCGCCGACCGGCAGCAGCAGGTGTGGATGGACCTGTCGCTGAACCTCAAGGCCATCGTCGCCCAGCAACTGGTGCCGGCCCCCGACGGCAAGGGCCGTCGCGCGGTGATCGAGGTACTGCTGAACACCCCGCTGGCCGCGGACCTGATCCGCAAGGGCGAGGTGCACGAACTCAAGGGCCTGATGAAGCGCTCCACTGAACACGGCATGCAGACCTTCGACCAGGCGCTGTTCAACCTCTATTCCCAGGGTGAGATCACCTACGAGGACGCCCTGCTTTACGCCGACTCGGCCAACGACCTGCGGCTGATGATCAAGCTCGGTTCGGAGACCGATGGCGAACACCTGCAGCACATGAGCGACGGCCTGTCCCTGCAGGTCACCGAGGAAGACCCCGGACGCCGCTTCCGCTAAGCTCCCGCCCCTCGAACGGGCCCGCCACGGCGGGCTTCTTCGTATCCGGCTTCCGTCGGTTGGCGCCGAGCGTAGCGAGGCCCAATAATTCCGACACATTTCCCACAGCCTGCAGGAGGCAGCATGAATACCCGCCAGGACACCCACAGCAAGGTCATCGGTTACCTGCTCTGGATCTTCGGATTCCTTGGTTCCCACCGCTTCTACTATGGCAAGCCGGTCACTGGCACTATCTGGTTCTTCACGCTTGGGCTGTTCTTCATCGGCTGGATCATCGACCTGTTCCTGATCCCGTCCATGGACCGCGAGGCCTCTCTGCGCTTCAACCCCGGCCAGTACGACTACAACGTCGCCTGGATCCTGCTGACCTTCCTTGGCATCTTCGGTGTGCACCGCATGTACCAGGGCAAGTGGATCAGCGGCATTCTCTACCTGCTCACCGGTGGATTTTTCCTGCTCGGCGTGCTTTACGACTTCTGGACCCTGAACGATCAGGTGTCGGTGCTCAACGCGGGCTGACTGCGTGATACAGCGCTTTCTCGTGGGGGCGAATTCATTCGCTGACCGGACCGCCAGGTTCGATCCGCAGGCTTGCGGGGGACGCCGCGCGTCCCTTCGCGAATGAATTCGCTCCCACGGATTCATCCGTCCTGATGGACTGACCCCTTCGTCGGAACCCATGGCGGGCCCCCGCCTCGCCGCCTATGTTCCAGCGAGGGGCATAGGTTTCGCCCCTTGCCTGGTCGCGCAAGGAGGTGACGCCATGAACAGCGCCAAAGATGTCCGCCCCGCGGTCCTCGACCTGATCGGCAACACCCCGCTGGTGCGGGTGACGCGCTTCGATACCGGCCCTTGCACCCTGTTCCTCAAGCTCGAATCACAGAACCCCGGCGGCTCCATCAAGGACCGCATCGGCGTCGCCATGATCAACGCCGCCGAGCGCGACGGCCGGCTCAAGCCCGGCGGCACCATAGTCGAGGCCACCGCCGGCAACACCGGACTGGGCCTGGCCCTGGTGGGCCGCGCCAAGGGCTACCGGGTGGTGCTGGTGGTGCCGGACAAGATGTCCACCGAGAAGGTGCTGCACCTCAAGGCGATGGGCGCCGAGGTCCACATCACCCGCTCCGACGTCGGCAAGGGCCATCCCGAGTATTACCAGGACCTGGCCGGCCGCCTGGAGGCGGGGATTCCCGGCGCCTTCTTCGCCGACCAGTTCAACAACCCAGCCAACCCCCTGGCCCACGAATCCACCACCGGCCCGGAAATCTGGCAGCAGACCGGGCAGGACGTAGACGCCATCGTGGTCGGCGTCGGCTCCGCCGGCACCCTCACCGGTCTGACCCGCTATTTCCGACGGGTGCAGCCTGACCTGGAAATGATCCTGGCCGACCCGGTGGGTTCGGTGATGGCCGAGTACGTGCGCAGCGGCACCCTGGGCAGCGTCGGCTCCTGGGCCGTGGAGGGCATAGGCGAGGACTTCGTGCCGTCCATTGCCGACCTTTCCAGCGTGCGTCACGCCTACTCCATCAGCGACGAAGAGAGCTTCGCCCACGCCCGCGAGCTGCTGCGCGCCGAGGGCATTCCCGGCGGCTCGTCCACCGGCACCCTGCTGGCGGCGGCGCTGCGTTACTGCCGCGAGCAGAAGCGCGCGAAGCGGGTGGTCAGCTTCGTCTGCGACACCGGCACCCGTTACCTGTCCAAGGTCTACAACGACCAGTGGATGACCGATCAGGGGTTGCTGGCGCGCAAGCGTTACGGCGATCTACGCGACATCATCGCGCGGCGCTTCGAGGACGGCCGGGTGATCAGCGTGGGGCCCGACGACACCTTGCTCACCGCCTTCCAGCGCATGCGCCTGGCGGATGTCTCGCAACTGCCGGTGCTCAAGGAGGGGAGGTTGGCGGGGGTGATCGACGAGTCCGACATCCTGCTCGGCGTGCATGCCGACGCCACCCACTTTCGCCAGCCGGTGGCCAGCGTAATGACCACGCGCCTGGAAACCCTCGCCCCGGACGCCAGCCTGGGCGAGCTGCAGGCCGAGCTCGACCGTGGCCTGGTGGCCATCATCGCCGACGCCTCCGGCTTCCACGGTCTGATCACCCGCTCCGACCTGCTCAACCACCTGCGGAGGACACTCGCATGAGCCAGCAGGACGACGCCCCGCCACGCGCCTTCGCCACTCGCGTGATCCACGCCGGCCAGGCGCCCGACCCCTCCACCGGCGCCATCATGCCGCCCATCTACGCCAACTCCACCTACGCCCAGTCCAGCCCCGGCGTGCACAAGGGCCTGGACTACGGCCGTTCCCACAACCCCACGCGCTGGGCCCTGGAGCGCTGCGTGGCAGACCTGGAAGGGGGCGCCCAGGCCTTCGCCTTCGCCTCCGGCCTGGCGGCCATCGGCACAGTGCTGGAACTGCTGGATGCCGGCTCCCACATCGTCGCCAGCAACGATCTGTACGGCGGCACCTTCCGACTCTTCGAGCGGGTGCGCCGCGCCAGTGCCGGCCATCGCTTCAGCTTCGTCGACTTCACCGACCTCCGGCGGATCGAAGCGGCGCTCACGGGTGACACCCGCATGCTCTGGGTGGAGTCGCCGAGCAACCCGCTGCTGCAACTGGCCGACCTCGAGGCCATCGCTGCGCTCTGCCAGGGCCGCGACATCATCCTGGTGGCCGACAACACCTTCGCCAGCCCCTGGGTGCAGCGGCCCCTGGAGCTGGGGTTCGATCTGGTGGTGCACTCCACCACCAAGTACCTCAACGGCCATTCCGACGTGATCGGCGGCATAGCCGTGGTCTCGGCCGACAGCCGCTGCGACCCGCTGCGCGAGCGCTTGGGCTTCCTGCAGAACGCGGTGGGCGCCATCGCCGGCCCCTTCGACGCCTTCCTCACCCTGCGCGGGGTGAAGACCCTCGCCCTGCGCATGGAGCGCCACTGCAGCAATGCCCTGGAACTGGCCTACTGGCTGGAGCAGCAACCGCAGGTGGCGCGGGTCTATTACCCCGGCCTGCAATCGCACCCGCAGCACGGTCTGGCGCGTCTGCAGATGCATGGCTACGGCGGAATGATCGCCCTCGACCTGCGCACCGACCTGGCCGGCACCCGGCGGTTCCTCGAAGCCGTGCGCATCTTCACCCTGGCTGAGAGCCTGGGCGGGGTGGAAAGCCTGATCGAACACCCGGCGATCATGACCCACGCCAGCATCCCGGCAGAGATTCGCGCGGAACTTGGCATCGGCGACTCGCTGGTGCGCTTGTCGGTAGGGGTGGAGGACGTGGAGGACCTGCGCCAGGACCTGGCGCAGGCGTTGCGGCAGATATAGCTGATTGCGGGTTTTCTTAGGGCGCTGCTACCTCTACTCCGTCAGTTCACTCGCTTGCCCAGCAGTGTGTTGACTTCGCGCAGGTCGTCGATATCCAGCATTCCGCACGCGTACTTCAACTGCATTCTGGCCAGCAAGGTGTCAAAACGTGCGCGGGACAGCTGTTGTCTCGTATCGGCGAGTTGACTTTGTGCATCCAGCACGTCAAGGCTGATGCGCAATCCCAGCTTGTAGCCCAAGCGATTGGACTCGAGGGCCGACTGTGACGAGCGTTCGGCAGCTTCCAGCGCCTGTACTTTGGCCATTCCGCCGAAAAAACCCAGCCAAGCTCGCCGTGTCTCCAAGGTTGCGGCGCGGCGAGCGTCGTCCAAATCTGCTTCGGCCTTGATCAGAAGGCTACGCGCTTCGCGAACTGCCGA
Source organism: Pseudomonas sp. Q1-7 (assembly GCF_028010285.1). Taxonomy (NCBI): domain Bacteria; kingdom Pseudomonadati; phylum Pseudomonadota; class Gammaproteobacteria; order Pseudomonadales; family Pseudomonadaceae; genus Pseudomonas; species Pseudomonas sp. Q1-7. The sequence goes on from NZ_CP116304.1 coordinate 295,428, forward strand.
GCTGGTGGCTCCTCCCTCAAACAGGGGAAGACTCAGGCGCAGGCCGGCGCTCCTGGTTTCGTTGCGCAGGCAGCTGTCCGCTTGTTCCTGCAGGCTTTGGCTAAGCCGCAAGTGGAATCCACGCCCTCATAGATTCCACAATCCCCACTGCTGATTTTATCAAGAACTTTTATATGAAATTTTCTCATGGTTGGTCGTCCTTGGCTGATTGACTGTTGATTGGCGTATTTTTGTGGTTGCGGTCATTCTTAAGTGAGTGGAGTGATATAAGGACGTACCGCTCCCAAAACAATAGAAAGCCTGCCATGAAGCAGGCGGGGGTTTTGTTTTCCAGGTTGAGGGATAACAATAAAAATATTGTTGAGAGTGTGGCGCTTGCGGCTAGGTTGAAGTTTTTGCTTTTGTTTTCTAGGGATCTAAGTTCCCAGGCTAGTAGTTTGTCAAACATCCTGGTCATGGTTGAGTTCTATTGGCTCATGTGAACGCGTTTAAGTGATTTGGTGGGTCGATTGATTGTGAGTATTGCCTGGTGTTCCAAGTCAATTTGACGAATTTTCGGTGCAGGGGTTCTGCTTAGCTCAATCCAGAGAGATCTGTATGATTTTTGCGCGGCTGGTCTGGTGTTTTTGTTGGGCCCTCTATTGATATAGATATGGCTGCTTGGCTTCGAAGTTTGTTTGGCAGCTTTTATAAGTAGAGCTGTTAAGCAAAATCCGACAGGTGTAGGGGCGGACAATGTGCATGGCGATCGGCTCCATCCGTGTAGTGGTGTCGGATTTTCCACCGAGTGCTCCTACGGTTGAGATAGCTTATAAGTAACCAGTTCCTGCGATAAGGTCTAGTTCGCTAGTTGATAAAGGTCGCGCTGTTAGTCTTCTATGGGGTGGTGAACTTGTCTTATAGCTGCTTGGTGGCATGGCTGTGCCGATTTTAATTTGGTGGTTATACTTTTTGTTGTCCTTCCCAATATTGGTGGTCAATTATTAATGGGTGCAGTCTCTAATAATGCACTGCAGATGTCGGGGGAGGGTGTTTTTCTGGCCCGCCTGCATCGCGATCAGTTCCGTCCGTGTGCGGGCACCAGACTTGCGTAGTAACGCGGAGACATGGTCCCGAGCGGTGTAGTTGCTGATATCTAGCTTCTGGGCGATTTGCTTGTTGCTCTTTCCTTGCATCAGCAAATGCAAGACCTCTTGTTCCCTCTTGGTCATCCATGGCTCCTTTGCTACATGGCCGAACTGTCGCGCATTGCGAGCGACAGCGACTTCGGGGCGGAAGAGTGGTGTTTCATCATCCATTGACGAACTGGGCATCACTCACCAAGTGTTGTAAGAACATGGGAAGAGCTGCACAGGCTAGAAATAGGCTGCTAGATAGGGCAAGTGCGCAGAGTAGATATGGGAAAATTCCGTGCTCTGCTCCGGCGTTGTCGTACGTAGTGGTGGTATTGGCTGCGGAGGGCTTGAGCGAGCACCCGGCGATCATGACCCACGCCAGCATCCCGGCGGAGATTCGCGCGGAACTTGGCATCGGCGACTCGCTGGTGCGCTTGTCGGCGGGGGTGGAGGACGTGGAGGATCTGCGCCAGGACCTGGCGCAGGCGTTGGCGCGGGTTTGATGGGCTGAGAATGGGAGAGTGACGGCCGCTTCTCTCTCTGAGTCTGCTCGCCAGCAGTCTGGAACGAGTGACCTTCCCTGCCCCCGTTCTGGTGCTGCCTGACAGGGTGCATGCCGCTGTTCAGCGGTAATACGCATCCCATAGCGTGTTGCGAAACTTGTTGGTCGGATCCACGCGCTTCTTCAGGGCAAAGAACTCTTGGGCGCGCGGGTAGGCGAGAAGGAACTGCTCACGGCTGGCAAGGATCTGGTAGGGCAGGTAGTACGTGCCATGCGAGCGGAGCGCGGCATCGATCAGCTCGCGCGCCCAGACGGCGACCTCGGCGCGCTGGCCTGCGGAGGTGCCTTGACGGTAGTACAGCACCAGGGCAAACGTGTCGCCGCGTGCCCAGGCCAGCAGGGTTCCCGGATCTGCTTTGGCGTGGCGAATGGAAATATTGGTCACTTTGACCTTGTGCTTTTCCAGCACGGTTTTCATGCGAACCACGAAGTTGTCGAGTTCCGCTTCGGGAACGAAATACTCCTGCAGAACATAGCTGTAGCCGGGGCCGGAGATCGGCTGTAGCTCTCGTACATCGAGGCTGGCTTCGTGGTTGCGCCATTGCACCTGCTTGTTCTTGTACAGCAACGGATCCAGCGCTGCCTCGCGCATCATGGCGCCACTCTTGCTGGAAACCAGGCCGAGGGTGGTACGCATGAGCCTGTAGTCTCGATCAGCGGGCACCAGACGTTCCTTCACGGTAAGAGGTGCCCGAGTACGCACGTAGGAGACGGCACGTACGGTGCTGTAGTCATTGGGATAGAGAATGCCGTTGTGCATAACCATGTCCGGATTGTTGCGCACCTCCTGGTCGAAGAATCGCCTGTAGTCGGCCATCGGCATCACCTGGGAATGACGTTCCAGTCTGGCGTTCTCCGTAAGCGCAAGCGTGGCCTCGGCTATTACCCCGATCCCGCCGTAACCGCCGATGGCGCCGTAGAACAGCTCGCTTTCGTGCTCCGGGCTGGCCTCAACCAGACGACCGTCTGCCAGCACCAGGCGAATTGACTTTACTGCCAGTACCAGCGGGCCTTGTCCGATATAACGGCCATGGGAATTGACGCTGAGCGAACCTCCCACGGTGAAATTGGCATAGGACTGCATGATCAACGGTGACAGCTCATAGGGGTCGATGTACTCCAGGACCTCGCGCCAGGTGATGCCTGCTTGCACGCGAATCCATCGTTCACCGGGATTAAAAGACAGGACCTGGTTGTAGCGGCGCATGTCGAGTTGGAGGGCGTTTTCGCTGGCCGTTTGTCCGCCCATGCTGAAGCGACCGCCACCTATAGCGATTGGGCCAGCGTGCGTGCGAACTGCCTGAACGATTTGCTCCAGGCTGGTGGGTGCCAGGACGGCCTGGACCTGGATGGGATTGAGGCCGGAAACATCGTTTACGGTCTCCGCTGCCAGCAGCCGAGCGCTGATGAGCAGGGCGATGATCAGAATCAAGCGCATGGCGGAACGTCCTTGTTCATGTTGTTCATGTCGCTGGTTACCTACCCACTTCGGAAAGGGCGCCTGAACTATCCGCGTTGACCTGGAGTGGCTCATGGTCACGCACAAGCTGCTACGGAAGTAAGCCCTCGTCCGCGGCGGTAGAGGGGCGGGGTCAGTGGGCCGGCACCAGTTTCAGCACCTCGTGGCTGTTGGCCTGTACATCCTCGTCCGAGAAGTGCATGGGCACGTACTCGCCGCGGATGTAGGCCCCGGCCTGGTCCTTGTAGTGGCGGTCGAAGGGCACACCGCTCTGGCCTACGGGGTTGCTGCCCAGGGCGTGTTCGGCATCGGCCATGTCCACCAGGCGGCGGGTGGAAGGGCCGTAGAACACGTCCCAGGGTGCGCTGCCGACGCGATGGGACAGGTTGTTCGGCACTTCGTGGCCGCCGGGGGCGGCGAAGGGGCCGACGTTGAACAGCAGGTTCAGCGGTTTCTGCTGGCCCAGCGGGTGCGCGTGGGTCAGGGTGTGGCCATGGCCCCACTGCCAGGTCGCGCTGTCCTCGCCCAGGGTCTGTTTCAAGTGCGCCAGGCTGGCCTGCCAGGCGGACTTGATCGCCTCGGCGCGGGTTTCCTTGCGTGGCGTGTCGAGGCGGTCCCACCAGGGCGAATCGGCGTCGGCGGCCAGGCGCGGCAGGGCGCTGTCGAGGACACGGGTCTGCAGCAGGCTGTCGAAGAAGGCGTCTCCCAGTTCGTCGTGCAGCGCCGCCCTGGCCAGCTCGTAGGTGAACTGGTTGAACAGGGTGGCGGCCAGCGAATCCAGCGAATGGTCGCCATCCCAGTCGGCCAGTTGCTCCACCAGGGCCTTTTCCCGCGCGTCCGCCGCCGCCGCGTGCAGTTCCTCCAGCAACGGTGCCAGCAGGCGCGGGCCGTAGCCGGTGCCGGTGTCCAGCTGCAGGGCCTGGCTGTTGTACAGGTCCCACTTCACGCCGGGCTGGGCGAGGCGCTCGTTCAGGCGCTGGCCGCGGTCGGGCAGGTTGTAGTAGCCGGGAATGCCGGCACCGGTGGGCGACAGCGGCTGGTAGTTGGCCGAGACGATGTAGCCGCGCTCGGGGTTTTCTTCCTGGGGGTTGGTACTGAAGGGCAGGAAGCCGGGTTTGTCCGCCTCGCCGGTGCTGCCGTCGAGGATGAACGTGGGGTTCACCCCCTGCGGACGTTGCGGCAGCCGGGCGGAGGCCCACCAGCCGATATCGCCGTCGGCATTGGCCCAGACCACGTTCAGGCCGGGGGCGTGGATCTTCTCGGCGGCGGCGCGGGCCTTGTCCAGGCTGTCGGCGCGGTTGAGCTGGTAGAAGGCGTCGAGGATGGGGTTCTCGGTTTCCAGGAAGGCCCACCACATGGCGATGGGCGTCTTGCCGGCGGCCGCGCCCAGGGCGTCGTTGATGATGGGGCCGTGGGGCGAGCGGCGCAGGGTCAGCTTCACCGGCTCGCCATCCTTGACCTGGATGGTTTCTTCGCGGCTTTCCAGGTCGACCCAGTGGCCCTGGTACCAGACCTGCTCGGGGTTGTCCGGGTTGGTTTTCTCGGCGATCAGGTCGAGGTCGTCGTTCTGGAACATGGTCAGGCTCCAGGCGAACCGCCGGTTGTGCCCCAGGGACGCGACCGGGTTGAGCGCCTGGTGATGGCCATACAGCTCGAAGCCGGGATAGGCCAGCTGCGCTTCGTACCACACCGCCGGCACGGCGAAGCGGATGTGCGGGTCGCCGGCCAGCAGCGGCTTGCCGCTGGCGGTGCGGCTGCCGGACACGGCCCAGGCATTGCTGCCCTCGAACTGCGGCAGGCCGGCTTCCACCAGGGCCTGTTGGCTGAGTTGCGCCAGGCGGTTGAGGCCCTGCCAGTCGGCGCTGGCCAGGGGTTGGCGGATGACGCCCTCGGGGTGCCAGTCGAGGTCGAAAGCGTTCAGGTAATCGGCGCCCAGTTCGTCGCGAACGTAGGTCATCACCGGCTCCGTGCGAAAGGCGGCGGCGAAGCTGTAAGCCATGTAGCCGGCGATGGACAGGGTGTCTTCGACGGTGAAGGGGCGCTTGTCGATGCCCAGCAGGTCGAACTCCACAGGCGCGGGGCGGCTGTCCTGATACTGGTTCACGCCGTCGAGATAGGCCAGCAGTGCCTTGGTCGCCGGGCTGTGCATGTCCATCTTCTGCGCGTAGGCGTCGGCATGGGCGCGAATGCCCAGGGTGCGGAACAGGCGGTCGGTGTCCACCAGGCGGGCGCCGAGGACCTCGGCCAGTTCGCCACGGGCCAGGCGGCGCAGCATCTCCATCTGGAACAGCCGGTCCTGGGCCTGGACGAAGCCCAGGGCGCGGTACAGGTCGGCTTCGTTGGCGGCCTGGATGTGCGGCACGCCTCGCTCGTCGTAGCGCACGGTCACCGGCGCCTGGAGATGGGCCAGGGCCAGTTCGCCCTCGCGCAGCGGCTGCTTGCTTTCGCTGTACCAGACGGCGCCGCCGGCGGCCGCGGCGACGATGACGGCCAGGGCGGTCAGGGTGCGTTTCATGCACGATTCTCCTTGTTGTGGTCGCGGCATTCTCCCCAAGCCGATTCCAGCGGGCATTGACCGAAGACCCGTCGAATGGAAGTCTTCGGTCAACTCCGAGGAGCTGCCATGTCCGACGCCGTCCAGTCCGCCCCCCTGACCCATTCCGCCACCTTGCGCCGGTTGCTCTACGAGGCCATGGCGGACCTGGGCGTGGACCCCGCGCAGGTCTACCAGGTCGCCAACCAGCATCGTCGATTCCAGTCGCCGCCTGCCGATGGCCGCCTGCGCCATGACGATGCGCCGCAGTTCTGGCTGGCCGCCGACGCCCTGTTCGGCGATCCCGACATCGGCCTGCACCTGGGTGAGGTGATGAGGCCGCGCCTGCTCGATGAGGTGGGTTACCTGCTGTTGGCCAGCCGCGACCTGGGCGAGGCGCTGGCGAGCTTCCTGCGCTTCCAGCACATCCTGTCCGGTGGATTCGTCGCCCAGCTGCGGTCGGAGGGCGAGCGGGCGCGGTTGGTGATCGACCTCAACTACTTGGGCTACTCCTCGCTGCGCCAGCAGATGGAGTGCCTGGCGCTGCTGTTCACCAAGCTGCTGGGTTTCATCACCGATGACGAATTCCGCCTGGACGGCGTGGAGTTCCGCCACGCTCGCCCGGCACGGGTGAGCGAGCATCAGCGGTTGTTCGGCCTGCTGCCGGCGTTCGGCTGCGAACACGATGCACTGCTGTTCCCGGCGGTCCTGCTGAAACGCCCGTCGCGCACGGCCAATCCGGACCTGCACCGGTTGCTCTGGCAGCACGCGGAGACGCAACTGGAGGCGCTGGGGGGCAACGACCTCGTCAACCGCCTGCGTTACCTGCTGGGGGTGCGCCTGGGCCAGGCGGACTGCTCGCTGCAAGCCTGCGCCGCCGAACTCGGTTTCAGCGCCGGCGGCCTGCAGCGGATTCTGGCGGCGCAGGGCAGCAACCTGCGGCGGGTGCGCGAATCGGTGCAGCAAGTCCGCGCCGTGGAACTGTTGCGGCAGGGGCGGGCGATGCGCGAAGTCGCCCGGGCCTGCGGATTTTCCGAGCTGTCGCCGTTCTATCGGGCCTTTCGTCGCTGGTACGGCATGCCGCCGGAGGCTTACCGGGCCCGCCTGGAGCGGGCCTAGGCCGGTTCACGCCAGGCGCAGAAGCAGCCCGCCGCCAGAGTGCCACCGGCGCTGACCGGGCGGTTGGCGATCAGGGCTTCGAGGATGGGTTCGATGAAACTGTTGGCGGCGTTGCACACCGCCCCTTCGCTGTAAGGGCCAAAGTAGGCCAGGCGACCGTCGCGGTCCCAGATGCCGACGGCAGGCACCGCCGGCAAGTCCTCGGCCCCGGGCACTTCGGCCAAGGGCTGCAGGGCTTCCAGGCCGGGTGGCAGTTGGCCCTTGCTGCCGGGTTTCTGCAACGCATGGAAGGTCACGCCCAGGGGCGCGTAACGCTGGATCAGTTCGGCCAGGTGCTGCTGGTTGCCGGCGTTGCAGGGGCAGGCCGGGTCCCAGAAATGCACCAGGCGGATCGGTCCCGGGCCAGCGAGGTCGGCCGGCAGGCGCAGTCGCTCGCCGGAAAATACCGTGGCCTGCAGGTTGAAGGGGCGGACGTAGCGCGACTCGTACCAGCGCAGGGCCAGCAGGATGGCAATGACGCAGGCGAACAGGGCGAGGCTAGTGATCAGGGTCTTGGGCTGGGGTGCGCGCATGGTGAAGGGCCTGTGCGGGGGCGCGTAGCTTGCCACGTTGCGCCGGGCAGCAGAATATCGGCAGCCGGCCAGGACCCCAGGCGGTCCTGTGGACAGTTTCGTTTCATTCAGGGAAAGCCCGATGTCAGACCCCTTCCAGCCCGACCTGCTGCGCCCCCTGTTGCGACCCTTGGCCGCAGGCGCGGCCGACTTGCGCCAGGCGCGGAGCTACCGCGCGTTCTACCGGCTGGATTTCGCCACGCAGCATCCCGGTGTGCTGACCCGCCTGGGCTGCGTCGAGGCGGCCGGCTATACGCTGGTCAGCCAGCTCTGGCTGCCCCCGGAACCCCGCGCCAGCCTGGTGCTGCTGCATGGTTACTACGACCACATGGGCCTCTACGGCCACCTGGTGGACTGGGCGCTGGGTATGGGCTTCGCGGTGATCGCCTGCGATTTGCCGGGCCACGGCCTGTCCAGCGGTGCGCGGGCCAGCATCGGCGATTTCGCCGAGTACCAGGCCACCTTGCAGGCCCTGCTGGGCGAAGCCGCCGCGCTGAGTCTGCCGCAGCCCTGGCACCTGGCCGGGCAGAGCACCGGCGGCGCCATCCTGCTGGACTACCTGCTGACCGGCACGCCCCGCGCCGAGGTGGGCGAGACGCTGCTGTTCGCCCCGCTGGTGAGGCCGCGCGCCTGGGGCTGGTCGAAGTTCAGCTACCAGTTGCTGCGGCACTTCGTCGAAGAAATTCCCCGACGCTTCAGCGTCAACTCCAGCGATGCCGACTTCATCGAATTCGTCCACCACAAGGACCCGCTGCAACCGCAGACCCTTCCCACCGCCTGGGTCGGCGCCCTGGCCCGCTGGGTGCCGCGTATCGAGACGGCGCTGCGCAGCCCGCGCCGCCCGCTGGTGATCCAGGGAAGCGCCGACATGACGGTGGACTGGCGGCACAACCTGCGGGTGCTGGCGGAGAAGTTCGACCGGCCGGAGGTATTGATGCTGGAGGGCGCCGGGCATCATCTGGTGAACGAGGCGCCGGCCTATCGTCAGCGCTACTTCGGCTTTCTGCGGGAGCGATTGGGCTAGACCGGAAGAAGCATCGCCCCACGGCGCTGGGCCGGTGCGCGGCCGCCGGCCCCGTATTCGCCGCTAGGGGCCGCTACAGCCAGGGTTTCGGTGCCGTAGGGCGATATTCGACGGCGGAGGTCAGAGGTCCTGCTGGGCCGGCGTCAGGTTGGAGGCGTCCTGGCCCACCGCGAGGCCGGCGCGCACGGCGGCGAGGGCGGCCTGGTAGTAGGCCTGGCCTTCGGCGGACTGGGCGAAAGTGACGAACTCCTCCAGCTCCGGATCGGACAGGTCGCGGTAGACATAGAGCAGGGTGTTGTCCAGGTCGTTACCGATCTGCTCCATCAGCCGCTGGCGCTGGCCTTCGAGCATGCCCTGGGCCTGGCCGCCGCCGAGCAGGCCGGGAAGCATCTGGCTGAGGCTGTCGGCGGCGACGCCGGCCAGGGCCAGGCTGACTTCGGCGCCGGCCTCGCGGGCCGGCAGGGCCTGGGCCAGGTGGCGAATCAACAGGCGGCGGGTGGCGTCGGCTTCGATGCGCGGCAGGCCGTTGGCATGCTGAGCCAACTGGTCGCGACGGGTGGCCAGGGTTTCGGCGGCAATGATCTTGCGTCCCAGCGGCGACTGGAAGAAGGTCAGCGCCGGGCGCGGGTCATTCAACTGGCCGCGCAGCGCGGCCTGGGCGCGCTGGTCGATGGCCTGGGGCTGGAAGCGGCGGTTGCTGTTGTCCACCAGGGCCTGGTAGACCGCCGGTGGCAGGGTCTTCTGGTACCGCTGCTGGGCCGCCGCGAGGGCGTCGTTGAAGTGCGCGCGCTGCTCCGGCCAGCCGGCTGCCTGGTACAGGCTGGCGTGATCGTCGGCCAGGGCGGGCAAGCCGAAGAGGAGCAGGGTGACGGCGAAGAGCAGGCGCATGGAATCTCCTTGATGACGCAGTCCGCAGTTCGTATCGGACCCACGCTTACGGCATCGGTTCGGTGGGGTAAGGCAAAGGCGGCGGGCAGGCGGTGCGGGGTTGAGCGTGCGGCTATTCTCGGCGGACTGGGGCTTTATTGTCGAGGTGTCGGAAACCGCCTGAAGGCATGTAGGCGATGCCCGCGTCGCTGGTAGAATCGCGCCACCATGAATGCCTTTGCCGAATCTCCGCTGCTCGCCCTGATCGTCGACGACCTGGCCACCCAGGGCTGGTCCCATCAGTGCCTCATGCTGCCCGCCGACCTCACGGCCGCCCTGGCCGGGGAATGCCGTGCCCGAGCCGCTGCCGGCGACCTGGCGCCGGCCGCCGTGGGCCGTGGCGAAGGCCAGCGAATTCGCGAAGGGGTGCGCGGCGACCTGATCCAGTGGCTGGAGCCTGGCCAGTCGGCCGCCAGCGATGCCTACCTGGTGCTGATGGATGAGCTGCGCCAGCGGCTCAACCGCGAGCTTTATCTGGGACTGGAGGATTTCGAGTGCCATTTTGCCCTCTATCCCCCCGGCGCCTTCTACCAGAAGCACCTGGACCGTTTTCACGACGATGACCGCCGCGCGGTTTCGGTGGTGGCTTACCTGAACGCCGACTGGCAGCCGGAACAGGGCGGTGCCCTGCGCCTGCACCTGGCCGAGGGTGAGCGCGATATCCTGCCCGAGGGCGGCGGCGTGGTGCTGTTCCTCTCCGGCGAGCTGCCGCACGAGGTCCTTCCGGCCAGCCGTCAGCGCTTGTCTCTGGCGGGGTGGTTCCGGCGCCGTGCCTAGGTGCAAGTCGGCACCCTTTGGGAGAGTGACGATGCAGAAGATTCTGGTCAGCCGTTGCCTGCTCGGGCAGCGGGTGCGTTATGACGGCGGGGCCCACGGCCCGTTCGGCCTGCTGGAGCGCTGGCAGGCGGAAGGCCGCATCGTGCCGCTGTGCCCGGAAGTGGCGGGCGGCCTGCCGACACCGCGGGCGCCGGCGGAGATCGCCGGCGGGCGCGGCGGCGCCGTGCTGGACGGCGAACTGCCGGTGCTCACCGACGATGGCCAGGACGTGACCGCCGAATTTGTCGCCGGGGCGCGCATCGCCCTCGATCTGGTGGCCGTCCACGGCATCCGCATTGCGCTGCTCAAGGCGCGCAGCCCGTCGTGCGGCAATCGCGAGAACTATGACGGCAGCTTCAGCGGCGTGCGTGTCGCCGGCGAGGGTGTCACCGCCGCGGCCCTGCGCCGCGCCGGTGTCGAGGTGTTCAGCGAAGAAGAACTGGCCGAAGCGGCGGCGCGCCTGGCGGAACTGGAGGCGGGCTGAGTTCAGCGCGACGCGGCGGGCGGCTGGCTGAGGTCCCGGCCCAGCCAGTGCTCCGACAGGGTCGCGAGCCGGCCCTCGCTGCGCAGCTTGGCCAGGACCCGGTTGAGCTTGTCGCGGAAGGCCGGGTTGCCTTTCTGCAAGGGAATCGCCATCGGCTGCGCCGCGCTGCCTTCGGCCTCAGCCAGGGGGAAGGCATAGGGTTCGCTGAACTCCAGGGCGTCCTGGCCTTGTGCCGGTGCCAGCGACGGGGCCAGGGCGATGTCGTAGCGGCCGCTCCGCAGACCTTCCAGTATCTTGTCGCCGTCTTCCACCAGCAGGTCCGCCTCGACATTCAGCTCCGCCGCCAGGGCGCGTCCCAGTTCCACATCGAAGCCGGCCAGCTTGCCGTCCTCGTGGAAACCGTAGGGCGGATTGTCATCCGCCAGGGCGATGCGCAGGCTGCCGCGTTCCCACACATCGTCGAGCAGTTCCGCCTGGGCCAGGGGGCTCAGCAGGGCGAACAGGGCAGGCAGGCAGTACAGCGGACGCATGGGGACTTCCTCATTCTTGTCAGGGGTTTCGACCGGCGCGAATCGGGCGCCTTGCTCGGACAGCGAGTGAACCTATCTGGTTGCACGGAGTCTGGAATCTCGCTCACAAAACATGGAGATGTGTCATGAGGACTTTGTCTTTCCTGAGCCTGGGCGCCCTGCTGCTGGGCGCCGCCACCGCCACCCTGGCGGCCGTGCCACGCACCCCGGCACCCGAAGGCGCGCAGGTGTACTTCATCGAACCGGCCGATGGTGCCACCGTCGGCCAGACCTTCACCGTCAAGTTCGGTCTCAAGGGCATGGGCGTCGCGCCGGCCGGCGTCGATGCGCCCGCCACCGGCCATCATCACCTGCTGATCGACCAGGATGAAGCACCGGCCATGGATATGCCGTTACCGATGACCGACAGCCTGCGCCATTTCGGCAAGGGGCAGACGGAAACCCAACTGACCCTGCCACCCGGCAAGCACACGCTGCAATTGCTGGTGGGCGACAGGAACCACGTGCCGCTGGCGCCGGCGGTGATCTCGAAAGAGATCACCGTGATCGTCCAGTAAAGACGCGGGACAGCAAAAAGGGAGGCCGAGGCCTCCCTTTTTTCATGTCCAGCCCGTTCCGCTTAGCGGCTCGCGAACAAGGCAGAAACAGCTGAGGAGAGCGGCGTTTACGACTGTAAAGGAGCCTCTCCGAGGCTGTTTCCAATGCAATAGCGCCGACGCGCAGCAGTCCCTGTTCAGAACAGGACGCGGCTGCGGATCGTGCCGTTCACGTGCTGCAGCTTCTCCAGCGCCAGGTCCGAGTACTCGGCATCGACGTCGATCACCACGTAGCCGACCTTCTCGTCGGTCTGCAGGTACTGGCCGGAGATGTTGATGCCGTTGTCGGCGAACACCTTGTTGATCTCGCTCATCACGCCCGGCACGTTCTGGTGGATGTGCAGCAGGCGGTGCTTGCCCGGGTGGGACGGCAGGGCCACTTCGGGGAAGTTGACCGAGGACACCGAGGTGCCGTTGTCGCTGTACTTGACCAGCTTCTCGGCCACTTCCAGGCCGATGTTGGCCTGGGCCTCGGCGGTGGAGCCGCCGATGTGCGGGGTCAGGATCACGCGGTCCAGGCCACGCAGCGGGCTTTCGAATTCCTCGTCGTTGGACTTGGGCTCGACCGGGAACACGTCGATGGCGGCGCCGATCAGGTGCTCGTCCTTGATGGCTTCGGCCAGGGCGTCCAGCTTGACTACGGTGCCGCGCGCGGCGTTGATCAGGATGCCGCCCTTCTTGATGGCGCGGATTTCCTTCTCGCCGATCATCCACTGGGTGGACGGCAGCTCGGGCACGTGCAGGGAGACGATGTCGCTCATGCCGAGCAGCTCGTGCAGGTTGCCCACCTGGGTGGCATTGCCCAGCGGCAGCTTGGTCACGGTGTCATAGAAGTACACCTGCATGCCCAGGGCTTCGGCCAGGACCGAGAGCTGGGTGCCGATGGAGCCGTAGCCGACGATACCCAGCTTCTTGCCACGGATTTCAAAGGAGTTGGCCGCCGACTTGATCCAGCCGCCGCGATGGCAGGAGGCGTTCTTTTCCGGGATGCCGCGCAGCAGCAGGATGGCTTCGGCCAGCACCAGCTCGGCGACGGAGCGGGTGTTGGAATAGGGCGCGTTGAACACGGCGATGCCGCGCTCGCGGGCAGCGTTCAGGTTGACCTGGTTGGTGCCGATGCAGAAGCAGCCGACGGCGATGAGCTTCTTGGCGCAGTCGAACACCTCTTCGGTGAGCTGGGTGCGCGAGCGGATGCCGATGAAGTGGACGTCGGCGATCTTTTCTTTCAGTTCTTCACCCGAAAGGGCGCCCTTGAGGTACTCGATATTGGTGTAACCGGCGGCCTTCAGGGTGTCCACGGCATTCTGGTGGACGCCTTCGAGAAGAAGGAACTTGATCTTGCTCTTTTCGAGAGAGGTCTTGCTCATCTGCGTACCTATGTATCCCGGTAAAAATGACAGAAGCGGGCCGTGGGGGAAGTTGGCTGCGACCCGTAAAATCGGCTGCAGCGCACGATTCGCGGGGTGCGTATGCTAGCATGATCTCCTTTTCCCTTGCTCGGTTGCGACCTGAATCGTTCTCAGGGCGACCATGAATGATTTGAGAGTTCCGCTGATGACCAACGCTGCCCTGATCGAAGAGCTGAAGACCCTGGTTGAGCCCGGCAAGATCCTGACCGACGCTGCGTCCCTGGAGGCGTACGGCAAGGACTGGACCAAGCATTTCGCCCCCGCGCCCAGCGCCATCGTCTTCCCCAAGAGCATCGAGCAGGTGCAGGCCATCGTTCGCTGGGCCAACCAGCACAAGGTGGCGCTGGTCCCCTCCGGCGGCCGTACCGGCCTCTCCGCCGCCGCCGTGGCGGCCAATGGCGAGGTGGTTGTCGCCTTCGACTACATGAATCAGATCCTCGAATTCAACGAATTCGACCGCACCGTGGTTTGCCAGCCGGGCGTGGTCACTGAGCAGCTGCAGAATTTCGCCGAGGAAAAGGGCTTGTACTACCCGGTGGACTTCGCGTCCGCCGGCTCCAGCCAGCTTGGCGGCAACATCGGCACCAATGCCGGTGGGATCAAGGTGATTCGCTACGGCATGACCCGTAACTGGGTAGCCGGTCTGAAAGTGGTCACTGGTGCCGGCGACCTGCTGGAGCTGAACCGCGACCTGATCAAGAACGCGACCGGCTACGACATGCGCCAACTGTTCATCGGCGCCGAGGGCACCCTGGGCTTCGTGGTGGAAGCCACCATGCGCCTGGACCGTGCCCCGAAGAACCTCACCGCCATGGTCCTCGGCTCGCCCGACCTGGACTCCATCATGCCGGTGCTGCATGCCTTCCAGAGCAAGCTGGATCTCACCGCCTTCGAATTCTTCTCCGACAAGGCCATGGCCAAGGTCCTGGCCCGTGGCGACGTGCCGGCGCCCTTCGAGACCGAATGCCCCTTCTACGCGCTGCTGGAGTTCGAGGCCGCGTCGGAAGAGATCGCCAACGATGCCCTGGCCACCTTCGAGCATTGCGTCGAGCAGGGCTGGGTGCTGGACGGCGTGATGAGCCAGAGCGAACAGCAGCTGCAGAACCTGTGGAAACTGCGCGAGTACATCTCCGAGACCATCTCCCACTGGACGCCGTACAAGAACGACATCTCGGTCACCGTCTCCAAGGTGCCGGCGTTCCTGCACGACATCGACGCCATCGTCGAAGCCAACTACCCGGACTTCGAAGTGGTCTGGTTCGGCCACATCGGCGACGGCAACCTGCACCTGAACATCCTCAAGCCGGACAACCTGTCCAAGGACGAGTTCTTCGCCAAGTGCGCCACTGTGAACAAGTGGGTGTTCGAGACCGTGCAGAAGTACAACGGCTCCATTTCCGCCGAGCATGGCGTGGGCATGACCAAGCGTGACTACCTCGGCTACAGCCGCTCGGAGCCGGAGATCGCGGTGATGAAGGCGATCAAGGCGGTGTTCGATCCCAACGGCATCATGAACCCCGGAAAGATTTTCAGTTGAGCAGGCAGGAGGTGGAGCGATCCACCGCCTGTTTCGTATGGACACCGTTCAGGAGTCGGTCAATGAGCTACCAGCATCAGTACGTCGATGGCACCCCCATACATTTTTCCCTGGGCAAGGTGGTCTGCGTCGGCCGCAACTACGCCGAACACGCCCGGGAACTGAACAACCCCGTGCCCACCGAGCCGCTGCTGTTCATCAAGCCGGGGTCCTGCGTGGTGCCGCTGGCCGGCGGCTTCAGCATTCCCCGGGATCGCGGCGCGGTGCACTACGAAGCGGAAATCGCCGTGCTGATCGGCAAGCCGCTGTCCCGCCATCCCGATGAAGAGGAAGTGCGCGACGCCATCTCCGGTTTCGCCCCGGCCCTGGACCTGACCCTGCGCGACGTGCAGGCGAAGCTGAAGGAAAAGGGGCTGCCCTGGGAAATCGCCAAGTCCTTCGATGGTGCCTGCGTGCTGGCGCCCTTCGTGCCGGGCGATGCGCCCGAACAACTGGACGACATCGGCATCCGCCTGACCATCAATGGTGAAATCCGCCAGGACGGCAACAGCCGCGACATGCTCAACCCCATCCTGCCGCTGATCCGGCACATGGCCGGGCATTTCAGCCTGCAGCCGGGCGATGTGATCCTCACCGGCACCCCCGTGGGTGTCGGCCCGCTGAACCCGGGCGACGAACTGGTGCTGGAGCTGGTGGGGCACAGCGCTTTCGACAGCCGGGTCATCTGATCCGGCCGACCGGCGGCGGGGGGTTCACGGAACTTTAACCGGCATATGGCTTTCTCTTGGCGACCTCATCGCCGAGTAGTACCCGATGCCTTTCCGTTTCCCGCCGTTCATCCGCCGCCGCCGGCTGATGTTGGGACTGGTTGCCGCCCTGGCCGGCACCGCCGCGCTTACCCGTTACATGCACTGGGACGACCGTGCCCTAGTCTGGCTGGGCGAGCAGCAGCTGAGCCAGGCGCAGCGCGCCGCCAGCATCTGGCTGCCGGGCTACAAGGCCGTGCTGCAGGGCAAGCCCCTGGCGGGCCTGGAAGAAGACGAAACCTCCGACCTGGCCTACAACCCGGTCACCGGCACCCTGTTCACCGTCACCGGCAAGTCGCCGACCCTGGTAGAGCTGAGCCGCGACGGTGAGGTGCTGCGCAAGATTCCGCTGAATGGCTTCTCCAATCCCGAAGGCGTGGCCGTGCTGGAGCACGGCCATGTGGCGGTGACCGACGAGCGCCGCCGCACCTTGTCGATCTTCGAGCTGGACTCGCAAACCCGTGAGCTGAACGCCGGCAGCACGCCGGAGTTCGACCTGGGCTTTCCCGATTCGGGCAACAAGGGCTTCGAAGGCATCGCCTGGGACCCGGCCAAGGGGCGGCTGATCCTCGGCAAGGAACGTGGCCCGGTCGCCCTGTTCAGCCTCGGCAGCGACGGCAACGAGGCGCTGGACGAAGGACTGCACCCCCTGCCCAGCTATGGCCTGGGCATGCGGAACCTGTCCGCCCTCAGCATCGACCCGCGCACCGGCCACCTGCTGGTGCTCTCCGCCCAGTCCAACCTGCTGCTGGAACTGGACGAACAGGGCGAGCCGATCAGCTTCATCAGCCTGCTCGGCGGCATGAACGGTCTGGAGCGTCGTATTCCCCGTGCCGAAGGCGTGGCCATGGACGAGCGCGGCGATATCTACGTGGTCAGCGAGCCGAACCTGTTCTACGTGTTCCGCAAGGAACGGGCGGCCAGCGTCGACAAGGGCTGATGCTTCGATGGGGCGGTTAAGCTTCGCTTAAGGCGCTTTTAAGCCTCGATTCAGCCAGCGGCCCTAGCCTGATCCCATCAACCACACAACGGGATCACCACCATGAAAGCCCACTACCTCGCCCTGCTGGCCGCCCCTCTGTTCTCCACTGCCGTCCTGGCCAGCAGCTACACCGGCCCCGGCGCCACCGCCCAGATCAACACCGTCGCCGCTGCCCTGGAAGCCGCCGACGATGCGCCGGTGGTGCTGCAAGGGCAGATCGTTCGCCGCATCAAGGGCGATATCTATGAGTTCAAGGACGCCACCGGCACCATGAAGGTGGAAATCGACGACGAAGACTGGCCGCCCCAGAGCATTGGCGAGAAGGACACCGTCAAGCTGACTGGCGAAGTGGATCGCGACCTGATGGGCCGCGAAGTGGATGTGGAGTTTGTCGAGCGGGTGAACTGAGTTAGTGCGACAAACCCTGTGGGGGCGAATGAATTCGCCCCCACATGCATCGGGCTCTCGGCTGGGGTCACGCCACGCTGTCGAACCCCTGCAACACGTTGATTGCGTTGATGCCGATTTCCTCCACCGCATAACCCCCCTCCATCACGAAGAGCGTCTGCAGGCCGAGCTTGCCGATGATCTCGCCCATACGCAGGTAGTCCGGGCTGTCCAGCTTGAACTGCGAGATGGGGTCCTCCTTGAAGGTATCCACCCCCAGCGACACCACCAGCGCGTCCGGTGCGTATTCGGCGATCCGCCGGCAGGCGTCGGCGAGCGCCAGGCTCCACACCGACCAGTCGCTGCCCGAGGCCAGTGGGTAATTGAAGTTGAATCCCTCGCCCACACCCAATCCTTTCTCGTCGGCGAAGCCGAGGTAGTAGGGGTACTCGAAGCGCGGATCGCCGTGGATCGAGGTGAACAGCACATCGGCGCGGTCGTAGAAAATGTCCTGGGTGCCGTTGCCGTGGTGGTAGTCCACATCCAGCACGGCGATCCGTTTCGCCCCCGCGTCTAGCATCGCCTGCACGGCGATGGCCGCGTTGTTCAGGTAGCAGTAGCCGCCCATGTAGTCGGCGGCGGCGTGGTGGCCCGGCGGGCGGCAGAGGGAGAAGATGCCGCGCGCGCCCTTGCGCAGTTCGGCCTGACCGGTGAGGGCGACGTTGGCCGAGCTGGTGATGGCCTGCCAGGTGCCGGCGGTGATCGGCGCGCCGGCGTCGAAGGAGTAGTAGCCGAGGCGGCCGTCGATATCGGTGGGCTCCACCTGGCGCAGGCGCCGGGTCGGCCAGGCGATGGGCAACATGTCGTGGCTGCGGCCCTTGGCCTGCCAATCACTCCAGGCATTCCGGAGAAAGTTGACGAAGCCTTCGCTGTGCACCCGCAGGATGGGTGACAGACCGAAGTCGGTGGGCGCCTGGATGGCGCCCAGCTTCACCGCCTTGGCGCGGTCCAGCACCATGTCGGCGCGGCTGGGCTTCTCGAAACAGGGGGTGAACTGGCCACCGATCAGCTCGTGCTTGCCGTGGTGCAGGTGGTGGTCATCGGTGTAGATCGTCAGCATCGGCGTCTCCTTGCGGCTAGCGCATTATCGGGTTCATTCGTGCTCGGAAAACTGCACGTGCGGCGCGGGGCGACGGAAACCGCCGGTCTGCACGGCAAGGTAGGCCAGGCCGACGGCGAACCAGCCCAGGCCGATGGCCAGGGTCAGGGCCGACAGGCTGGTCCAGAGCCAGGCGATCAGGGCGAAGCCGATCAGCGGGACCAGGCCGTAGCGCAGCAGGTCGGCACCGGTTCGAGGGCGGCCGTCGAACAGGTAGGTGCGGATCACCGCCAGGTTCACCGCGGAGAAGGCCACAAGGGCACCGAAGCTGATCATCGAGGCCAGGGTGGCGAGGTCGATGGTCACCGCCAGCAGCGATACCAGGGAGACGATCAGGATGGCGGCGGTGGGCGTCTGGAAGCGCGCGGACAGGGTGCCGAACAGGCGACGCGGCAGGATGCCGTCGCGGCCCATGCTGTAGAGAATGCGCGCAACCGAGGCCTGGGACGCCAGGGCCGAGCCGGCGGCGCCGGCCACATAGGTGGCGGTGAAGAAGGCCGCGAGGAACTGGCCGCCGGCCTGCAGCATCACTTCGTTGGCGGCGGCGTCCACGTCCTGGAAGCGGCTTCCCGGAAACACCAGTTGGGCGATCAGGGCGAGGACGAAGAACAGCACGCCGGCGCTGAGGGTGGTGATGACGATGGCGCGCGGGATGTCGCGTTTCGGGTCGCGGGCCTCCTCGGCCAGGGTGGAGACTGCGTCGAAGCCGAGGAAGGACAGGCAGAGCACCGCCGCACCGGCCATCAGCGGCGCCAGGCCGGGCTGGCTGCCGTCGCCGATGAAGGGGGCGCTGAAGTCGATGGGCGCACCCATGAGGCTTTTTCCGGCCATGGCCAGGAAGACCGCGACGAACACCAGTTGGGCAATGACGATCAGGTTGCTCATGCCCGATACCGAGCTGATGCCCAACACGTTGAGCACTGTCACCAGGCCGATGGCGCCCACCACGAAGACCCAGGCCGGCACTTCGGGGAAGGCGATGTTGAGGAAGAGGCCGATCACCAGGTAATTGATCATCGGCAGGAACAGGTAATCCAGCAGCAGCGACCAGCCGGCGAGAAAGCCCACGCCGGGGCCGAAACTCAGGCTGGTATAGGAATAGGCCGAACCGGCAATGGGATAGCGGCGCACCATGTAGCTGTAGGACAGGGCGGTGAAGATCATCGCCAGCAGGGTCACCACGTAGGCCAGGGCGGTGCGGCCGCCGGTCATTTCGGTGACTACGCCGTAGGTGGTGAAGATGGTCAGCGGCACCATGTAGACCAGGCCGAAGAACACCAGGGCGGGCAGCCCGAGGATTCGCCTGAGGGCCGTGCCCTGGGCGCTGTGGGCGTAGTCGCTGGGCAGCCCGGTGCGGGTGTCGAGGCTGGCGGAAGGGATAGTCATTGTTCTTCTCTCCAAGGCTTTACTGAGCGCCGCTGGGCGGCGCCTGGGTCGCGGTGCGGGCGATCCATGCAGGTGCGAGGCCGGGTCCGTTGCGCATCCGGCGGTGCGCGGGCAGTCAGTAAGGGGAGGGGCGAGGTATCGGTGGGACGGTGGAGGCGAAGGCGGTGCGGATCGAAAGTGCGCGGGACATCGTCGTTTCTCTCTAGCCATTGTTCTTGTTGAATCGGCGCCTGCTGTGGGCGCCTGCTAGTCGCATGCCGTTCGATTCTGTCAGCGACGCACCGGGGGCATAACCCTGCAAAGGGTCAATAAGGGATCGAGATGGCCAACTTGCATGGCCGTGTGGAATGGTTTGAATGCGCTCGCCGGTAGGTTGGTGCGGGCCACGCTGGTCCGAGCTTGCGAGGCCCAACGAGCAGATGTCGGACCCGCCGCGCGTGGTGCGTAGGATGGGTGCAGCTTGCGAACCCCATCACCTTCGTCGATGGGGTTCGCTTCGCTCTACGCCATCCTACGGTCCTTGCTTTTACTTCTTGAGCTTGGTCCACACCTTGCTGCGCAGGGACAGGGCTTTTGGCGAGCAGAGCTTGAAGGTGCGCAGGCGGTCCAGCTTGTCCTGCGGGGTGTTGATGGCCGGGTCGTCGAACAGCGCCTGCTCCATGAACTTGTCCGAGCCTTCCACGGCGTTGTTGTACTTGGCGAAGTTGGAGGCGGCGGCGATGTTTTCCGGCTGCATCATCCAGTTGATGAAGACGTGGGCCTCTTCCACGTTCACCGCGTCCTTGGGGATCACGAAGTTGTCGATGAAGACATGGATGCCTTCCTGCGGATAGACGTAGACCAGGCTGTCGCGCTGGGCGTGGGCGCGGTGGAAGGCGCCGTTCCACTGCATGTGCATGGCGACTTCGCCGGCGGCCATGCGCTCGATGGTGCCGTCGCTGTTGTACATGGCCAGCAGCGGCTTCTGCGCCAGCAGCAGGTCCTGGATCTTCTTCGCGTCCTTCGGGTCCTCGGTGCACTGGTCGATGGACAGGTAGTGGGAGGCGGCGATGTACAGGTCTTCGATCGAGTTCAGCGCCACCGCCTTGCCCTTCAGTTCGGCCGGCGGCTCGAAGAAGGGCTTCCAGCTTTCATCCAGCTTGCCGCCGGGCACCTGCTGGCTGTCGTAGCTGTAGCCGGTGGTGCCCCAGAGATAGGGCACGCTGTAGTCGTGGCCGGGGTCGAAGTCGAGGGTCTGGAAGTTGGCCTTGAGGTTCTTCAGGTTGGGCAGCTTGGACTTGTCGAACTTCTGCAGCAGCCCGTCGCCGGCCATGATCTGGATGAAGCTGTCCGACGGCACCACCACGTCGTAGGCGCCGCCGCCGGCCTTGAGCTTGGCCAGCAGGGTCTCGTTGCTGTCGTACGCGTCCAGGGTGGCCTTGATCCCGGTGTCCTGCTCGAACTTCTTCAGGAGTTCCGGTGGGTAATAGTCCGACCAGTTGGCGAAGTGCAGGGTGCCTGCGGCCTGGGCGGAACCGGCCAGGCCGGTGGCGAGCAGGAGGGCGAGGGCAAGCGGGGTACGACGGGTCATGGTCAAGCTCCTTGCGGGTCGTGGACGGGTCAGCGCTTGCGCTGCCCGACGTAGTAGGACAATGCAACGAAAGCTATGGAAATCACGAGGATGATCGAGGAAATGGCGTTGATCTTCGGCGAGATACCCATCCGTATCGAACTGAAGATGTACACCGGCAAGGTGGTGGCGCCGGCCCCGGCGACGAAGTAGGTGATGACGAAGTCGTCCATGGAGATGATGAAGGCCAGCATCGCCCCGGAGAGGATGCCGGGCATCAGCAGCGGGAAGGTCACCTTCCAGAAGGCCTTCCAGGGCGAGGCGTAGAGGTCGGCGGCGGCCTCCGCCAGGCGTGGGTCCATGCCTTCCAGGCGGGCGCGGATCGGCAGGTAGGCGAAGGGAATGCAGAACACCACGTGGGCGATGAGGATGGTGAACAGCGACAGCTTGAGGCCGATGAAGGCGAAGAACATCAGGGTGGCGACCG
This sequence comes from Pseudomonas sp. Q1-7, assembly GCF_028010285.1. Lineage (NCBI taxonomy): Bacteria > Pseudomonadati > Pseudomonadota > Gammaproteobacteria > Pseudomonadales > Pseudomonadaceae > Pseudomonas > Pseudomonas sp. Q1-7. The sequence goes on from NZ_CP116304.1 coordinate 316,906, forward strand.
CCGTGACGATCTCCGGCACCAGCAGCGGCAGGCCGAGCACCCCGCTCATCAGCGTCTGCCCGCGGAAAGCGCGGCCGCGCATGCCGAGGGCCGCCAGGGTGGCCAGCGCGGTGGCGATCAGGGTGGCGAAGGTGGCGACGATCAGCGAGTTCTTCGCCGCGCGGACAATTTCCGGGTCGTTGGCCACCACCGAGTACCACTTGAGGCTGAAGCTTTCCCAGATGGTCGCCGACTGGCCGCCATTGAAGCTCAGCGCCACCAGCACCAGGATCGGCACGTAGAGGAAGGCGAAGAATAGCCAGGCGGTGGGGCGTACCCCGGTGAAGCGCCAGAGCGGGTTGCGCATGTTCATGGATGGCCCCCGGCGGCGCCCGGCTTGAAGCGCAGGCTGTAGAGCAGCATCGCCAGCAGCACGAAGCCGAGCAGGGCGAAGGACAGCGCCGCGCCCAGTGGCCAGTTGTGGGAGGCGCCGAACTGCAGCTGGATCAGGTTGCCGATCATCAGCGACTTACCGCCCCCCAGCAGCTCGGGAATGATGTAGTTGCCCAGCGAAGGGATGAACACCAGGATCGCCCCGGCGATTATCCCCGGCATGGCCAGCGGCACGATGACCCGGCGCAAGGCCTGGAAGCGGTTGGCGCCCAGGTCGAAGGCGGCCTCCACCAGGCGCCAGTCGAGCTTTTCCAGGCTGGTGTAGATGGGCAGCACCATGAAGGGCAGGAAGCTGTAGAGCAGGCCGATGACCACAGCGACATCGGTGTAGAGCAATCCCAGGGCGCCGTCCGACAGGCCGAACACGCCGAGGCCGCTGTCCACCAGGCCGCCATTGCGCAACAGCAGGATCCAGGCGTAGACCCGCACCAGCAGATTGGTCCAGAAGGGGACCGTGACCAGGAACAGCAGCAGGTTGCGCCTGCGCTCGCTCTGCAGGGCCAGGTAGAGCGCGGTGGGGAAGCCGATCAGCAGGCAACCGAAGGTGGTCAGCACCGAAAGCCAGAAAGAACGCTGGAAGATCTGCAGGTAGTCGGTATTGAACACCAGGCTGTCATCCAGATCGCGCTCGTAGAGGAAGTTGATGTAGGCCTCTACGGAATACTGGTCCCACTTCACGCCGCCGTAATCGCCGGGCGCCAGGATCGACACCAGGAACATGATCCCCAGCGGCAGCACCAGGAAGGCCAGCAGGGCGAGCATGGCCGGGCTGGTGAGCAGCAGGCGCCGGCGCAGTTGGCGAACTGCCGCCTGGGCGCGCAGGGTGCTCATTCAGGCAGCACCCGGACGGCTTCGCTGGGCACCTGCACCCGCACTTTCTCACCGGCGGAGTGGGCGGTCAGCGCGCCGTTGCGGTTCTGCTGGCGCACGCGGAAGCCGCTCTGGCCGGCGACGTTGAGGTGGTAGACGGTGTCGGTGCCGACATACACCACGTTCTCGATCTCGCCGGCCAGGTTGCCCTGGTCGTCGAGGCAGGTGCGCTCCGGGCGGATCGCCAGGGTCACCGCGCCGCGTCGCGGGCTATAGGCGCTGAGCAGTTGGCCGTCGGGCAGCAGCACCCCGCGCTCCAGGGCCTCGCCTTCGAGGAAGTTGGTTTCGCCGATGAAGTCCGCCACCGTGCGGTTCAGCGGGGCCTCGTAGATTTCCGTGGGTGTGCCGACCTGGAGAATGCGGCCCTTGCTCATGACGGCAATGCGGTCGGACATGGTCAGGGCTTCTTCCTGGTCGTGGGTGACGAAGATGAAGGTGATGCCGGTTTCGTGCTGCAGGCGCTTGAGCTCGATCTGCATCTCCTTGCGCAGCTTCTGGTCCAGCGCCGAGAGGGATTCGTCCAGCAGCAGCACCTTGGGCTTGTTGGCCAGGGCGCGGGCCAGGGCGATGCGCTGTTGCTGGCCGCCGGACAGCTGGTCGGCGCGGCGCCCGCCCACATCCGGCAGTTTCACCAGCTCCAGCATGCGCTGCACCGTGGCGTCGATCTCTTGGCGCCCGAGGCCACGCATCTCCAGGCCGAAGCCGATGTTCTGCGCCACCGTCATGTGGGGGAACAGGGCGTAGCTCTGGAACACGGTGTTGACCGGCCGGCGAAAAGGCGGGAGGCCCTGCATCGCTTCGCCGTAGAGGCGGATCGTGCCGGTGCTGGGCTGCTCGAAGCCGGCGATGAGTCGCAGGAGGGTGGTCTTGCCGCAGCCGGAGGGACCGAGGAGGGTGAAGAACTCGTTGGCGCGGATTTCCAGGGACACATCGTCGAGGGCCTTCACGCCCTGCCCAGGATCGCCGAACTCCATGCACACACGGTCGACACTGATCGCGCTGGTCATGCTGATCACAAGCTCTAAGGGTTTGTTCTTATTGGGCTTTTCTTCTCTCGCTGATGAAGCGGCCCTTGTTTGTCCCGATTCTGTCAGCAGCCCTGTCCGGTTAAGAACGATAGATCAGGTCAAAAGGGGATATTTCCGGCCAAGTTGTGGGGGTGTGACGGGCGTCGCAGGGGCGCAGAAGCTGTAGGGGCGAATGAATTCGCCCCCCACACAAGGAAGTTTCAGCCTCAGGAATGGGTCAGCGCCGATACAGGCTTGGCGACTGCCCGCTCCAGCGCTGGAAGGCATGGCGGAAACTGGCGGTTTCGCTGTAGCCGAGCTGCTCGGCGATCAGGTAGATGGGCAGGTCGGTCTGCGCCAGCAACTGGCGCGCCTTGTCGTAGCGTACTTCGTCCAGCAGGCGCTGGAAGCTGGTGTTCAGCCGCTGCAGGTGGCGGCGCAGGGTGCGTTCGGAGCGGTGCAGTTGGCGCGCCACGCTGTCCAGGTCGCAGGCCTCGCGCAGGTGATTGGCCAGGTGCTGGCGTATCTGGTCGAGCATGTCGTGACGGCTGCTGAGCTGGGCGTCCAGCTTCAGGCATTGCTGCAGGCCGTAATGGCAGGTGACCGGGTCGGCCAGCGGCAGGGGGCGTTCGAGCAGGGCCGCGTCGAAGCAGAGCGCATTGCGCGGCGCGCCGAACTCCACCGGGCAGCCCAGGATCTGCGCGTGGCTGGCGGCGTACAGCGGCGGACGATAGGCCAGGCAGACGCGCGTCGGGTGGATGCTGGTGCCGAGCAGGTCCTGCACCACGGTGAGCAGCGAGCTCAGGCACAGCTCGGTGTTGAACACCGTCAGCTCCGGTGCGTAGCGGTAGCCGTCGGCTACCAGACGGGCCTCGGCGCCCTGCTCCTCCAGGCTCAGCTTGAAGTAGGTCCCCAGCAGCGCCGGGTGGCCGAGGGCCAGGGTGAGGGCGTCGCGCAGGGTGCGGCTGGCGAGCATGGTGTAGCCGAGCATGCCGTAGGCGGATACGTGCATGCGCAGGCCGAGGGAGAGCCCCAGGGCCGGGTCGCGGGTGCTGGCCAGCGCGTTGGCGAACACGCGCAGTTCCTGGGCATGGCTGATGAGCTTGTCGGGCGTGTCGAGGTCGGTACAGGCGACGCCGCTGCCGTCCAGCAGGCGGCTTCTGTCGATGTCGCTGTCGGCCAGGGTCGCGACGGCCAGGGCGATGGTGTGCAGGGTGGTGAGTGCGCGTGCTTCCGGTAGCAGTGCGGTAGCCATTTTCCGTCCCCTTCTGTAACGCGCACGGTCGCATTTCGCGCGTTAAGCTTCAGTTCAGGCAGAGTTCCAAGGGGCTCTGTATCCTTCGGCGCGTCCTGAACCCTGAGTCCTTTTCCGATGCGTGCTCTCGTGACCCCGCGGCGGCTGGTGGCCGCCATCTTGCTGCTGATTCTGGTGCTGCTCGGCATCGCCGCCCAGCAGTTCCGGCTCTTCGAACGGGGCCTGTTCGTCCTGCAAGAATGGCGCCACGCCTCCGAATGGCGGGACCGCTCCATCTGGCTGCCGGATTACCGGGTCGCCATCGAGGCCAAACCCATCGAAGGGTTGTCGGACGACGTTTCCGCCCTGACCTACGACCCGAACCGCCACAGCCTCTTCACCGTCACCAACCAGCGCCCGGAAATCATCGAACTGTCCCTGGATGGACACCTGATCCGCCGCATCGAGCTCGTCGGATTCGGCGACCCGGAGGCGATCGAGTACATCAGCAAGGGCGTCTACGTGATCACCGACGAGCGCTTGCAGCGCCTCATCAAGGTGCGCGTGGAGGAAAACACCACGCGCATCGATGCCGGCGAATCCCAGCAGTTGTCCCTCGGGATCGACCGCTCCGGTAACAAGGGCTTCGAGGGCCTGGCCTACGACTCGGTCGGCCAGCGCCTGTTCGTGGCCAAGGAGCGCGACCCGGTGCGCATCTACGAGATCCACGGCTTTCCCCACACCAATGCGGACAAGCCGTTCGCCGTCCACGTGGTGGACGATCCCAAGCGCGACGCGCGTCTGTTCGTCCGTGACCTGTCCAGCCTGCAATACGATGAGGGCAGCGGCCATTTGCTGGCGCTGTCCGACGAGTCCCGGCTGGTGCTGGAACTGAACGCCGACGGCAAGCCGATCAGCACCCTGTCCCTGCTGCGCGGCATGCACGGCCTGCAGCGGGCGGTGCCGCAGGCCGAAGGCGTGGCCATGGATAACGAAGGCAACCTCTACCTGGTCAGCGAGCCGAACCTGTTCTACGTGTTCCGCAAGCCGGCGCGCGACTGATCAGCTCTGGTCGTCGAGGGTGGCGCCGGGTGCGTTGTGCTTCACTGACTCGATGCCCGCACTGGCGCTGGCGGCGCTGGCGTACATCTGGCTCTGGCCGATGACCTGGCCGTTGGTGGCCTTGAGGACGAAATAGAACTTGCCGTTGCTGGCGGCCTTGCTTTCGAAGGCGCCGTCGCGAGCGGCGTTCTTGCGCACCGATTCGATGCCGTTCAGGGCGGAATCCTTGGCCTTGTACAGCTCGCTGGTGAGGATGGTCTCGCCGTTGCCGGCGTTCAGGTTGAAGTGGAACTGGCCGTCGCTGGCCTTCTTCAGGTGGAATTTCCCGGCCATGGGTGCGTCTCCTCTGTTCATTGGCGGTGAACGGCGCCATCCGGCGCCGTGCCATCAAATCTAGACGCTTTCCCGCAGGCCGGGACGCCGCCTCAGGCGGTGAGGTGTTTCACGCCGTCCTGGGTGCCGAGCAGCAGCAGGTCGGCCGGGCGCGCGGCGAACAGGCCGTTGGTGACCACGCCGACGATGTTGTTGATCTGCTCTTCGAGCTGCACCGGGCTGTCGATTTGCAGGTTGTGCACGTCGAGGATGATGTTGCCGTTATCGGTCAGCACGCCCTCGCGGTAGACCGGGTCGCCGCCCAGTTTCACCAACTGGCGCGCCACATGGCTGCGGGCCATGGGGATGACTTCCACCGGCAGCGGGAAGGCGCCGAGCAGCGGGACCAGCTTGCTCCCGTCGGCGATGCAGATGAAGGTCTTGGCCACGGCGGCGACGATCTTCTCGCGGGTCAGCGCCGCGCCGCCGCCCTTGATCAGTTCGAGGCGCTCGTTGCTCTCATCGGCACCGTCGACGTAGAACTCGAGGTCGCCAACGCTGTTCAGGTCATACACCGGGATGCCGTGGCCCTTGAGGCGCTGGGCGGTGGCCTCGGAACTGGCCACGGCGCCATCGAAGGCCATCTTGTGCTGGGCCAGCAGGTCGATGAAGAAGTTGGCGGTGGAGCCGGTGCCGACGCCGATGATGCTCTTCTCATCGAGCTTGGGGAGGATGACGTCGATGGCGGCCTGGGCAACGGCCTGCTTGAGCTGGTCCTGGGTCATGCTGTGGGGTCCGAATGGAGGAGAGTCGAGGGCGCGGATTATAGCCGGTCGGCCGGGTAAAACCCCGCAATCTCTGTGGTCGCCCGACGAATCCCTGGGGTAGACTCGCGCTTCCCGTGAAATGCCCGCCAGTGAAGCCGCGATGCTTGAAGAATACGTGAAGAAGACCCTGACCTCGCGCGTCTACGACGTCGCCGTGGAAACGCCCCTGCAGCCCGCCCGTCAGCTCACCGAGCGCCTGGGCAACCAGATCCTGCTCAAGCGCGAGGACCTGCAGCCGGTCTACTCCTTCAAGATTCGCGGCGCGTACAACAAGATCGCCCAGCTGTCCCGCGAGGAACTGGCGCGCGGCGTGGTCACCGCTTCGGCCGGCAACCATGCCCAGGGCGTGGCCCTGGCGGCGCGCGAGCTGGGCGTGAAGGCGACCATCGTGATGCCGCGCACCACGCCGGAACTGAAGGTGCAGGGCGTGCGTGCCCGCGGCGGCAAAGTGGTGCTGCACGGCGACGCCTTCCCCGACGCCCTGGCCCACTCGCTGAAGCTGGTGGAAGAGAAGGGCTACGTCTACATCCACCCCTACGACGACCCGGAAGTGATCGCCGGCCAGGGTACGGTGGCGATGGAAATCCTCCGCCAGCACCCCGGCCGCCTGGACGCGATCTTCGTCCCGGTGGGCGGTGGCGGCCTGGTGGCGGGCATCGCCGCCTTCGTCAAATACCTGCGTCCCGAGGTGAAGGTGATCGGCGTCGAGCCGGATGACTCCAATTGCCTGCAGGCCGCCCTGGCTGCCGGCGAGCGCGTGGTGCTCGGCCAGGTCGGACTGTTCGCCGATGGCGTGGCGGTGGCGCAGATCGGCCAGCACACCTTCGATATCTGCAAGCGGTACGTGGATGAGGTGATCACCGTCAGCACCGACGAAATCTGTGCGGCGATCAAGGACATCTACGACGATACCCGCTCCATCACCGAACCCGCCGGCGCCCTGGCGGTGGCCGGGATCAAGAAGTATGTCGAGCGCGAGGGCGTGCGTGACCACACCCTGGTGGCGATCGACTCCGGCGCCAACATCAACTTCGACCGGCTGCGCCACGTGGCCGAGCGTGCCGAGCTGGGTGAAAAGCGCGAGGCGATCATCGCCGTGACCATCCCGGAGCGCCCTGGCAGCTTCAAGGCCTTCTGCGAGGCCATCGGCAAGCGCCAGATCACCGAATTCAACTACCGCTACAACACCGACGCCGAGGCGCACATCTTCGTCGGTGTGCAGACCCACCCGGAAACCGACCCGCGCGCGGCGCTGGTGGACAACCTGCGTGCCCAGGGTTTCCCGGTGCTGGACCTGACCGACAACGAACTGGCCAAGCTGCATATCCGCCACATGGTGGGTGGCCATGCGGTGCGTATCAGCGACGAGTTGGTCTTCCGCTTCGAGTTCCCCGAGCGTCCGGGCGCGCTGTTCAACTTCCTCCACAAGCTGGGCGGCCGTTGGAACATCACCATGTTCCACTATCGCAATCACGGCGCCGCCGACGGCCGCGTGGTGGCTGGGCTGCAGGTGCCGGCGGAAGAGCGCGGCCAGGTGCGCGAGGCACTGGATGCCATCGGCTACCCCTATTGGGATGAGAGCGACAACCCTGCTTACCAGCTCTTCCTCGGCTGAGCGGGGCGTCGCTGCGGCGGAGCGGGCGGCTGCTAGGCTTTGACTCAGCCGCCCACGCCTGACAAGGACCCGTTTCATGGAAAACTACCTGCTGTTGCGTATCCTCCACGGCCTGGCCACCCTGCTGTTCTTCGGCGGGCTGGCGGGGCTGGCCTGGTACGGCTGGCGCAACTTTCGCTCTGGCGATGCCGACCTGCTCGGGTCCAGCCTGCGGCGCATCCTGCTGATCGGCGTACCGTTGCTGATTCTGGTCGGCGCGTCGCTGCCGGTCAGCGGTTGGTGGATGGTCGACCTGGCAGGCCTGCCGCTTGGCCAGACCTGGTTGCTGGGTGGCGCCATCCTTTATCTGTTCGGCTGCATTGCCTGGCTGCTGCTGTTCGGCCGCATCGCGCGGCTGCGGGAACAGGCGCTCGCCGAGGGCGGGCCGGCGGCCGGTCCGGTGCGACGCAGCCTGAAGTTCGGCGCCGTGTATGGCGCGTGCGGTCTGCTGCTGTTTCTCGCCGTGCTGGCGCTGATGCTGGCCAAACCGCTCTGAGGCGCGGCGCCAGGCTCGCATGACCCTCTACTTCCTCCTCAAGACTGTCCATGGCCTGTTGGCCGCCGTGCTGCTCGGTACGATGGCGGTCGGGTTGTTCTTCGCCCATCGGGCGCGCAAGGTCGGAGACCCCCAACAGGTCGCCATGACCTTTTCCTCGCTTGTGCGGCTGGATCTCTGGTTCATCGCCAGTTCCGCCATGCTGTTGCCGCTGACCGGCCTGGCACTGGCCAAGGTGGGTGGATGGCCCGTGGGCCAGCTCTGGTTGCTGTGGAGTACCGGGCTTTACCTGTTGGCGGCGCTCTGCTGGCTACCGCTGTTCTGGCTCCAGGTACGCATCCGCAATCGGGCGCGCCGGGCTCTGCGGGACGGCCAGCCGCTCGCGCCGGCGATTGCGGCTTATCTGGTCTTACGCACTTGGCTGGCGGTATTTCTGCTGGGGGTGCTGGTGGCGGTCTACGCGCTGATGGTGATCAAGCCGCTCTGAGCGGCTGCGCACGGCAGGACCTAGCGCAGGGAAATCACCGGCCAGCCGCGCCTCTCTGCTTCGGCGCGGAGTTTCGGGTCAGGGTCCACCGCCACCGGGCGGGTCACCTGCTCCAGCAGCGGCAAGTCGTTCAGCGAGTCGCTGTAGAAGCTGCTGTCCTCCAGGCTGAAGCCGGTCTCTCCCAGCCAGCGGGCGAGTCGGGTCACCTTGCCTTCGCGGAAGCACGGCACATCGGTGGTGCGGCCGGTGTAGCGGCCGCCGGCCATCTCGCATTCGGTGGCCAGCAGGGTTTCAACGCCCAGGCGCCGGGCGATCGGCGCGGTGACGAAACGGTTGGTGGCGGTGATGATCAGCAGCTTGTCGCCGGCGGCGCGGTGCTCGGCCAGCAGGGCCTCGGCCTTGGGCAGGATGATGGGTTCGATGCAGTCGCGCATGAACTCGCGATGCCATTGGTCGAGTTGTCCCATCTCGGTGCGGCCAAGGATCTCCAGGCTGAAGTTGAGGTAGTCGCGGATCTCCAGGCGACCCGCCAGGTAGTCCTGGTAGAACGCATCGTTGCGCGCCTTGTAGGCAATCCCGTCGAGGATGCCGCGCTCGCAGAGGTAGTCGCCCCAGGCGTGGTCGCTGTCGCCGCCCAGCAGGGTATTGTCGAGGTCGAAAAGAGCCAGGCGCACGTCGTGATTCCTGCAGGGAGGCTTCGAAGGGCGGCCAGAATAGCCGCTTTCAATGGGGCTGCCCATCACGAGAAAGGCTCGCGTTGCTGCGTTTGCGGGCTTTATGGAACAATGCCGGAACATGCGTTTGCGAGGTTGAGTGCCGTGATCGATTCCGATGGTTTCCGCCCGAATGTCGGCATCATTCTCGCCAATGATGTCGGGCAGGTGCTTTGGGCCCGGCGTATCAATCAGGATGCCTGGCAGTTCCCGCAAGGCGGGATCAATCCGCGGGAGACGCCCGAAGAGGCACTTTTCCGGGAGTTGAACGAAGAAGTCGGCCTGGAAGAGCAGGATGTGAAGATTCTTGCCTGCACCCGCGGCTGGTTGCGCTATCGTCTGCCCCAGCGCCTGGTGCGCACCAACAGCCAGCCGTTGTGCATCGGCCAGAAACAGAAGTGGTTCCTGCTGCGTTTGCAGTCGGATGAGAACAAGGTACGGATGGACCTGACCGGCAAGCCGGAGTTCGACGGCTGGCGATGGGTCAGTTACTGGTACCCCCTGGGCCAGGTGGTGACATTCAAGCGTGAAGTCTATCGCCGCGCCCTGAAGGAACTAGCACCGCGCCTGCTGGCGCAAGACTGACCCGGAGAAAGGCAGCCTAGCCATGCTCAACACGCTGCGCAAGATCGTTCAGGAAGTGAACGCCGCCAAGGATCTGAAGGCGGCGTTGGCGATCATCGTGCAGCGGGTCAAGGAGGCCATGGGCAGCCAAGTCTGCTCGGTCTACCTGCTGGACCCGGAATCCAACCGTTTCGTGCTCATGGCCACCGAAGGCCTGAACAAGCGCTCCATCGGCAAGGTCAGCATGGCCCCCAACGAAGGCCTCGTCGGCCTGGTGGGCACCCGCGAGGAGCCGCTGAACCTCGAGCACGCCGCCGACCACCCCCGCTACCGCTACTTTGCCGAAACCGGCGAAGAACGCTTCGCCTCCTTCCTTGGCGCGCCGATCATCCACCACCGCCGGGTGATGGGGGTATTGGTGGTGCAGCAAAAGGAGCGCCGTCAGTTCGACGAGGGCGAGGAAGCCTTCCTCGTCACCATGAGTGCGCAGCTCGCCGGCGTGATCGCCCATGCCGAAGCCACTGGCACCATCCGTGGCCTGGGCCGCCAGGGCAAGGGTACCCAGGAAGCCAAGTTCGTCGGTGTTCCCGGGGCCCCGGGCGCCGCCGTGGGCACGGCGGTGGTGGTGCTGCCGCCGGCCGATCTGGAAGTGGTGCCCGACCGTGCGGTGGATGACATCGAAGCCGAGGTCGAACGCTTCAAGCAGGCCCTGGAGGCGGTGCGCGAAGACATGCGCCGGCTCTCCAGCAAGCTGGAAACCCAGTTGCGGCCCGAAGAACGCGCCCTCTTCGACGTCTACCTGATGATGCTCGACGACGCCTCCATCGGCCTGGAGGTCAAGCGTGTGATCCGTACCGGCCAGTGGGCCCAGGGCGCCCTGCGCCAGGTGGTGATGGAACACGTCACGCGCTTCGAACTGATGGACGATGCCTACCTCCGCGAGCGCGCCTCCGACGTCAAGGATCTCGGTCGCCGCCTGCTCGCCTACCTGCAGGAAGAGCGCAAGCAGAACCTGGTCTACCAGGAGAACACCATCCTGGTCAGCGAGGAGCTGTCCCCGGCCATGCTCGGCGAAGTGCCGGAAGGCAAACTGGTGGGCCTGGTCTCCGTGCTGGGCTCGGGTAACTCCCACGTCGCCATCCTCGCCCGTGCCATGGGCATCCCCACCGTGATGGGCGTGGTCGACCTGCCGTATTCCAAGGTCGACGGCATCGACATGATCGTCGACGGCTACCACGGCGAAGTCTTCACCAACCCCTCGCCCGAGCTGCGCAAGCAGTACAGCGAAGTGGTGGAAGAGGAACGTCAGCTGGTCAAGGGGCTGGATGCCCTGCGCAGCCTGCCCTGCGAGACCCTCGACGGCCATCGCATGCCGCTCTGGGTGAACACCGGCCTGCTCGCCGACGTGACCCGCGCCCAGGAGCGTGGCGCCGAAGGCGTCGGCCTGTACCGCACCGAAGTGCCGTTCATGATCAACGAGCGCTTCCCCAGCGAAAAAGAGCAGCTCGCCATCTACCGCGAGCAGCTCGCCGCCTTCCACCCGCTGCCGGTGACCATGCGTACCCTGGACATCGGCGGCGACAAGGCGCTGTCCTATTTCCCCATCAAGGAAAGCAACCCCTTCCTCGGCTGGCGCGGAATCCGCGTCACCCTCGACCATCCGGAAATCTTCCTGGTCCAGGTGCGAGCCATGCTCAAGGCCAGTGAAGGCCTGGAAAACCTGAAGATCCTGCTGCCGATGATTTCCGGCATCCATGAGCTGGAAGAGGCCCTGCACCTGATCCACCGCGCCTGGGGCGAAGTGCGCGACGAGGGGGTGGATATCCCCATGCCGCCGATTGGGGTGATGGTGGAGATCCCCGCCGCCGTGTACCAGACCAAGGAGCTGGCGCGGCAGGTGGACTTCCTCTCGGTGGGCTCCAACGACCTGACCCAGTATCTGCTGGCGGTAGACCGCAACAACCCGCGCGTCGCCGACCTCTACGACTACCTGCATCCGGCGGTGCTGCAGGCGCTGAGGAAGGTGGTGGGCGACGCCCACGCCGAAGGCAAGCCGGTGAGCATCTGCGGCGAGATGGCGGGCGATCCGGCTGCGGCCGTGCTGCTGCTGGCCATGGGCTTCGACAGCCTGTCGATGAACGCCACCAACCTGCCTAAAGTGAAGTGGCTGTTGCGCCAGGTCACCCTGAGCAAGGCCAAGGAACTGTTGGAGCAGCTGATGGCCATCGACAACCCGCAGGTCATCCACAGTTCGTTGCATCTCGCCCTGCGCAACCTGGGGCTGGGCCGGGTGATCAACCCGGCGGCGACCATCCAGGCCTGAGGTCGGGGCGCGAGTTCGGATCATCCGGGTCCAGGACCGGATGAAGAGGTCCCAATCGGTTCGCCTGAGCGCAGGATGCTTATGGACAAGCTCGAACACCTCGACCAGTGCTATGGCACCACCCGCGAAGAGATCGAGCGCACCCTGCGCTTCGCCCTGGACATCGTCAGCGACGGCATCTGGGACTGGAACATCCGCACCAACCACGTCAAGCGCAGCCCGGGCTGGTACTCCATGCTCGGCTACCCGACGGACAGCCTGCCGGAGGATGTGGACACCTGGCGCTCGGTGATCCATCCGGGTGATTTCGAGCGGGTCATGCGCGGCTTCCAGGCTTACGTGGAGGGTGAAAGCCTGATCTACGCCGAGGACTACCGCTGTCGATGCCGGGACGGCAGCTACCTGTGGATCAGCGATCACGGACGCTTCGTCGAGTTCGACGAAAGCGGTCAGCCGACGCGGATGATCGGCGCCCATCGCAATATCCACCAGCGCAAGATGGCCACCCTGGAGCTGCAGAACAAGAACCAGGAGCTCCTGGCGCTCAATCGCCAATTGGAAACCCTGGTGGCTGCGCGCACCGAAGCCCTACGCCAGGCCAACGAGGCGCTGGCCCGGCAGGTAGCCACCGCCATGCGCCTGAGCGAGACCGATCCTTTGACCCAGGTGTCCAACCGTCGTCACTTCGAGCGCTGCCTGCACACGGAGTGGCAGCGCTTCCAGCGCCACGGCCATGCCACCGCGCTGCTGATGTTCGACTTGGACCATTTCAAGCGCATCAACGACAGCCACGGCCACCCCATCGGTGACCGTGCCCTGATGGCGGTCAGCCGCGCGATCCGCGCGGCGCTGCGGGAGGAGGACTGTTTCGCCCGCTGGGGCGGCGAGGAGTTCATCGCCCTGTTGCCGGATACCGGGCTGGAGGCGGCGCTGCAATTGGCCGAGCGCCTGCGCGTGCTGGTCGGTGAGTCCGATCCCGGTCTGCCGTCGCGGCTCACGGCCAGTTTCTCGGTAGCGGCCATGCAGCCGGGGGAGGGCATCGAGTCCTTGCTCAAGCGCCTGGATGATGGGCTGTACCGTGCCAAGCAACGGCGTGATTGCATTGAGGCTTGCTGAGGCTGTGTAGGTGATGTGAACGGTGTGCAGCGCAGGTGCCCGGTCAAGCCGGACCGAGCGCCCTCGTAGGCGGGGGCTGAGCTTGCGAAGCCGCGATGCCGGGGCTGTTGGGCCTCGCTGCGCTCGGCGCCAGCCGACGGAATCCCGGACAGTGAATGAAAAAGCCCGCCGGCTGGCGTAATGCTGTTCACATAAGCATTTGAGCTGCAGCCGAGGCTCCCCGAGAATCCGATGCCAGACCTCTGGCATCGGATTTTTTATGTCCTTTCAACAGCAGTTGCTCGACCTGGGCGAGTTGTTCAACTTCTCCGACTTGAGCACTTTCACCCAAAACATCCCGATCGAGTGGGTGGCGTCGGCGCTGGACCTTTCTGCCCAGGCCACCATCCGCCGCCGGCGCCTGCCCAGTGATCAGGTGCTCTGGCTGGTGCTCGGCATGGCCTTGTTCCGCGACGAGCCGGTCCATGAGGTGGCGCGGCGCCTGAACATCTGCGCCCAGGGTCTGGCCTCCGGCCACCTGCTGGCCAGAAGTGGGGTCACCGAGGCACGCAAACGGCTGGGGGCCGATCCGGTTGAATGGCTGTTTCGCCAGACGGGTCAGCAATGGGGGTGTGAGCGCTATGACGGCGATAGCTGGCAGGGCCTGCAGGTGTTGGCGGTGGATGGTGCACTGCTGCGCACCCCGGATACACCCGAACTGCGGGAGCATTTCGGCTCTGGCAATACCGCCACTGACCGTCAGACGCCGTTCCCCATGCTGCGGCTCGTGGCCCTGATGAATGTGCGCTCGCACTTGATTCTGGATGCCCAGCTGAGCCCATACCGGCGCAGTGAAATGCGCTTGGCCGATGCCTTTGTGCAGCAGATTCCCGACCATTCGGTGACCTTGTTCGACAAGGGGTTCTGGAGCGCCGATTTGCTGTTGGGGTTGAACAAGGGCGGTGACCACCGACATTGGTTGATCCCGGCCCGCCAGGGCCTGGTCAGCGAGGAAGTGACGCGTTATGGCAAAGGGGATCGCCTGTTGCGCATGAAGGTGTCGCCCCAGGCGCGAAACCGTAACCCGAACCTACCCACGCACTGGGAGGTGCGCGAGGTCAGCTACGAAGTCCAGGGCAAGGTAAAAACCGTTCTGACCTCGCTGCCGGCCGAGCGCTACAGCGCCAAGGCGGTCGCCACACTGTACCGGGAGCGCTGGGAGATCGAACTGGGTTTCCGGAACATCAAGAGTTCCCTGCAGCAGAATGCGGTGACCCTGCGCAGCAAGGTCAAGGCGTTGGTCTACCAGGAGGTCTGGGGATTGTTGCTGGCCTACAACATCATCCGCCGTGAGGCCGGTCAGGCGGCAGTCGCCTTCGGCCGCTCACCCGCCGACATCCGCTTCAAGCCGGTGGCTCACTATATCGCCGTGCAATTGATCGTGATGGCGGCGGCCAACCCGATTTCGGCCACGGGCCGTCGCCTGTCGGAGTTGCGAGCCGGTATTGGCGGACTGTTTCTGGATCACCGCCCCAAGCCATCAAGACCCAGGACGGTAAAGATTTCCAAGACCCGCTACCCGGTGGACCGCAAGGCTGCTCCGCTTAAGTGAACAGCATTACGCCGATGCGGGGCTTTTTCATGGGGGTGGGATCAACCTTCGAAGATGATCCGCCCGTCCACCAGGGTGTAGCGCACCTTGCCCGGCAGGCAGTGGCCGATGAAGGGGCAGTTATCGCCCCTGGAATTCCAAGTCTCGCCAGCCAGGGTGCAGGCCTGCGGGTCGAACAGTACCAGGTCGGCCGGCGCGCCCACCGCCAGACGGCCGGCAGGCAGGCGCAGGGCGCGGGCCGGACCGGCGGTGAGCCGGGCCAGCAGGGTGGGCAGGTCGAGCAGACCGTCCTGCACCAGGGTCATGGCCAGCGGCAGCAGCAGTTCCACGCTGCTGATGCCGGGCTCGGTGGCGCCGAAGGGCGCGAGCTTGGCATCCGCCTCGTGAGGTTGGTGATGGCTGGCGATGGTGGAGATCACGCCGCTCTTCACCGCCTCGCGAAGGCCATCCCGATCGGCGCGGGTGCGCAGCGGCGGTTGCACGTGGTAGAGGCTGGAGAAATCGATCAGCGCCTCGTCGGTGAGGATCAACTGGTACATGGCCACGTCGGCGGTGACCGGCAGGCCACGGGCCTGGGCCTGGGCGATCAGCTCGGCGCCACGGGCGCTGGTGATCTGGCTGAAGTGGGCGCGCACGCCGCTCTGCTCCACCAGCAGCAGGTCGCGGGTCAGGGCCACGGTCTCGGCGGTTTCCGGGATGCCGGCCAGGCCGAGGAAGCTGGCCGTGGGGCCTTCGTGGGCAAGGCCGCCTTCGGCGAGTGAGGCGTCCTGGGAGTGGAAGACCACAGTCAGGTCGAAGGTGGCGGCGTATTCGAGGGCGCGGCGCTGCACGCGGTTGCTGGCGAAGCTGGCCAGGCCGTTGCCGAAGGCCACGCAGCCCACGTCACGCAGGGCTACCAGTTCGGACAGTTGCTCACCGGCCAGGCCCCGGGTCAGGGCGCCGATGGGAAAGACCTTGGCGTGGCCGGCCTCCTGGGCGCGGTCGAGGATGAGTTCCGCCACGGCCGGGGTATCCAGCACCGGGCGGGTCAGGGGGGGGCAGCAGAGGCTGGTGACGCCGCCGCTGACGGCCGCCAGGGTTTCGCTGGCGATATTGCCCTTGCGGCTGTAGCCGGGCTCGCGCAGGGCGACGGACAGGTCCACCAGGCCGGGCGCGGCCACCAGGCCGTTGGCGTCCAGGGTCTTGTCCGCGGCAAAGCCGGCCGGCGCCTGGCCGAGGGCGGCGACCTTGCCGCCTTCGAGGAAGAGGTCGGTGACCTGGTCGTGGCCGCTGGCCGGGTCGATCAGGCGGGCGCCGAGGATATGGATACGCATCAGTTCAGCTCCTCGGCTTCCTGGTTCAATTGGCGTTGCGCGGCCTGGCCGCTCATGGCCATGGAGAGCACGGCCATGCGCACGGCGATGCCGTAGGTGACCTGGTTGAGGATCACCGATTGGGCGCCGTCGGCCACCGCGGATTCGATCTCCACGCCCCGGTTGATCGGTCCCGGGTGCATGACGATGGCGTCCGGCTTGGCCAGCGCCAGGCGCTGGGTGCTCAGGCCGTAGAGTTTGTAGAACTCGCCCTCGCTGGGCAGCAGGCCGCCCTGCATGCGCTCGCGTTGCAGGCGCAGCATGATCACCACGTCGACATCCTTGAGGCCCTCGGCAAGGTCGGTGTAGACCTTCACCCCGTACTGCTCGACACCCACCGGGATCAGGGTTTTCGGGCCGATCACGCGGATGTCCGGGCAGCCCAGGGTGCGCAGGGCGAGCATGTTCGAGCGGGCCACGCGGGAGTGCAGGATGTCGCCGACTATGGCCACCGAAAGGTTTTCGAAGCCGCCCTTGTGACGGCGGATGGTGAGCATGTCGAGCATGCCTTGGGTCGGGTGCGCGTGGCGGCCGTCGCCACCGTTGATGATGGCCACCTCCGGGCTTACGTGCTCGGCGATGAAGTGGGCCGCGCCGGAGTCGGCGTGGCGCACCACGAACATATCGGCGGCCATCGCCTCCAGGTTGCGCAGGGTGTCGAACAGGGTCTCGCCCTTGCTGGTGGAGGAGGTGGAAACATTGAGGGTGATGACGTCCGCGGACAGGCGCTGAGCCGCCAGCTCGAAGGTGGTGCGGGTACGGGTGGAGTTCTCGAAGAACACATTGCACACCGTCTTGCCTCGCAGAAGCGGGACTTTCTTCACTGCGCGGGCGCCGACTTCGAGAAAGGAGTCAGCGGTGTCGAGGATTTCCGTCAGCAGCTCGCGGGGCAGACCGTCGAGCGAGAGGAAGTGGCGCAGCTGGCCCTGGTCGTTGAGCTGCAGCGGGCGCTTGGCGTCTGTCGGCATGGGGCAGGCCCTGAAAGGTTACGGGAATTCGGAAGGGTCAGGCGGGTGAAGCGAGGTCCTGGCGCTCGAGGGTGAGCGGCGTGGGGCCGAGCAATTTTACCCGTTCCGTGGCGCCCAGGGACAGGGTCGCGCCGACCACGTCGGGGCGTACCGGCAGCTCGCGGGCGTTGAGGTCGAGCAGGCAGACCAGGGTTACGCTGGCCGGGCGGCCGTAGTCGAAGAGCTCGTTGAGGGCCGCGCGAACGGTGCGTCCGCTCATCAGCACGTCGTCAATCAGCACCAGGTGCTGGCCCTCGATCTCGAAGGGCAGTTCGGACGGGCGCACCTGCGGGTGCAGCCCGCTCTGGGTGAAGTCGTCGCGATAGAAGGACACGTCCAGGGTGCCCATGGGGCTGGTCTCGCCCAGTTGCTCCAGCAGGGCCTGGGCGACCCAGATACCCCCGGTGCGGATGCCGATGTAGCGGGGCTCAACGATGTTGCGGGCCTTGAGATGGGCTTGCAGGTCGCTGGCCATCCGCGGCAGCAGTTCGGCGGGGTTGGGCAGGGTCATCGGCGGTCCTCGCGTTCTGGATTCAGGAAGTTGCGCTGTTCTCGGCCAGCCAGCCTTCCAGCAGCAGGGCGGCGGCCAGGGCGTCCACCGGGCGCTCGCGGTAGCCGTCGCGTTGGCCCTGGGCCAGGCGTTGGCCCTTGGCCTCGAAGGTGGTCAGGCGTTCGTCGTGGGTGAATACCGGCAGGTTGAAGCGGCCATTCAGGCGACGGGCGAATTTTTCCGCGCGCGCGCTCATCTCGCTGGGCGTGCCATCCATGTTCAGCGGCAGGCCGACGACTATCGCGTCGGGCTGCCATTCGCGGATCAGCGCTTCCACCTGCTGCCAGTCGGGCACGCCGTTCTGGGCTTTCAGCACCTTCAGTTCGCGGGCCTGGCCGGTCACCGCCTGGCCGACGGCGACGCCGATCTGGCGGGTGCCGTAGTCGAAGCCAAGCAGCAGGCGCAGGGGTTTTGCGTCGGTCATCAGGCGTGCCCGGCCTGGGCGGTGAGCAGGCTGAGGTTGACACCCAGGCGCGCGGCGGCGGCCGCGAGGCGTTGCTCGGACGGGGTGTCGAAGAGGATGGACAGGTCCGCCGGGCAGGTCAGCCAGGCGTTATCGCTGAGTTCGGCTTCCAGCTGCCCGGCATCCCAGCCGGCATAGCCGAGGGCTACCAGGCTCTTCTGCGGGCCGCCGCCGTCGGCGATGGCGAAGAGCACGTCCTGAGAGGTGGAAAGCGCCAGCTCGCCCAGTTCCAGGGTGGCCTGGAAGCTGTGGCCGGTGGGGTGCAGGACGAAGCCCCGGTCGGTCTGTACCGGGCCGCCGGAATAGATGGGCAGGCCCTGGCAGCGCGCGGGTGGGCTGGCTTCCGGTCGTAGTTGTTCAAGCACGTCGCTCAGGCTCAGGCCGTTGGGGCGGTTGATCACCAGGCCCATGGCGCCCTGCTCGTTGTGTTCCACCAGGTAGGTGACGGTCTGGGCGAAGTTGGGATCGGCCATGTGCGGCATGGCGATCAGGAAATGGTGCTTGAGGTAGCTCGGTGCGCTTTTCATGTGGGCTAGTTTCAGGCTTAAGGCGGAAGGCTTCAAGCGGTACGGCGGCCGACGCCGGAGTCCTGGTTGAAGCCTAGAGCCTATATCGGTCGGCTGCCGTCAGTTGCTCGACAGGCGGTCGCCACGTTCGAAACGCCAGGTGCGGATGATCTCCAGGCGGTCGATGTCCGCCAGGTCGCCGGTGAAGGGCGCGAAGGGCGCGGCGAGACGGACGATGCGCATGGCGCCCTGGTCCAGCACCGGCTGGCCGGAGGACTCCAGCACCTGCACTTCGTAGAGGGTGCCGTCGCGATTGATCGAGACCAGCAGCCGCAGGTTGCCGTAGATGCGCTGACGGCGGGCCTCGTCCGGGTAGTTGAGGTTGCCGATGCGCTCGATCTTCTTGCGCCACTCCTCCTTGTACCAGGCGCCCTTGTCGCGCATGGTCGAGGCGGCATTGAGGCGGTGGATACGCGGGCGCTTGGCGTAGAGCTGGCGCTCCTTGTCCAGTTCCGCCTCGAGGCTGGCGATTTCGGCGGAGAGCTGCGAGCTGTCGAAGGTGGGCGCCGGCGCCGCTTCGGGCTGGGGCCTGGTCTGCTCACGCTTGACCGTGGTCTTCTGCGGTTGCGGGGCCTTGGTCGCCACGGCGGCCTTGGGCGCTTCCTTCTTCGGCGCCTGGGGCGGGGTGGCAGGGGGCGTGGTCTTGCGGATTTCCTTGTCCTGGAAGGGGGCCTGCTCGGTGGTCTTGGGCGTGGCCTTGTGCTCCAGGGTGCCGCTGCCCTGCTGGTTGGCCTGGGCGAGGAAATCGGCCTTCTTCGGTTGCTCCTCGCTCTTGAAGGTGGCGAGGGTGATTTCCAGTGTCTTGCTGATCTGCTGCGGGTCGCCGACGGTGAAGCCGACGCCGAGGATCAGCGCGACGTGCAGGGCGGCGGCGAGAAACAGGGTAAAGCCCAGCCGATCCGCCGGGCGTACGCCGGCGGACAGTTGGGAAGTGGTGTTCACGGCTGCGTTCATCGCCAGTCAGCTTGCTTCAGATAGCGGCGCAGTCTGCCGAAGCGAGGCTGTGAGCTGCAAGCGACAAGCGCCAAGCTGTTACCTGCTTCAAGGTTGTTGCTGGCGGCCGGTCGCTTTCAGCTTGGCGTCGATGGCATCCATCAGGCGCTCGCCAATGCGCGTGTCGTAGGCCTTGTCGATCTCCCGGATGCAGGTCGGGCTGGTCACGTTGATCTCGGTGAGGTGCTCGCCGATCACGTCCAGCCCGACGAACAGCAGGCCTTTCTCCCTCAGGGTCGGGCCCACGGTGGCGGCGATCTCGCGGTCGCGCTCGGTCAGCGGACGGGCCTCGCCACGGCCGCCGGCAGCCAGGTTGCCACGGGTCTCGCCGGCGGCGGGGATGCGTGCCAGGCAGTAAGGCACCGGCTCGCCGTCGATCATCAGGATGCGCTTGTCGCCGTCCTTGATCGCCGGCAGGTAGCGCTGCGCCATGATCTGCTGGCTGCCGTGCTGGGTCAGGGTTTCGAGGATCACCGAGAGGTTCGGGTCGCCGGCGCGGTGGCGGAAGATCGAAGAGCCCCCCATGCCATCAAGGGGTTTGAGAATGATGTCACGCTGTTCTTCGGCAAACTCGCGCAGAATGTCCGCTCGTCGGCTGACCAGGGTCGGCGGCGCGCACTGGGGGAACAGGGTGGCGAAGAACTTCTCGTTGCAGTCGCGGAGACTCTGCGGGCGGTTGACCACCAGCACGCCGGCCCGTTCGGCCTGCTCCAGCAGGTAGGTGGAGTAGACGAATTCGTTGTCGAACGGGGGGTCCTTGCGCATCAGGATCACGTCAAGGTCGGAAAGCGGCGTGTCGGTTTCGCCGTCCAGTTCGAACCAGTGGTCGGGATCGAGAAATACCTTCAGAGGGCGCATGCGCGCGCGAGCTTCACCGTTTTTCTGGTATAGGTCCTGCTGTTCCATGTAGAACAGCGACCAGCCGCGCTCCTGGGCCGCCAGCAGCATGGCCAGGGAGCTGTCCTTCTTGAAGGAGATTTGCGCAATGGGGTCCATGACGATCCCGAGGCGAACGCTCATGGGGGGTCTCCGCAACAGGTTTCAAGGGGCGCGCCAGACACGGCGGGCCGGTTGGATAAGGCGCTCAGGGTGGCGCCGGCATTGATTGCGGTCAAGGGAAAAACCTTCCCTGGAAGGGGAGGAATCACAGATGCGGGGGCGTGTAGCTTGCGTCTGGAGACTGTGCTAAAAAGGCCCGACGATTGGGTCGCAGCCCATCGGTTGCAGGGCCTCAGGCACATATATAAAGCAGAATAACGACTCACCGAGGCGATGGTAGGGCGAACATGGAACAGCATTCCGAGGGTTTGAAGGTCATGGTGATCGACGATTCGAAGACGATTCGTCGCACCGCCGAGACTTTGCTCAAGAAGGTGGGGTGCGAGGTCATCACTGCAGTCGATGGTTTCGATGCCTTGGCCAAGATCGCCGATTCCCACCCGAACATCATCTTCGTCGACATCATGATGCCGCGCCTGGACGGGTATCAGACCTGTGCCCTGATCAAGAACAACAGTGCTTTCAAGTCCACCCCGGTGATCATGCTGTCCTCCAAGGACGGCCTGTTCGACAAGGCCAAGGGTCGCATCGTCGGTTCCGATCAGTACCTCACCAAGCCCTTCAGCAAGGAAGAGCTGCTCGGCGCGATCAAGACTCACGTCCCTGATTTCACCCCGGTGGAGCAAGCCTCCTGAAGTCCGGCCTTGATGGCCGGTGAAGCCTTTCCGTATGGGGAACACCATGGCTCGTATTCTGATTGTTGATGACTCGCCGACTGAGATGTACAAGTTGACCGCCATGCTCGAAAAGCATGGCCATCAGGTACTCAAGGCCGAGAACGGCGCCGATGGCGTGGCCCTGGCCCGCCAGGAGAAGCCGGACGCCGTCCTGATGGACATCGTGATGCCCGGTCTCAACGGCTTCCAGGCGACCCGTCAACTGACCAAGGACGCCGAAACCAGCCATATTCCGGTGATCATCGTCACCACCAAGGACCAGGAAACCGACAAGGTCTGGGGCAAGCGCCAAGGCGCCAAGGACTACCTGACCAAGCCGATCGAAGAAGACACCCTGATCAAGACGCTGAACGCCGTACTGGCCGGCTGACTGCCGCGCCAGGCCCCGAACCATAACTATTACAAGCAGGCCAAGGCCGGTCGCCATGTCGGACTCACAGACTCCCTTCCAGCTCCTCTTCGCGATCGACCAGCGCTGCCGTGCGCTGGCGGCGGGCCTGCCTGCCCAGCAACAGGTGGTGCAGAGCTGGAGCGGCATCGGATTCCGCATGGGCGAGCGCCTGTTCGTGGCCCCCATGGGGGAGGTTTCCGAAGTGCTGCATGAGCCGCGCTTCACCTCGCTCCCCGGCGTGAAGACCTGGGTCAAGGGCGTTTCCAACGTCCGTGGCCGGCTGCTGCCGATCATGGACCTGTGCGGTTTCTTCGGCAGCGACCTGTCGCCCTTGCGCAAGCAGCGCCGGGTCCTGGTGGTGGACCACCAGGAGATATTCGCTGGCCTGGTGGTCGACGAAGTCTTCGGCATGCAGCATTTTCTGGTGGACGCCTTCAGCGAGGAGCTGCCTCCGCTGGAGGCCAGCATCCAGCCTTTCATCCATGGCGTCTTCCATCGCGAGCAGCCCTGGCTGGTATTCAGCCCGCATGCGCTCGCGCAGCACCAGGCGTTCCTCGAGGTCGCTGTCTAGGTTCGACGCGGGGCGCGCGGCGCTCCGTACGGGTCTCCGGCGGCGAAGCTCCGGGGGCCGTTGCTTCAAGGTTGGGCCGGCCTTGCCGGCCCTTTGGCGTTACATGGGAATACAGTGGTTGGTCCAGGCGGGGGCCCGATAATGAAAAGACTGAACGCAGGCAATCTGTTTTCCGGGGTGCGCAGCACATCGCTGATCGCCGGACTCTTCGTGGTCCTGATCATCGCCATGGTGCTGCTGTTCGCGAACTTCGCGTACCTCAATACCCAGGCGAACCATGACAAGGAATACATCAGTCACGCCGGCGAGCTGCGCGTGCTGTCCCAGCGTATCGCGAAGAACTCCAGTGAAGCCGCGGCGGGCAAGGCCGAGGCCTTCGCCTTGCTGAAGGACGCGCGCAACGACTTCGACCAGCGCTGGAATTTCCTGCTGAAAGGCGACGCTTCCACCAGCCTGCCCGCCGCGCCCGATGCCGTGAAGGCCGAGATGGACGCCGTGCAGAAGGACTGGGAAAGCCTGCGCAAGAACGCCGACGCCATCCTTACCAGCGAGCAGACCGTACTTTCCCTGCACCAGGTAGCCGCCACCCTGGCCGAGACCATTCCGCAGCTGCAGGTCGAGTACGAGGAAGTGGTGGACATCCTGCTGGAAAGCGGCGCCCCCGCCAGCCAGGTGTCCGTGGCCCAGCGCCAGTCGCTGCTGGCCGAACGTATCCTCGGCTCGGTGAACAAGGTGCTGGCCGGCGACGAGGACTCGGTGCAGGCCGCCGACATGTTCGGTCGCGACGCCAGCCTGTTCGGCCGCGTCCTGAACGCCATGCTCGAAGGCAACGCGGCGATGGAGATCACCAAGGTCACCAACACCGAAGCCCTGGAGCGCCTGCAGGAGATTTCCGAGCTCTTCGAATTCGTTTCCGGCTCGGTGGACGAGATTCTCGAAACCTCGCCCGAACTCTTCCAGGTCCGCGAGTCCGCCAACACCATCTTCACTGGCTCCCAGACCCTGCTGGACAAGGCCTCCGGCCTGACTACCGGTTTCGAGAACCTGGCCGGCGGCCGTGGCCTGAATACCCTCGCCGGCTACGTACTGGGCGCCATCGCCCTGGGCGCGATCATCCTCATCGGCCTGGTGATGGTACAGAGCACGCGCAACCGACTGGCCGAGACCGCGGCGAAGAACGAACGTAACCAGGCCGCGATCTTGCGTCTGCTCGACGAGATCGCCGACCTCGCCGACGGTGACCTGACCGTGGCCGCGACCGTGACCGAGGATTTCACCGGTGCGATCGCCGACTCCATCAACTACTCCATCGACCAGCTCCGCGAACTGGTGGAAACCATCAACCTGACCGCCGTGCAGGTGGCCGCCGCCGCCCAGGAAACCCAGGCCACCGCCATGCACCTGGCCGAGGCATCCGAGCACCAGGCACAGGAAATCGCCGGCGCGTCCGCCGCGATCAACGAAATGGCCGTGTCCATTGACCAGGTATCGGCGAACGCCTCGGAATCCTCGGCGGTAGCGGAGCGTTCCGTAGCCATCGCCAACAAGGGCAACGAAGTGGTGCACAACACCATCACCGGCATGGACAACATCCGTGAACAGATCCAGGACACCTCGAAGCGGATCAAGCGCCTCGGTGAGTCGTCCCAGGAGATCGGTGACATCGTGAGCCTGATCAACGACATCGCCGACCAGACCAACATCCTCGCCCTGAACGCCGCTATCCAGGCGTCCATGGCCGGCGACGCGGGCCGCGGCTTCGCCGTGGTGGCGGACGAAGTACAGCGCCTCGCGGAACGTTCCTCCGCCGCGACCAAACAGATCGAGGCCCTGGTGAAGACCATTCAGACCGACACCAACGAGGCGGTGATCTCCATGGAGCAGACCACCTCCGAAGTGGTCCGCGGCGCCCACCTGGCGCAGGACGCCGGTGTGGCCCTGGAAGAGATCGAGAAGGTATCCAAGACCCTTGCGGCGCTGATCCAGAACATCTCCAACGCCGCTCGTCAGCAGGCGTCCTCTGCCGGCCACATCTCCAACACCATGAACGTGATCCAGGAGATCACCTCGCAGACCTCCGCCGGTACCACCGCTACCGCGAAGAGCATCGGCAACCTGGCGAAGATGGCCAGCGAGATGCGCAAGTCGGTTTCCGGCTTCAAGTTGCCGGAAGCCCAGGACATAGCCTGAGCAGGGGAGGCGCCGCGGCCTGAGGTCGCGGCATGACGGCCATGAATCAAGGGCACGACAGCATGCAGCCAGGCGGCGTCTGGGCCTTGAAACCCCTGGCCGACATGACGACAGCGGAGTTCCACGACTGGCAGAAGCTGCTCGAGGAACGTACCGGCGTGGTGGTCAACGACCAGCGCCGTTCCTTCCTCCAGGCCAACCTCAGCGCGCGGATGCGTGAGCTCGGGGTGCAGGATTACGCCAGCTACTATCGGCAGGTCACCGACGGTCCGCGTGGCGCGGTGGAGTGGTCGACCCTGCTGGACCGCCTGACCGTGCAGGAAACCCGCTTTTTCCGTCACCCGGCATCCTTCGAGCTGCTTGCCGACTACTTGCGCGGCCGCGTCGAGGGAGGCCTGGCGCGGCCCCTGGAGATCTGGAGCGTGGGTTGCTCCAGCGGTGAAGAGCCCTATTCCCTGGCCATGCTGGCGGCCGAGGCGCTTAGTGGTACCGAACAGCCGAACTACTACGGCGTGACCGGCACCGACATCAGCCTCAGCGCCCTGGCCAAGGCCCGCGAGGGCCTGTACGGCGCCCGGCGTCTGGAACAACTGGATGCGGCGCTCGCCGAGCGCTATTTCCAGGTGCAGGAAGACGGTCGCTACAAGGTAGTGCCGAGCCTGGCCGCGCGGATGTGTTGCGCCCGGCTCAATGTGCTGGAACTGGCCAAGGCGCCAATGTCCGGCATGGACGTAATTTTCTGCCAGAACCTGTTGATCTACTTCCGCCGCTGGCGCCGCCGGGAAATCCTCAACCGCCTGGCCGAGCGCCTGGCGCCGGGAGGCCTGATGGTGCTGGGCGTGGGCGAAGTAGTGGGTTGGCAACATCCGGACCTTGAGCCGGTGGCCAACGAACAGGTTCTGGCATTCACCCGGAAGGGATAGCAGACGGCTATGACTGATCGGCACGACTACGTCGCCCTCGAGTGGGTCAAGGGCGAGATCGCGGAAACCCTGAAGCAGGCGCGGCAGGCCCTGGAGGCCTTCGTCGAAAACCCGCAGGACCCGACACGGATGCGCTTCTGCCTGACCTATATCCACCAGGTCCAGGGCACGCTGCAGATGGTCGAGTTCTACGGCGCGGCCCTGCTCGCCGAGGAAATGGAGCGCCTGGCCCAGGCCCTGATGGAAGACCGCGCGGCCAACCGGGGCGAGGCCCTGGAAGTGCTGATGCAGGCCATCCTGCAACTGCCGCCCTATCTGGACCGCATCCAGAGTGCGCGCCGCGACCTGCCGATGGTCCTGCTACCGCTGCTCAACGACCTGCGCGCTGCCCGTGGCGAGAACCTGCTGTCGGAAACCAGCCTGTTCGCCCCGGACCTCTCTCGCGTGCTGCCAGCCCTGTCCATGGACACCCTGGCGCGGATGCGTACCGCCGAGCTGTCGGTGCTGCTGCGCAAGCTGCGGCAGATGCTGCAGACGGCCCTGGTGGGCGTGATCCGCAACCAGGACCTGGCCGCCAACCTCGGTTACATGGCACGGGTCTTCGCCCGCCTCGAATCCCTCTGCCAGGATGCGCCGCTCGGCCCGCTCTGGCAGATCGCCTCCGGCCTGGTGGAAGGCCTGGCCAACGGCTCGGTGGTCAACGGCTCCTCGGTGCGCAACCTGCTGCGCCAGGTGGACAAGGAGCTCAAGCGCCTGCTGGAGCAGGGGGCCGATGGTTTCAACCAGGCGGCGCCGGAAGAGCTGGTGAAGAACCTGCTGTTCTACGTCGCCAAGGCGCCGGCCCAGTCACCGCGCATCCGTGCCCTGAAGGAGCGCTACCGCCTCGACGAAGCCCTGCCGGATACCTCCGTGGTCGACGAAGAGCGCGCCCGCCTCGCCGGCCCCGACCGCGATGCCATGCGCTCGGTGGTGACCGCCCTCTGCGAGGAACTGGTGCGGGTCAAGGACAGCCTCGACCTGTTCGTGCGCAGCGATCGCAGCGGCGTGGCTGAGTTGGACGCCCTGTTGCCGCCGCTCAAGCAGATCGCCGACACCCTGGCGGTGCTCGGTTTCGGCCAGCCGCGCAAGGTCATCCTCGACCAGATCGACGTGATTCACGGCCTGTCCCTCGGCCAGCGCGAACCCAGCGATGCGGTGCTGATGGATGTCGCCGGTGCGCTGCTCTACGTCGAAGCCACCCTGGCCGGCATGGTCGGCCCGGTGGAAGAAGGTGCTACCGAAGAGAGTCACCTGCCCACCACCGATGTGGCACAGATCCACCAGTTGGTGATCAAGGAGGCGCGCAACGGCCTGGAACAGGCCAAGGACGCCATCATCGAGTTCATCGCCTCGCAGTGGAATCACGAACACCTGGCCCGTGTGCCGGAGCTGCTGACCCAGGCCCGGGGTGGTCTGGCGATGATCCCCCTGCCGCGCGCCGCTGCCCTGCTGGGCGCCTGCAACCGCTATATCCAGGAGCAACTGCTGGCGCGCAAGGCCGTGCCCAACTGGCAGAGCCTGGATACCCTCGCCGATGCCATCACCAGCGTCGAGTACTACCTCGAACGCCTGTCCGAAGACCATGCCGCCCAGGGCGACCTGATCCTCGACGTGGCCGAGGAAAGTTTGGCCACCCTGGGTTATCCGCTTCAGGAGAAGCCCTCCATCCTCGATCGTGTGGAGGAGGACGAGACCCCCGCGCCCCTGGCCGATCCGTTGCAGGAAATCGAAGTGCTGGCTGCCGAAGAGTCGGAGCTGCAGCAGCATCTGGACCCGGACGATGAACCGGAAGCGCAGATGCCCGAGAACCTGGCCCACGAGCCGGCTACCGAAAGCCCCGATCGTGGTGTGGACGCTCCGCCGGAACTGCCCGCAGCGCCCGAGACGCTGGCTGCCACCAGCGAACTGCTGGTTTCCGACGACAACTGGAACCTGGGCGAGGCTGACGCCGAGCCGACTGTCGAACACATCGACTTCAGCCTGGACGCGCCGCTGGAGCTTGCCGTAGCGCCCGAGGCGCCGGCTGCCGATAGCGAACGGCCGGTCCCCGACGAGAACTGGAGCCTGGGCGAGTTGAGTGCCGACCCGGCGCCCGGCCTTGGTGCGTCGTCCGAAGCCGGCCTGGCCCTGGCGCTGGAGGGCGAGACTCTGCCCGGCCTCGACCTGGCTGAGCTGGACAGCCTGCCGACTGAAACCGAACTGCCGGTGGCGGAGGAGGGCGAATTGCTCGACCTCAGCCTCGACACGCCTTTGGAGTTCGACGCAGGCCAGCCCCTGCCCAGCTTCGACCTGGCCGACCTGGAGGAGCTGCCCGCAGCCTTGCCGGGTGACCCGTCCGCCCTCGACATGCCGCAGGAAACCCCTGACGAGCTGCCGGGGCTCGATTTCGACGAACTGGAAAGCCTCCCGGCCGCCGAACCGCTGGCCGAACTGGACGTGCTGAGCCTGGAAGACCTGCCGGCGCCCCTGGAGTGGGACGAAGCCTCCCTCGCCGAACTCGGTCTGCCGGAGGTGGAACTGCCGGAAGCGCTGCCGGAGGAGCCCGTGCAGGCGCCCGCCGCCGAGCGGCCGCTGTCCCTGGCCGAAGTCATGGCGGCGCCGGTACCGGCGTTCAACCCGCCGGCCCGTGAGGTGCCGCCAAGCCTGCTACCGCCTCCCGCCGACGAGGAGCCGGTGGACGACGAACTGCAGGAAGTCTTCATCGAAGAGGCCGGTGAGGTGCTGGAAACCCTGGGCGAACAACTGCCGCGCTGGTGCGCTGACAGCACCGATCGCGATGCCCTGGGCGAAGTGCGGCGTGCTTTCCACACCCTCAAGGGCAGCGGTCGCATGGTGCGCGCGCTGGTTATCGGCGAGCTGTCCTGGTCGGTGGAAAACCTGCTCAACCGCGTGCTGGATCGCAGCATCGAGGCCGATGAGCCGGTGCGGCAAGTCGTCCAGGATGTGGTCGATCTGCTGCCGGCACTGGTCGAGGAATACGCCGCCAAGGCCCAGCGTCAGCGTGACGACGTCGACCAACTGGCCGCCGCCGCCCACGCCCTGGCCAAGGGGCAGAGCCTCCCAAAATCTGACGCCCCGGGTTCAGAGCTGGCTGTCGAGCCCGCGGGCGAGCCGCACGCTCCGGCGGTCACCGAGTCCGGCGATGCGCTGGACCCGCAATTGCTGGACATTTTCCGCAACGAGGCCGAGCTGCACCTGGACACCCTTGCCGGCTTCATCAAAGCCTGCGACCAGGAGCTGCCCCAGGCGATCAACGACGACCTCCAGCGTGCCCTGCACACCCTCAAGGGCAGCGCGCACATGGCCGGCATCCTGCCGATCGCCGAGATCGCCACGCCCCTGGAGAAGCTGGCCAAGGAATACAAGACCAACCTGCTCAGCATCGACCTCTCCGAGGCCGAACTGCTGCGGGATGCGCTGGGCCTGCTGCGCCAGGGCGTGGCCCAGCTGGACAATGCACCGCTGGCGTCGATTCCCGGCACCGAGGCGCTGCTGGAGCGCATCCGCCAGTTGCACCAGAACCGCCTGGACGCTGCCAACGCCGCCCGGCGCGACGACAAGGGCGAGAGTCGCGATCCGCAGATGATCTCCCTGTTCCTCGCCGAAGGCATGGACATCCTGCTGGACGCCGAGGATTTGCTGCGCCGCTGGCGCGAGCATCCGGCCGAGCGCCAGGAACTGGGCGCCTTGCTGGAGGAGCTGGATACCCTCAGCCGGGGCGCCGAGATGGCCGAGCTGCCGCAGATGGAGGAACTCTGCGAAGCCCTGCTGGACGTCTATGGCGCCGTCGACGAAGGCAGCCTGCCGGTCAGCGAGCGCTTCTTCAGCGAGGTCGAGGCCGCGCACGAGGCGCTGATCGGCATGATGGACCAGGTGGCCGCCGCGCTGGAAGTCACGCCCCAGCCCGAACGCGCCCAGGCCCTGCGCAATCTGCTGCAGGAGGTGGTGGACCCGGTGGCCCTGGCGCTGCTGGAACCCGGCATGCCCGACCTGGAGATCGAAGAGCTGGACGCGGAAGGCATCGACTGGCCGACCGGCGAAGACAGCCCGACCTTGCCGGAACCGGCCGACCTCGACGCGCAGGCGGCGCTCGATGCCGACCCGCTGGATGAAGTGCCGGCCGACCTGGATGAGGAAATGGTGTCCATCTTCCTCGAAGAGGCGGTAGACATCCTCGACAGCGCCGGCAAGGCCCTGGAGCGCTGGCTCGGCGAACCGGACAACAATCCGGCGCTGCTGGCCCTGCAGCGGGACCTGCATACCCTCAAGGGCGGTGCGCGGATGGCCGAGATCCGTCCCATCGGCGACCTCGCCCACGAACTGGAGTCCCTGTACGAAGGCCTGGTGGATCGTCGCTATAGCCATTCGCCGCGCCTGGCCGGCCTGCTGCAGAACAGCCATGACTGCCTCGCCTCGCTGCTGGAGCAGTTGCAGGCACGCCGGGCCCTGTCCGATCCGCTGCAGCTGATCCTGGACATTCGCGGCTTCCGCCAGGGCGGTGCGCAGAGCCTGTCCGCGGCGGTCGTGCGGCCGCAGCCCGAACTGGAAGAAGAAACCGCCGACCTCGACGCGCCGCATGCCGCCGCCAACGACGCGCAGGTGGATGAGGCCCAGGGCGAGTCGGAACGCTACGTCGAGATGCCCCTGGCCCAGTTGCTCGACATGCGAGCCGCCGAAGAGCCGACCGGTTACGCCTTGCCCGAACCGCAGGCATTCGATAGCGAGCAGGACCCGGAGCTGGTGGAAATCTTCCTCGAGGAGGGTTTCGACATTCTCGACAGCGCCGGCACGGCCCTGCAGCGCTGGATCGAGGCCCCGGACAACAGCCTCGAAGTCGAAGCCCTGCAACGAGACCTGCATACCCTCAAGGGCGGTGCGCGGATGGCCGAGATAGGCGCCATCGGCGACCTCGCCCATGAACTGGAATTCCTCTATGAAGGCCTCTGTGGCGGCCGACTGCGCGCCAGTCCGGCGCTGTTCAGCCTGCTCCAGGCCTGCCAGGACCGTCTCAGCGAAATGCTCGACGCGGTGCGCGCGCGCCGCCCATTGCCGGACGGCCAGGCGCTGATCGACGCCATCCAGGGCTGGCGCGCCAACCCCGGCGAGCAACTGAGCATCCCCGCCACCGTGCAACTGCAGCCGGCGGCGGAGGACGACCTGGATAGCCTGGCCGAGGCGGAGATCCTCGATATCTTCCTGGAGGAGGCCGACGACCTGCTGGAGGCCATGGAAGCCGCCATCGGCCAGTGGGAAGAGGCCCGCGAGGACGGCGCCCCCCTGGATGAACTGCTGCGTGTGCTGCACACCCTCAAGGGTGGCGCGCGGCTGGCCGGGCAGAAGCGCCTGGGCGATCTCACCCATGACCTGGAAGAACACCTGATCGAGGCCCAGCAACAGGGTGCGCCCTGGCCGGACAGCCTGTTCCTCGATGTGCAGTCCGGCTACGAGGGCCTGCAGGCCGAGCTGGAGGAGCTGCGTCAGCAGCTGGACCAGAGCCTGGCCGAGGACCTGCCGCCGCCGTCGGCACCGGCGGAGGTACCGGCGCTGGCCGGTCCGATCATTGCCGCCAGTTCGCAGCCCCAGGCCGTCCTCGAAGAGCGCGTGCTGCCTTTCGTCCGCCGGGCCCAGGACGCGGCCCAGGAGGCCGCCGCCCGCCGCGCGCCTCAGGAATTGGTGAAAGTGCCGGCCGAGCTGCTGGAGGGCCTGGTCAACCTGGCCGGCGAAACCTCCATCTTCCGGGGCCGCGTGGAGCAGCAGGTCAGTGACTTCAGCTTCACCCTGAGCGAAATGGAAGCGACCATCGAGCGGGTGCGTGACCAACTGCGCCGTCTCGACACCGAGACCCAGGCGCAGATCCTCAGCCGCTACCAGGCCGAGGCCGAACGGGCCGGCTACGAGGATTTCGATCCGCTGGAAATGGACCGACACTCGCAGTTGCAGCAGCTCTCGCGGGCACTGTTCGAGTCCGCGTCCGACCTGCTCGACCTCAAGGAAACCCTGGCGGCGAAGAACCGCGATGCCGAGACCCTGCTGTTGCAACAGGCGCGGGTGAACACCGAGCTGCAGGAAGGCCTGATGCGCACCCGCATGGTGCCCTTCGACCGCCTGGTGCCGCGCCTGCGCCGGATCGTCCGGCAGGTGGCCAGCGAACTGGACAAGCAGGTGGAGTTCGTCGTCGGCAACGCCGAGGGCGAAATGGACCGTACCGTGCTGGAACGCATGGTCGCGCCGCTGGAACACATGCTGCGCAACGCCGTCGACCACGGTATCGAAAGCCCCGAGCTGCGCCGTGCCTCGGGCAAGCCAGAGCCCGGCACCATCCGCCTGAACCTGGGTCGCGAGGGGGGCGACATCGTCCTGACCCTGGCCGACGACGGTGCCGGCATCAAGCTCGAGGCGGTACGCCGCAAGGCCATCGAGCGCGGCATGATGGACGCCGATTCCGACCTGTCGGACCACGAGGTGCTGCAGTTCATTCTCGAACCGGGCTTCTCCACCGCCGACAAGGTCACGCAGATCTCCGGCCGTGGCGTCGGCATGGACGTGGTGCACTCCGAGGTGAAGCAGCTCGGCGGCAGCATGAGCATCGATTCCACGCCGGGCGAGGGCAGCCGCTTCCTCATCCGCCTGCCGTTCACCGTCTCGGTGAACCGTGCGCTGATGGTGCTCTCCGGTGAGGACCTCTACGCCATTCCGCTGAACACCATCGAAGGCATCGTGCGGGTCTCCCCTTACGAGCTGGAGACCTATTACCAGCCGGATGCGCCGCGCTTCGAGTATGCCGGGCAGAACTACGAGCTGAAGTACCTCGGCGACCTGCTCGGCAACGGCCAGCAGCCCAAGCTGGTGGGCCAGAGTCTGCCGCTGCCGGTGATCCTGGTGCGTTCCAGCGAGCACGCGGTGGCGGTGCAGGTGGACGCCCTGGTGGGCTCCCGCGAGATCGTGGTGAAGAGCCTCGGCCCGCAGTTCGCCGGCGTTCACGGGATCTCCGGCGCCACTATCCTCGGCGACGGTCGCGTGGTGGTGATCCTCGACCTGCTGGCGACCATCCGCTCGCGCCACGCGCACCTGGTGCAGCCGCAACTGCGCTCGGCCAGCGCCCACCTGCTGCCGGCGGAAGCGGACCTGGAGCGTCCGCCGCTGGTGATGGTGGTGGACGACTCGGTGACCGTGCGCAAAGTCACCAGCCGCCTGCTGGAGCGCAACGGCATGAACGTGCTCACGGCCAAGGACGGGGTGGACGCCATCGCCCTGCTGCAGGAGCAGCGACCGGACATCATGCTGCTCGACATCGAGATGCCGCGCATGGACGGCTTCGAGGTGGCGACCCTGGTCCGCCACGACGAGCGCCTGAAGGACCTGCCGATCATCATGATCACCTCGCGTACCGGCGAGAAGCACCGCGAGCGTGCCATGTCCATCGGCGTCAATGACTACCTGGGCAAGCCTTACCAGGAGTCCCTGCTGCTCGAAACCATTCAGCATCTGGTCAAACGGACATGACAGAGAAGACTTCTGCACGCATCGCCGTGCTTGCCGACACCTCGCTGCAGCGCCATGTGCTGCAGCAGGCGCTGACCGGCAACGGTTACCAGGTGGTGCTCAACAGCGACCCCGCCCGCCTCGACGAACAGGCCCTGAGCGCCTGTGAGACCGACCTCTGGCTGGTGGACCTGGCGCTTTCCGAGGATTCGCCCCTGGTGGACAACCTGCTGGAGCGCGCCAGCGCGCCGGTGTTGTTCGGCGAAGGCCATGCTCCCGAGCGCCATTCCGAGCACTACCCGCGCTGGGAGCGGCGCCTGTTCGGCAAGCTGAAGAAGCTGGTCGGTGACCCGGCGGTGGCGGTGGGACCGAGTCTGGAAATCCTGCTGGCCGAGGCCCAGCGCCCGGCGCGCCTGGAGCTGCCCAAGGCCCTGGCCGACACGCCGCTGCAAGCCGGTGAGCCGGCGCGCCAGGTATGGCTGCTGGCGGCTTCCCTGGGCGGCCCTGCGGCGGTCAAGGCCTTCCTCGACGCGCTACCCGGCGGCCTGCCGGTCGGGTTCCTCTACGCCCAGCACATCGATCCCGGCTTCGAGGCCGCGTTGCCGCAGGCAGTCGGGCGCCATAGCCAGTGGCACGTCAACCAGGCCCGTCACGGTGACGCCGTGCGCTGCGGCGAGGTGGTGGTGGTGCCCATCGGTCGCGAACTGAATTTTACCGATGACGACCACATGCAGGTGGTCGACCGGCCCTGGCCGGAACCCTACAGCCCGTCCATCGACCAGGCCATGCTCAACCTCGCCCAGCGCTTCGGCGCCCAGTGCGGCGTGATCGCCTTCAGCGGCATGGGCAGCGACGGCAGTGCCGCGGCCGCCTACCTGCGCCGTCAGGGCGGCCTGATCTGGACCCAGAGCGCGGAGAGTTGTGCCTGTTCGAGCATGCCCGACAGCCTGCGCGAAGGCGGCTACAGCAGCTTCAGTGGCGACCCGCGCGAGCTGGCGGCGAAACTGGTCGAACATCTGGCCGCGCAGACCCTTGCCCAGGAATTCAAATGAGCCAAGCCGTTACCACCCAGAACAGCACTGCCAGCCTTACCGGGCTGCTGCTGCCGTTGTCCGACCGTACCCTGCTGGTGCCCAACGTGGCCCTGGCCGAACTCATTCCCTACCGCGCGCCCCAGGCGACGCCCGGCCTGCCCGCCTGGCTGCTGGGGCAGGTGGCCTGGCGTGACCTGCGCCTGCCGCTGCTGTCTTTCGAAGCCGCCGCCGGCGGCGAGGTGAAAGTCGGCTCCGGGGCTCGGGTGGCGGTGCTCAACGCCCTGGGCGGCCGCCCCCATGTGAAGTTCATCGCCCTGCTGCTGCAGGGCATTCCCCGCTCGCTGAAGCTGGAGGAGGACCTGCCCCGCGCGAACGCGCCGTTGGCGGTACTCGAACTGGATGCGGTTCAACTGGGTACCGACGTGGCGAAGATTCCCGATCTGGTGGCTCTGGAACAGATGTTGGCGGATGCGGGCCTGATCTGAAACGGCGGCAGAGCCGGATTAAAGCGCTTGAGGCTGAAGGCTCAACGAAAAAGTCCGGCGTGGTACCTGTAGGTTGGGTAGAGGAACGAAACCCAACACGCAGGCGCCGATAACAGCGCTGACGGCTTGAGGCTGAACGCAACGCGGGTGTGGGAGTTCATTCGCGAAGGGCAGAAGACTGCCTTCAGCCTTCAGCCTTCAGCCTTCAGCCTTCAGCCTTCAGTCTAAAAATCGCCCCACAACTGCTGCGCGACACTCAGCGCCACCACCGGTGCGGTTTCGGTGCGCAACACCCGCGGGCCCAGCCTCGCAGCGTGGAAGCCGGCGGCCTTGGCCGCGTCCACTTCCGTTTCGGAGAGGCCGCCCTCGGGGCCGATGAGGAAGGCCAGGCGCCCCGGTCGGGCGTGGCTGGCCAGGGGTTCCGCCACCGGATGCAGCACCAGCTTGAGGTCCGCTTCGACCTGGCGTTGCCAGTCGGCGAGGGTCACCGGCGGATGGATCACCGGCAGCACCGAGCGGCCGCACTGCTCGCAGGCGCTGATGGCCACCTGGCGCCAGTGGGCCAGGCGCTTGTCGGCGCGCTCGTCCTTCAGGCGCACCTCGCAGCGCTCGCTGACGAGGGGGCTGATTTCCGCCACGCCCAGCTCGGTGGCCTTCTGGATCGCCCAGTCCATGCGCTCGCCACGCGACAGGCCCTGGCCCAGGTGTACCCGCAA
Source organism: Pseudomonas sp. Q1-7 (assembly GCF_028010285.1). Lineage (NCBI taxonomy): Bacteria > Pseudomonadati > Pseudomonadota > Gammaproteobacteria > Pseudomonadales > Pseudomonadaceae > Pseudomonas > Pseudomonas sp. Q1-7. The sequence continues at coordinate 352,092 of NZ_CP116304.1, forward strand.
CGGCGATTCGGCCATCCCGGCGAAGGTTTCCCGCAGGTCCACCCGCACCGCCTTCTTGCCCACTTCCACCAGCTCGCCGAGGAACTCCTGGCCGGAGCCGTCGAACAACTGCACGGCGTCGCCGGAGGCCAGGCGCAGCACGCGGCCGATGTAGTGGGCCTGCGCTTCGGGCAACTCGTGCTGGCCAAGGGAGAGCGGGGCGTCGATGAAGAAGCGGGAGAGGCGCATGGGGCGTTCGGGCCGGCAAGGGACAGGCGCGCAGTGTAAGGCCTGGCGCGCCGTCCGTGTTACCCGTCCGCGATCAGCCCGGGTCGCGGTGGTTCGGGTGCAGGTCCGTCGCCACCGGCACGCTGACGGCCTCGCGGGTGGCGATGTCGATGCCTTCGCTGGCCACCTCGGCGAGAAAGTCGATCTGCTCCTCGGTGATCACGTAGGGCGGCAGGAAGTACACCACGTTGCCCAGCGGACGCAGCAGGGCGCCGCGCTCCAGGGCATGCTGGAACACCTTCAGGCCCCGGCGTTCCTGCCAGGGGTAGGGGGTCTTGGCGGCCTTGTCCTGGACCATCTCGATGGCGAGTACCATGCCGGTCTGGCGCACTTCGGCCACGTTGGGGTGATCCGTCAGGTGGGCGGTGGCGGTGGCCATGCGCATGGCCAGCTTGCGGTTGGCCTCGATCACCCGGTCCTGCTCGAAGATGTCCAGGGTGGCCAGGGCCGCGGCGCAGGCCAGCGGGTTGCCGGTGTAGGTGTGGGAATGGAGGAAGGCGCGCAGGGTCTGGTAGTCGTCGTAGAAACCCTGGTAGACGGCTTCGGAGGTGAGCACCGCGGCCATCGGCAGGTAGCCGCCGGTGAGCGCCTTGGACAGCACCAGGAAGTCAGGGGCGATGCCGGCCTGCTCGCAGGCGAACATCGTGCCGGTGCGGCCGAAGCCGACGGCGATCTCGTCGTGGATCAGGTGCACGCCGTAGCGGTCGCAGGCCTCGCGCAGCAGCTTGAGGTACACCGGGTGGTACATGCGCATGCCACCGGCGCCCTGGATCAGCGGCTCGACGATGACCGCCGCGACCTCGTCGTGGTGTTCGGCCAGGGTGCGTTCCATATGGGCGAACATGGCGCGGGAGTGTTCCTCCCAGCACATGCCCTCAGGACGCAGGAAGCAGTCCGGGCTCGGTACCTTGAGGGTGTCCAGCAGCAGCGATTTGTAGGTTTCGGTGAACAGCGCCACGTCGCCCACCGACATCGCCGCCACGGTTTCGCCGTGGTAGCTGTTGGTCAGGGTGACGAAGCGTTTCTTGCGTTCCAGGCCCTGGTTGCGCCAGAAGTGGTAGCTCATCTTCAGCGCCACTTCGATGCCGGAGGAACCGTTGTCGGCGTAGAACACCCGGTCCAGGCCCTTGGGGGTGATCCTCACCAGGCGCTCGGACAGCTCGATCACCGGCTGGTGGCTGAAGCCGGCGAGGATCACATGTTCCAGCTGGTCCACCTGGTCCTTGATGCGTTGGTTGATGCGCGGGTTGGCGTGGCCGAAGACGTTGACCCACCAGGAGCTGACGGCGTCCAGGTAGCGCTTGCCCTCGAAGTCTTCCAGCCAGACGCCTTCGCCGCGGCGGATCGGCACCACCGGCAGGCGTTCGTGATCTTTCATCTGGGTGCAGGGATGCCAGAGCACGGAAAGGTCGCGCTGCATCCAGTCGGCGTTGAGGCCCATGAGTCGTTCTCCTGTAGCGATCGACGAAGCCTATGCAATGCCTCGTCCCCGAACAAGCGGGACGCCCCCGGCTCGCCGCGCGGCACGTCTGGCCCGGTTGCCGGGGCTGGCGTATCCTGCGCGCCAATTCAGCACGACACGGCCTCACCGAGGGGGATTTTCATGCCTGCAGCCTGGCGCGCCTTGGCGCTCATCGTATTGGGGGGGCTTGGTGCGACGGCGCTGGCCAAGGACAAGCAGCCGACGGCCATCGTCATCGGCGGCGGCATGGCGGGCCTGACATCGGCTTACGAACTGCAGCAGAAGGGCTGGCAGGTCACCCTGCTGGAGGCCAGACCGAGCCTGGGCGGCCGCTCGGGGCTTGCGGCCAGCGAGTGGGTCGGCAGCGCCAGGCTGCAGCCGACCCTTTACCGTTACCTGGAGCAGTTCAAGCTCAAGGCCGTACCCGCGCCGGATTACGTGCGCACGCCGGGTTACCTGGTGAACGGCCACTACTTCACCGAGGCCGACCTGCTCAAGGAAGCGCCCAGCACGGTGGAGGGCCTGAAGCGCTTCGACAAGAGCCTGGACGACCTGGCCGCCGCCATCGACGACCCGATGAAGCCCCTGGCCAACCACACCCTGCAAAGCCTGGATGCCATCAGCGTCGCCCGCTGGCTGGAGAAGTTGAGCCTGCCGCCCACCGCCAAGGCGCTGGTGGACCAGCGCATCCGCTCGCGCTACGACGAGCCGTCGCGCCTGTCGCTGCTCTATCTCGCCCAGCAGGCCCGCGTCTATCGCGGCCTGCCGGACACCGAGATGCGTGCCGCGCGCCTGCCGGGCGGTAGCCAGGGCCTGGCGCAGGCCATGGCCAAGCAGATCAGGACCATCAAGACCAACGCCCGCGTCTCCGCCATCGTGCAGGAGCAGGACAGCGTTACCGTCAAGGTCGGCGGTACCGGCTACAAGGCCGATTACGCCGTGCTCGCCGTGCCCCTGCCGGCCCTCGGCAGGATCAGCCTGACGCCGTCCCTCTCGGCCTTGCAGCTGCGCGCCCTGAAAGACATCAACTACGGCTGGCGCGATCAGATGCTGCTGCAGTTCAAGAAACCGGTCTGGGGCAAGAGCCGCCTCTCCGGCGAGGTCTACAGCGACCAGGGCCTGGGCATGCTGTGGGTCGAGCCGGCCCTCAAGGGCGGCGCCAATCTGCTGATCAACCTGTCCGGCGACAATGCGCGCCTGATGCAGGCCTTCGGCGACCGGCAGATGGTCGACCAGGTGCTGATCCGCTTCGACAAGTACTTCCCGGGCGCCCGCGAGCAGTTCAAGGGCTACGAACTGCGCCGCTACGGCAAGGACGCCCTGGCTGGCGGCGCCTACCTGGCCTACGGTCCGGGCGAGATCAGCCTGTACTGGCGCTTGTGGGAACAACCGCTGGGCCGCGTGGTGTTCGCCGGCGAGCACACCGACGCGCTCTATCCGGGCACCCTGGAAGGCGCCCTGCGCAGTGGCCAGCGCGCCGCCTCCCAGGTGATCGACCTCAAGGCCGGCAAGGTGGTCGGCGCGGTCGAGGCCAAGGCCGAGACCAGCCCCGCGGCGGCGCCCAAGGCGCCCGCTGGCGAGGAGAAGAAAGGCTTGTTCTCGCGTTTCTTCAACTGACCGATATCCGGCGGCGAGTCATTCGCCGCCGGTCTCCTTCCGCGCGCCGTTCGGCAGCGCCCGACGAACTTTCAGGCCTTTCCTTCGACAAAGTCCTGCAAAGTCCGATTCGTTATAAAGATCGTATTGCCCGATATTTCAAAGCGAAAAATTCCGCTTTAATTCGATAGATTTGCCGCTAGGCTTTATCAATCGCGTTTACCGGCTTGGCTCCAAGGATGTTTCTTCATGCAATGGCGTAACTCCCCCTCCCGTTTCGGTCTGGTCAGCATTGTCTTGCACTGGGGAGTGGCCCTGGTCTTCGTCGGCCTGTTCGCCCTGGGGTGGTGGATGGTCGGCCTGAACTACTACAGCAGCTGGTACAAGACCGCGCCCGACCTGCACAAGGGCATCGGCATCCTGCTCTTTCTGGTGATGCTGGCGCGCCTGGTCTGGCGCTTCATCAGCCCGCCACCGCCGGCCCTGCCCAACCACGGCACCATGACCCGGCTGGGCTCCAAGCTGGGCCACCTGGTGCTCTATCTCGGCCTGTTCGCCCTGATGATCTCCGGCTACCTCATCTCTACCGCCGAGGGACGTGGCATCGCGGTGTTCGGCCTGTTCGAGGTTCCGGCCACCCTGACCGCCATCCCCGATCAGGAGGATGTTGCCGGTGCGATCCACGAATACCTGGCCTGGGGCCTGCTGATCTTCGCCGGCATCCATGCCCTGGCCGCCCTCAAGCACCACTTCATCGATCGCGACGCGACCCTGACCCGCATGTTCGGTCGCGCCGCCAAATAACGTTGCAACCTCTCAACAAGGAGATTCACCGATGCTGAAGAAAACCTTCGCCGCGCTGACCCTCGGTGCCGCGCTCTTCGCGGGCCAGGCCATGGCCGCCGACTATGTGATCGACAAGGAAGGCCAGCACGCCTTCGTCAACTTCAAGATCGGCCACCTGGGCTACAGCTACATCTACGGTACCTTCAAGGACTTCGACGGCACCTTCAGCTTCGACGAGAAGAACCCGGAAGCCAGCAAGATCAAGGTCACTCTGAAGACCGCCAGCGTGGACACCAACCACGCCGAGCGTGACAAGCACATCAAGAGCGGCGACTTCCTCAACGTCAGCAAGAATCCCACCGCGACCTTCGAGTCCACCTCGGTCAAGTCCACCGGCCAGGGCACTGCCGACGTGACCGGCAACCTGACCCTGAACGGCGTGACCAAGCCGGTCGTGATCAAGGCCAAGTTCGTTGGCCAGGGCGACGACCCGTGGGGTGGCTACCGCGCCGGCTTCGAGGGCACCACCACCGTCAAGCTGAAGGACTTCGACATCCAGAAGGACCTCGGCCCGGCGTCCCAGACCGCCGAGCTGATCATCTCCTTCGAGGGTGTGCGTTCCTAAGCGCGCGTTCCTGCGGGAACAGAACGCCGGCCTTGCGCCGGCGTTCTGCTTTATGGCCGCACCTCGGGCGTTTCCCGCCCCGGAAACGAAAACGCCGGCACGAGGCCGGCGTTTCCATGGGCGCTTGAAACTCAGCGATTGCGGGTCAGCAGGGCTGGTTTCTCGCCGCGCGGGCGGTTGCTCTGTTGCAGTTCGTCGAGTTGCTCCGGCGTCGGATAACGATCGGCGCGGGACTCTTTCATGATGATCTTCGGTGCCGGCTTGCTGGCACGCGAATCCTGCACGGCCGGCTCATCGCGACCCCGGGAAACCAACTGATCCTCGCCACGACGCGGACCATTGCCACGGCCCTTGGCTGCCTTGCCCTGGCCCTGCTTGCTGCCTTGTTTCTGGCCGCCCTGGCGCGGGTTGCTGCCCTGGCTGCGACCCTGGCCACCACGGCCCTGGCCTTGTCCACCTTGACCCTGCCCTTGCTGGCGCTGGCCTTGACCCTGGCCCGAACCGCCACGGCGATTGCGGCCCTGGTTCTGACCCTTGGGCGGGTAGGGGCTGACGTAGTCGACGCGGTTGCCGAAGTTATCGACGTCGTCGTCGAGGAACTCTTCCGGGTCACGCTCAGGTGCGGCCTGGGGGGCGCGCTGCGGCCTGGGCTGCTGTGGCTGGCGTTGGCCGGTGGCCTGCTGGCCTTGCTGCTCCTGGCCTTGGCCCTTGCCCTTGCCGCGGCGACGGTTGCGGCTCTTGCGCGGCTTGCCTTCACCCTCGCCGGCTGCATCCCTGGCTTCGCCGGAACCCTGCTGGGCAGCGGGACCCTTGCCTTCGCGCTTGGGCTTGTCGGCGCGGGGCTGGCGCTCGGGGCGCGGCGGACGGGCTTCGGGGCGTTCGGCCTCGACGGTCGCCGGGTCGAAACCCAGGGTGTCGCCATCCGGAATTTTCTGCTTGGTCAGACGCTCGATGGCCTTGAGCAGCTTCTCTTCATCGGGTGCCACCAGGGAGATGGCTTCGCCGCTGCGGCCTGCACGGCCGGTACGGCCGATGCGGTGCACGTAGTCTTCCTCGACGTTGGGCAGCTCGAAGTTGACCACGTGGGGCAGTTGATCGATGTCCAGGCCGCGGGCAGCGATGTCGGTGGCCACCAGGATGCGTACGTCGTTCGCCTTGAAGTCCGCCAGGGCCTTGGTGCGGGCGTTCTGGCTCTTGTTGCCGTGGATCGCGGCGGCGCTCAGGCCGTGCTTGGTGAGGTACTCGGCCAGGCGGTTGGCACCGTGCTTGGTACGGGTGAAGACCAGCACCTGCTCCCAGGCTCCCAGCGTGATCAGGTGCGCCAGCAGGGCGCGCTTGTGGCTGGCGGGGAGACGGAACACGCGTTGTTCGATGCGCTCCACCGTGGTGTTCGGCGGCGTCACTTCGATGCGCTCGGGATCGTGCAGCAACTTGTTGGCGAGGTCGACGATGTCTTTCGAGAAGGTCGCCGAGAACAGCAGGTTCTGACGCTGGGGCGGAAGCTTGGCGAGGACCTTCTTCACATCGTGGATGAAGCCCATGTCGAGCATCCGGTCGGCTTCGTCGAGCACCAGGATTTCCACGTGGGAAAGGTCGACGCTGCCCTGGCCGGCCAGGTCGAGCAGGCGGCCGGGGCAGGCCACCAGCAGGTCGACGCCCTTGGACAGGGCCTGCACCTGGGGATTCATGCCGACGCCGCCGAAGATGCAGGTACTCACCAGGCTCAGGTCGCGGGCGTAGACCTTGAAGCTGTCATGCACCTGGGCGGCGAGTTCGCGAGTTGGCGTCAGGACCAGCACGCGCGCCTGGCGCGGGCCGTGGCGCTGGGATTTGTCGGGATGACCGTTGGGGAACAGGCGTTCCAGCACGGGCAGCGCGAAACCGGCGGTCTTGCCGGTACCGGTCTGGGCGGCGACCATCAGGTCGCGACCTTGCAACACGGCGGGAATGGCCCGCTGTTGCACGGGAGTGGGCTGGGCGTAGCCGGCGGCTTCGACGGCGCCGACCAATGCCTCGGAGAGACCGAGGGAAGCAAAGGACATGGGAAATCCTGTGTAGTTCTAGGGGCTGGCCCGATAGGGTGATCGTGTCTGGCTCGAATCGCGGCAATGGCGCGCGATCCCGACCGGTCCTGCTGGCCGAAGGGATGGCTCAGCGTCCGGGCGTATGCCTGACGGAGCGCCGAGTATAACAGTTCCTCGGCAATGTACAGCCCTTGCGGTGCTCAACGGTTAATGGAGTTTGCCACGCCCGGCTCGCGATAACGCTTCAGCAGTTGCGCGTAGCCGGGTTCCTGCTTGAAGCGCTTGAGCGCTTCGCCAAAGCGTTCGGCCAGGCCTTCCAGGCGTGGCTGGCGGCGGAAGGCCAGGTACAGACGGTCACGGCTGACCACCCGTTCATGCTGCCCGATGTCAGCCTCCAGCCCCATCTGGCGGACCAGGAAACGGCCAGCGCGGCGGTCGTTGACCACCAGGTCGACGCGGTCGCGCACCAGCTTGCCGAGATTGGCTTCATGGGTGGGGGCCGGTTCGCGGATGAACAGCGGCGAGCTGCGGAAGGCCGGGTCCGCGTACCAGTAGCCGGGAGAAACCCCCACCTTCAGGCCCCGCAGGTCGTCCAGGCGCTGGAAGGGGTAGGGCCGCTGCCGGGCGTAGAAGAGCACGAATTCCACCTCCGACAGCGGTTCGCCGGGAAAGGCCATCTGCGTTTCGCGTTCGCGGGTGTGGAAGATGTCCAGCACCGCGTCGGCCTGGCCACTCTCCAGTTCTACCAGGCAGCGCTTCCAGGGCATCAGGTCCCATTGCACGTCGACGCCGAGGCGCTGGAAGACGATGGCGCTGGTCTCGTAGTCCAGGCCCCGTGGCTGGCCGTCTTGCTCATAGATATAGGGCGCCCAGGGCTCGCTGACGATGCGCAGGGGCTCGGCACGGGCGGCCGCGGCGAGGCAGGCGAGGAGGATGAGTAGGAGTGCTGGCATGTGGCCAGATTACGTGGCCGCGCGCGCGATGGGTAGTGAGTCGAAGGTCCAAGGGCCGAAAAGGAAAAAGGCCGGGACACTCTCCGGCCTTTTTCGCCTTCCACACAGGCCTCAACGCGGCAGGTTGAGGTTCTTCCAGATTGCCAGGCTGGGTTCGGCCTGGTTCAGGGTGTAGAAGTGCAGGCCGGGGGCGCCGCCCTGCAGCAGGTCTTCGCACATCTCGGTGATCACCTGCTCGCCGAAGGCCTGGATGCTCTGCACGTCATCGGCGTAGGCCTCCAGTTGCTTGCGGATCCAGCGCGGGATTTCCGCGCCGCAGGCGTCGGAGAAGCGCGCCAGCTTGCTGTAGTTGGTGATCGGCATGATGCCCGGTACCACCGGGATGTCCACGCCCAGCTTGCGCACGCGCTCGACGAAGTAGAAGTAACTGTCGGCGTTGAAGAAGTACTGGGTGATGGCACTGCTGGCGCCGGCCTTGACCTTGCGCACGAAGTTGGCGAGGTCGGACTCGTAGCTGCGTGCCTGGGGGTGCACTTCCGGGTAGGCGGCGACTTCGATGTGGAAGTGGTCGCCGGTTTCCGCGCGAATGAATTCCACCAGTTCGTTGGCGAAGCGCAGTTCACCGCTGGCCATGCCCATGCCCGACGGCAGGTCGCCGCGCAGGGCAACGATGCGCTGGATGCCGGCATCCTTGTAGTGCGCCAACAGGGCGCGCAGTTCGGCCTTGCTGTCGCCAACGCAGGACAGGTGCGGCGCGGTGGGCACCTTCACCTCGCCATCCAGCTGCAGCACGGTCTGCAGGGTGCGATCGCGGGTGGAGCCGCCGGCTCCGTAGGTGCAGGAGAAGAAGTCCGGCTGGTAGCTGGCCAGGTTGCGGGCGGTGGCCATGAGTTTTTCGTGCCCGGCTTCGGTCTTGGCGGGGAAGAACTCGAAGCTGTAACGGCGTTCTTGCGACATGGGTCTTTCCAGGCTCGGGAGCTGTAGGTGGAGGCACTCGTCCATCCACGGCAAAGGACCAGACGGTGGACGGCCCGGAGGGCCGTCCACCGCGCTCATCAGTAGCGGTAGGTGTCCGGCTTGAACGGACCTTCCACGGTCACACCGATGTAGTCGGCCTGCTGCCTGGTCAGTTGGGTGACCACGCCACCGAAGCCCTTGACCATTTCCAGCGCCACTTCTTCGTCCAGTTTCTTCGGCAGGACTTCCACGGTCAGGCGCTTGGCCTTCTCGTCGGCCGGCAGAGCGGCGAATTTCTGCTCGTAGAGGTGGATCTGCGCCAGCACCTGGTTGGCGAAGGAGCCGTCCATGATCCGGCTCGGGTGACCGGTGGCGTTGCCCAGGTTCACCAGGCGGCCTTCGGCCAGCAGGATCAGGTAGTCGTCGTTCAGCGGGTCGAAGCCGTCCTTGCCGGTGCGGTGGATCTTGTGCACCTGCGGCTTCACTTCTTCCCAGGCCCAGTTCTTGCGCATGAAGGCGGTGTCGATCTCATTGTCGAAGTGGCCGATGTTGCAGACCACGGCGCGCTTCTTCAGGGCCTTCAGCATGTTGGCGTCGCAGACGTTGACGTTGCCGGTGGTGGTGACGATCAGGTCGATCTTGCCCAGCAGCGCGGCGTCGACGCTGGCTTCGGTGCCATCGTTCAGCCCGTTCTTGTACGGGGAAACCACTTCGAAGCCGTCCATGCAGGCTTGCATGGCGCAGATCGGGTCGACTTCGGAAACCTTCACGATCATGCCTTCCTGGCGCAGGGACTGGGCCGAGCCCTTGCCCACGTCGCCGTAGCCGATCACCAGGGCCTGCTTGCCGGACAGCAGGTGGTCGGTGCCGCGCTTGATGGCGTCGTTCAGGCTGTGGCGGCAGCCGTACTTGTTGTCGTTCTTGCTCTTGGTCACCGAGTCGTTGACGTTGATCGCCGGGACTTTCAGGGTGCCGGCCTTGAGCATGTCGAGCAGGCGATGCACGCCGGTGGTGGTTTCCTCGGTGATGCCGTGGATGTTCTCCAGCATCTGCGGGTATTTCTTGTGCAGGATCTCGGTCAGGTCACCACCGTCGTCCAGCACCATGTTGGCGTCCCAGGGCTGGCCGTCCTTGAGGATGGTCTGCTCGATGCACCACTCGTACTCCTCCTCGGTCTCGCCCTTCCAGGCGAACACCGGGATGCCGGCGGCGGCGATGGCGGCGGCGGCCTGGTCCTGGGTGGAGAAGATGTTGCAGGAGGACCAGCGCACTTCGGCGCCCAGGGCGGTCAGGGTCTCGATGAGCACGCCGGTCTGGATGGTCATGTGGATGCAACCAAGGATCTTCGCGCCTTTCAGGGGCTGCTGGCCGGCGTACTTGCGGCGCAGGCCCATCAGGGCGGGCATTTCGGATTCGGCGATGATCAGCTCGCGGCGGCCCCAGGCGGCCAGGGAAATATCGGCGACCTTGAAGTCGGTGAAACCGGCAGGCGTCATGACAGCGCTCATGTATGAGTCTCCATTCGTAATGTGCGAATGGGCGCCGTTGATGCGTTGTGGCAACGCCCCATCCGAGCCTGACAGACCTGGCGGCAGGTCTGCTGCAGCGCCCCTCGGACGGGTGGCGGGAACGACCGGACTGCGCCGGCCGCTTGAAAAGCCTGCGGATTATAGCGATGCCGAAGGGTAAGCCCAAGGTTTTCCGTCGCCCGCCCGGGGCCCTATGGCGGTCATTGAAAGTCTTGTCGCGACAGGCCGCGTTCGGGCGGCCATGATGCGGGCATCCGACAGCAGGAGGACACCGTATGAATTTCCACACGCGCAAATGGATCAAACCCGAAGACCTCAACCCCAACGGCACGCTGTTCGGCGGCAGCCTGCTGAAGTGGATCGACGAAGAAGCCGCGATCTACGCCATCATTCAGCTCGGCAACCAGCGCGTGGTCACCAAGTTCATCTCCGAGATCAACTTCGTCAGTTCGGCGCGTCAGAGCGACATCATCGAGCTGGGCATCACCGCCACCGAATTCGGCCGCACCTCCATCACCCTGCGCTGCGAAGTGCGCAACAAGATCACCCGCAAGAGCATCCTCACCATCGACAAGATGGTCTTCGTCAACATTGGTGAGGACGGCCTGCCGGCGCCCCACGGCAAGACCGAGATCACCTATATCAAGGACCGCTTCAGGGAGTAGACCCCTCGCGGGCTTCGCGCCCCGCCATGGTGCGCCCGGGCGGGGCTGACGCCCCGCGGCGGGGCGTCGGGGTCGGGGAATTCGCCTGGCAGGCGCTCAGTAGCGGGCTTGGCCGCCTTCTTGCTGGGCACCGGGCAGCCCCGTGTGATGTTCGGGGCGGGTCCGGCCAGGAGGCACCCATGTCCGCCACATCCCTTTTCGATTCGCTGCTCCGCTCCGTGGGGCTGCGCACCCTCAACCAGCAATTTCTCTTCTCCTACGCACTGATGTTCCTGCTCGCGGTTACCGCCTCGGTGGCGCTGTACCTGAGCATGTCGGTGTCGCCGGAGACCATCAACGTCGCGGGCGCCCAGCGCATGCTCAGCCAGAAGATGACCAAGGAGGCGCTGCTGCTGCGCCAGGGCGCCATCGACAAGGCCAGCCTGGACACCACCTTCGCCCAGTTCGACCAGGCCCATCGCGACCTGCTGCAGGGCAACCCGGCGCGCAACATCAGCGCCATCCAGGTGCCGGCGGTGATGGAGCAGATGCGCCTGGTGGGCCAGCTCTGGGCCGGCTTCCGGCCGCAACTGGAGCGTGCCGCCCAGGGTGCCGACAGCGATCTCGCCGCCCTGGAGCGCGCCTCGCTCGAACTGCTGAAGGAAATGAACAAGGCGGTCGGCCTGATGGCGGCCCATGCGGAGAGTTCGCAGCGCCGGCAGATGTGGCTGGCCTTCGGCTGCGTGCTCGCCATTCTCCTGCTGGTGGTGCTGGGGCGGCAGTTCGGCTTGCGCCCGCTGACCCACCGATTGACGGAGCTGGAAGGCGCGCTGACCCGCGTCGGCCAGGGTGACTTCACCCTGGCATTGGCCGGCCAGCGGCAGGATAACGAGATCGGGCGCATCGTCGCCGGCTACAACCGGATGCGCGAACAGGTGCGCGAGCTGCTGGGCCTGGTCAAGGAGACCGGCGGCCATACCCGCCAGCATGTGGATCAGGCAGTGGCTGCCGCCCATGCCGCCAGCGACGGTGTGCGCCGGCAGCACGAGAACCTGGACCAGATGGCCACCGCGATGAACGAGATGAGCGCCACCGTGGCCGAGGTGGCTCGTCACGCCGCCCACGCCGCGGAGTCGGCGCGCAATGCCGACGGTTGTGCCAAGGCCGGGCAGCGGGCGGTGCAGCGCAGCGCCGACCTGATCGGCGCTCTGTCGAACCAGATGACCGCGAGCGCCGGGCAGATGAATGTCCTGCGCAACGAAACCGAAGGCGTGGGCAAGGTGCTGGAGGTCATTACCGGCATCGCCGAACAGACCAACCTGCTGGCGCTGAATGCCGCCATCGAAGCGGCGCGCGCCGGAGAGGCCGGGCGCGGCTTCGCGGTGGTGGCCGACGAGGTGCGGACTTTGGCCAGCCGTACCCAGCAGTCCACCGGCGAAATCCAGGCGATGATCCAGCGCCTCCAGGGCGGCGCCCAGCAGGCCGTCGCCGCATTGCAGGACAGCAACCAACTGGTGCAGGAGAACCTCAGCCATATCGAGGAAGCCAGCGCGGTGCTTGAGAGCATCGTGGTCGCCGTGGACAGCATCAGCGCCATGAACATCCAGATCGCCACCGCCGCCGAGCAGCAGAGCCAGGTGGCCCAGGATATCGACCAACGGGTGACGGAGATTTCCGGCCTGGCCGAACACAGCCATCACGATGCCCGCAGCGTGATGCAGGCCAGCGAGCGTATCCAGGGGGAGGTGCAGGCGCTGAACGGCCACCTCGACCGTTTCCGCACGTGAGGGGCGACGCCGGCTGCTCGTCCGGCCTCGCCTGCGCCGCCGGTCGGCGGCGCGGCCTGGGCAGTGCGGCAAACTGTCGCCAGGCGCTTGGTATTTGCCGGGCGGGTGGGGATACTGTCGCCCGCCTTCAGCCCTACCCCGTGATTTCCGATGAATGTGAAGAAGCTGCTGATTCTCGCCGCCGCCTGCCTGACGCTGGCCGCCTGCGGCGGGGTGGACCCCAACTCGCCGCTGGGCAAGCGCCAGGCGATCTTCAAGGAAATGCTGCGCACCAGCGAAGACCTCGGCGGCATGCTGCGTGGCCGCATCGGTTTCGACGAACAGCGCTTCGCCACCGGCGCGAGCAAGCTCGACCAACTGTCGCGCCAGCCCTGGCAGCATTTCCCGCAGGTCCAGGAGGGCGACGCCGACAGCGCCGCCCGTGATGACGTCTGGCAGCGCCAGGCGCGTTTCCAGGCGCTGGTGCGCGAGCTGGAGGCCAGCACCGGCCGACTGGCCAGCGCCGCCCAGTCCCGTCCGCTGACTGCCCAGGGCGTTGCCCCCCTGGTGCAGAAGGTGGAAGACAACTGCGAAGCCTGCCACAAGGAATTCCGCGCCTACTGAGGCGCGGTGAAGCCCTCTACACCCTCGGCGCCGAGGCGCTCGGCCAGCTCGCGCACGTCCGGATTCTGGAAGAAGGCCACCAGCCGGCCGGCCCGCGTCGGGCCGATGCCAGTATGCGCCTGCCAGTCCGCCGCGGTCCGCACGCTCAATGACGCCCAGTCTCCCACGAGGACAGCTGGCGTCGTGGCCGGGACGCCCAGTGCCCGCAACCACTGGTCGAAGGGCCGGTGGCGGGCCTCGTCAAAGCGCTGCAGGAGTTGTGCGGCACGGCGGTCGCCGATGCCAGGCCTCCGCGTCAGGGCGCGGGCGTCCAGTTCCAGCCACTCCAGCAGGTTGTCCAGCCCGAGCCGGTCCCAGGTGCCGCGTCCCAGGCCCTTCAGGGCCAGTCCCTTGGGTCCGCTCAACCAGGCCAGGCGGGCGAGGAATTGTTCCGTGCAACCTTCGGTCGGACGGAAGCAGCTGAGGGTGTGATAGCGGCCCGGCTCGGGCGCCAGGACCTCGGGGCGCTGGGTGGCGCGCAGCACCACCGAGTCCAGCCGTGGGATGGTCAGTCCGGCGAGGGCGATGGCGACCTGATCGCCGGGGCGGATATCCAGGCTCCGCCAGCGATCAAGCGAGCCCAGGCCGAGGCGTTGGATGCGCCGGCCGTCGAGCTCCACCGGCGCCAGGCGCAGCAGGGGTGTGACGCGGCCGGTGCGGCCGACCTTGAATTCCACGGCCCGCACTTCCGCCAGCGCCTTGGCGAAGGGGTATTTCCAGGCGATGGCCCAGTTCGGCGGTTCCGCCCTCCAGCGCCGCGCATCCGGCCGTTTGTCCTGGCGGATGACGATGCCATCGCTGGCAAAGGGGAGGGGCGAGCGGTACCAGTGGGCGCGCCAGGCCGCAATGTCCTCGGCACTGCGCACCGGACGGGTCAACGCGGCGGCGCTGTCGAAGCCCATGGCTTGCAGGCCCCGCAGGCGCGCGTCCATCTGGGCGGGTCCGTCCGGCCAGTCCCACACGAACAGGCCGATTCCGGCTGCATCGTGGGGGGCGAGGTCCTGGCGATTGAGCAGGCCTGCGACCTTGCCACGGGCACCGCGGCCACCCTGGGTGGCCTGCACATGAGCGTCCAGCCGCCAGTAGAGCTCCCCTTGCAGCACGCCATCACCGAGGGTCGGGAGCAGGTCGGGAATCGCGGCGATCCGGCGGACGTTACGCGTCCAGTCCTGTCCCTGGTTGCCATCGCCCCGGCTGATGGCCTGTTCCAGCCGTCCCTGCCGGTAGATCAGCGTGACCGCCACGCCATCCACCTTCGGCTGGACCCAGAGGTTGCGCCGTTCGCCCATCCAGCCGCGCAGGTCGTCGATGTCCCGCAGCTTGTCGAGGCCGGTCTGGGCCACGGGATGACGAAGCTTTCCCGGGCTGGCTGCCAGTGGGTCGCGAAGGGCTGGCGCCGCCTGCGGGAAACAGGCGCGCAGACGTTCCAGGCGTGCGCGGGCCTGGTCGTAGAGCTCGTCATCCACCGCCGAGCGCCCCTGGGCGTGATAGGCGAGGTCCCATTCGGCGATCTGCTGATCGAGGCTCGCGAGTTCGGCGCTGGCGCGGTCGATCGGCCAGTCCGGGCAGTCGTCGGCCCGTGCGGCGAGGGCGAGGAAGAGTAGCGAAAGGAAGGTCCAGGTCTTCATGGCGAGCCTCCGTGCTCAGGGGGAAGGCGGCCAGTCTAGGAGCGGGGCTATTGGGCGAGCGCTGAGCGTTTTGTGCGTATCGGCGCTGGGTGCTGTAGGAGGATTGTCGGCGCCTAATGCAAGGCTTGCGGGGTAGGGCATGCGCGCGGGGTTGGAAAGCGTGTGTGAGGCAGCGTGCGACTGGGTGCCACTCTATTCCCAGACCTCTTACCCGCCCGGCGCTGCTAATGAGCGCCGTGCCCCGGGAACAGCGATGGAGCGAGGGAACCCGACGAAGTCGGGCCGAATGTCGGGGCAAGCGTTTTTGGTTACTTTTGCCGCGACTGGCAAAAGTGACTCGCCCGGGAGGGCGAAACAGAAGCCTGAAGCCTACTCGGCAATGAGCCAGAAAACAGAGCCCCGACTCCCCGCACTTCCGAAAGGCGACCAACAAAAAGCCCCGCGCTGGGCGGGGCTTCTTGCATTGCGGCAGGGCTTACAGGCCGGCGGCGGCGCGCAGGGCTTCGGCCTTGTCGGTCCTTTCCCAGGTGAACGCGGTGAAGGTGTCTTCGCCGTAGGTCATCTCGAAGGGGTTGCGGCCGAAGTGGCCGTAGGCCGCGGTCGGCTGGTACATCGGGTGCAGCAGGTCGAGCATCCGGGTGATGGCGTACGGGCGCAGGTCGAAGTGCTCGCGGACCAGTTGGACGATCTTCTCGTCGCTGATCTTGCCGGTGCCGAAGGTGTTGATCGCGATGGAGGTCGGCAGGGCCACGCCGATGGCGTAGGACACCTGGATCTCACAGCGCTCGGCCAGGCCGGCGGCGACGATGTTCTTGGCCACGTAGCGGCCGGCGTAGGCGGCGGAACGGTCGACCTTGGACGGGTCCTTGCCGGAGAAGGCGCCGCCACCGTGGCGGGCCATGCCGCCGTAGGTGTCGACGATGATCTTGCGGCCGGTCAGGCCGCAGTCGCCCACCGGGCCGCCGATCACGAAGGAGCCGGTCGGGTTGATGTGGAACTGGGTGTCCTTGTGCAGCAGCTCGGCCGGAATGGCGTGCTTGACGATCAGCTCCATCACGCCTTCGCGCAGGTCGGAGTACTTCACTTCGGGGTTGTGCTGGGTGGACAGCACGATGGCGTCGATGCCGACCACCTTGCCGTTCTCGTAGCGGCAGGTGACCTGGCTCTTGGCGTCCGGACGCAGCCACGGCAGCAGGCCGGACTTGCGGGCTTCAGCCTGGCGCTCCACCAGACGGTGGGAGAAGCAGATCGGCGCGGGCATCAGCACGTCGGTTTCGTTGCTGGCGTAGCCGAACATCAGGCCCTGGTCGCCGGCGCCCTGGTCTTCCGGCTTGGCGCGGTCGACGCCCTGGTTGATGTCCGGGGACTGCTTGCCAATGATGTTCAGGATGCCGCAGGTGGCGCCGTCGAAGCCGACGTCGGAGCTGTCGTAGCCGATGTCGATGATGACCTTGCGCACCAGCTCTTCCAGGTCGACCCAGGCGGAGGTAGTGACTTCGCCGGCGATGATGGCGACGCCGGTCTTGACCAGGGTTTCGCAGGCGACGCGGGCGTGCTTGTCCTGGGCGATGATGGCGTCGAGGACGGCATCGGAAATCTGGTCGGCGATCTTGTCCGGATGGCCTTCGGACACGGATTCGGAGGTAAACAGGGAATATTCGCTCATCTATCGGTTTTCCTATTCGTTACCGGTGGGTGAGTTCGCTTCTTGAATCCGGCTTGGCGAAGTGCCGAACCTGAATCTGAAAGCCGTTTCGCAAGCCAATGTAGAGGCTCTCGCCGGGCGTGAGCCCCGCGGCATTGGCCCAACGGGCCAGGTCGTCCTGTTCGAAGCCCAACCATAGATCGCCGCAGGCCTCCCTGGCCCAACTCTGGTTGTGGCTGCACAACTCGGTTACCAGCAGGGCGCCGCCTGGCTGCACCCGCTGGGCCAACTGTTTCATCGCGTCGGCCGGCGCGGCGAAATGGTGCAGGACCATGTTCAACACCACGCAGTCGGCGGCCGCCAGTTCGTCGTTCAAGGCGTCGGCCAGTCGCAGCTCGACATTGCCGAGGCCTTCCGTGTGACAGCGCACCCGCGCCAGCTCCAGCATGGCCGGGCTGTTGTCCAGGGCCATGACCCGGCTGAAGCGCCGCGCCAGGTCCGGCAGGAAAGCGCCATCGCCCGGGCCGACTTCCAGCGCCGTGGCGTCGGGTCCGAAGCCCAGGGCGTCGAGCAATGCCAGCACACTGTCACGGTATTGCGGCAATCCTGCGATCAGGTCCTGCTGCGCCTGGAATTTTTCCGCCGAGCGGGCGAAGAAGTCGCGGCTGGCGGCTTCGCGCTGGGCATGCACTTCGGCAATGCGCCCGCCGATCTCGGCCGGCAGCTCCAGTTCGTCCACCTCAGCCAGCAGAGCCGCGTGCAGCGTGCCGCCGACCCGCTCGTTCTGCGCCAGGGCGCGCCGGTAGAAGATCGCGTTGCCTTCACGCCGGGTCGCCACCAGTCCTGCCTGGGCCAGCACCTTGAGGTGGTGGCTCATGCCCGACTGGCCGGTGGCGAAGATCTGCGCCAGCTCCAGTACGCCGAAGGAGTCGTTGGCCAGTACCCGCAGTACGTTCAGGCGCAGCGGATCGCCGCCAGCCTTGCACAGGGCAGCCAGCTCGTCGCTGTCGTCATGGCGGATCTGGGGTACGCGCAAGCTCATAGGGGGCGCAGTCTAGCCCCCGTCACCGGGCGTCGCAATGCCAATATCAAAAAGTTTTGATATTGGCTGATCGGTGGTCAGGCGGGCTGCCGCGCCAGTTCGAGGAAGGCGGCGGGCGCCGGACTGAGGTTCGGACCTGGCCGCCACAGCGCGTGGAGTTCGCGTTCGATGCGCAGATCGCTCACCTCCAGATGCACCAGGCGGCCGCTGGACAGCTCCTCGCGGACCATGTGCGGCGACAGCCAGGCGATGCCGCGACCGTCCCGTACCAGCCGCTTCAACGCCTCGGTGCTGCCGATGGACATGCGCGTGCGCAACGCGACACCCCGCTCGCGGTAGGCCTGCTCGACACTGGCGCGGGTGGCCGAGCCCGGTTCGCGCAGGTAATGGTCCTGGTCGGCCAGGTCCCGCGCTTCCAGGACTCCGCGCCCGGCCAGCGGGTGGCCCGGGCCGGCCACCGGCAGCAGGCGGTCTCGGTCCAGCAGGTGGCTGGCGAAGATGCGGCTGTCGAAGGCGCCTTCGACGAAGCCCAGGCTGATGCGACCGTCCTCCAACTGCGCCGTCACGTCGCGGGTATTGCTGACGATGAGGTCCACCGCCACGGCGGGAAATCGCCGATGGAAGCGCTCGATCAGCGCCGGCAGCAGGTAGCTGCCGAGGGTGGCGCTGGCGCCCAGGCGCAATTCGCCGTCGGCGAGGCTGGCGAACCCGCGCAGGTCGCGTTCGGCGGCCGCTTCCAGGGCAAAGATGCGCTCGGCGTACTGCAGCAGGCGCCGGCCGCCTTCGGTCAGCACGACGCCGCGGGGCTGGCGATCGAACAGGGTGATGCCGATGTTGGCTTCCAGGTCGCGGATTTCCCGCGTCACCGCCGGCTGGCTGATGAACAGCCGGTTGGCGCCGGCGCTGATGCTGCCGCTCTCGGCGACGGCGAGAAAGACCTTGAGGTGATGAAGATTCATAAAGGAAAGGCATGCAATGGATGCTGATTATGTATTTTTCATATAGCACGCCGAGGCCTAGCCTGGCGCTGTCTTTCCCGTCACGGGACCGCCCGACCGGAGCCTCGTTCATGCCGCGCCCCTTCACCCGCCTCGCCGAACCCTTCGCCTTCGTCCGCCAGTTCACCCCGAGTTGGTTCGCGCTGACCATGGGCACCGGCGCCCTGGCCCTGGTGGTGGCCGTGCTGCCCTGGGGCGGCACGCTGGCGCGACGTCTGGGCGAAGGGCTGTGGTTGTTCAATGCGGTGCTCTTCGCCGGTTTCGCCCTGCTGTTCGCCGCGCGGCTCCTGTTGTTCCGCGACACCGTGCGCCCCATGCTGCTGCATCCGGTGCAATCGATGTTCCTCGGCGCCATCCCCATGGGGCTGGCCACCCTGATCAACGGCCTGGTGCTGTTCGGCGAGGCGCGTTGGGGGGAGGGCGCGCTCGCCCTGGCCCACTGGCTCTGGTGGCTGGACGTGGCCCTGGCCCTGGGGGTGGCGCTGCTGGTGCCTTATCTGATGTTCACTCGCCAGGACCATGCCTTGGAAAAGCTCACGGCAGTCTGGCTGTTGCCCATCGTCGCGCCCGAGGTCGCGGCCGCCGCCGCAGGCGTGCTGGCGCCGCGGCTGTTGCCGGAAGCCGCCCAGCCAATGCTGGTGACCGGCTACCTGCTCTGGGGCCTGTCCCTCGCCCTGGCCTTCTCCCTGATCACCCTGGTGTTGCTGCGCCTGGCCCTGCACAAACTGCCGGGCAGCGAGTTCGCCGCCACCAGTTGGTTGCCGGTCGGGCCGCTGGCCACCGGCTGCCTGGGGTTGCTGAGCCTCGGCAAGGCGATGCCAGCGGCCTTCGCGGGAACCCCGCTGGCCGGCGTCGCTGGGGTCGCACGCGATGTCGGTCTGCTTGGCAGCCTGCTGCTGTGGGGCGCGGCGGCCTGGTGGCTGGCGATGGCGCTGTGCTGCACCCGCCGCCACCTGCGCCAGGAGATGCGCTTCAACCTCGGTTGGTGGGGGTTCACCTTCCCGCTGGCGGTGTTCACCCTGGCCACCTTCGAGCTGCAATGGCGCACCGGCCTGGCATTCTTCGGCCCGCTGGGGGCGGCACTGGCCCTGGGGCTGGCACTGATCTGGCTGCAGGTGATGGCGCGCACCCTGGCCGGACTCTGGCACGGCGAATTGTTCCAGGCGCCCTGTCTCGCGGCTGCGACGGGTGTCTCGCGCAGTTGAACGGTGATGCCGCGACCATCTGTGATTGCCCGCGACCTGCCGGCTGGGCGAAAATAGCCGCCTTTTTTCGATTAGCCGTCTATTCAGACCTGCAGGAGATAAGCGATGCCCAGCCGTCGTGAGCGTGCCAATGCCATTCGTGCCCTGAGCATGGATGCGGTGCAGAAAGCCAACAGCGGCCACCCCGGCGCCCCCATGGGAATGGCCGATATCGCCGAAGTGCTCTGGCGGGATTACCTGCAGCACAACCCGAACAACCCCGAATGGCCCAACCGCGACCGCTTCGTGCTGTCCAACGGCCACGGCTCGATGCTGAACTACTCGCTGCTGCACCTCACCGGCTACGACCTCACCATCGACGACCTGAAGAACTTCCGCCAGCTCGGCAGCCGTACCCCGGGCCACCCGGAATACGGTTACACCGCCGGCGTCGAGACCACCACCGGTCCGCTGGGCCAGGGCATCGCCAACGCCGTGGGTTTCGCCATCGCCGAGAAGACCCTGGCCGCCCAGTTCAACCGTGACGGCCACGCCATCGTCGACCACAACACCTACGTGTTCCTCGGCGACGGCTGCATGATGGAAGGCATCTCCCACGAAGTCTGCGCCCTGGCCGGCACCCTGGGCCTGGGCAAGCTGATCGCCTTCTACGACGACAACGGCATTTCCATCGACGGCGAAGTCCACGGCTGGTTCACCGACGACACGCCGAAGCGCTTCGAAGCCTACGGCTGGCAGGTGATCCGCAATGTCGACGGCCATGACGCCGACGAGATCAAGACCGCCATCGAGACCGCGCGCAAGTCCAGCGACCGCCCGACCCTGATCTGCTGCAAGACCGTGATCGGCTTCGGTTCGCCGAACAAGCAGGGCAAGGAAGAGTGCCACGGCGCGCCGCTCGGCAATGACGAGATCGCCCTGACCCGCGCCGCCCTGGGCTGGAACCACGCGCCGTTCGAAGTCCCCGCCGAGATCTACGCCGAGTGGGACGCCAAGGCCGCCGGCGCCGCCCGCGAGGCCGAGTGGAACGAGCGCTTTGCCGCCTACGCCGCCGCCCACCCGGAACTGGCCGCCGAATTCCAGCGCCGCATCAAGGGCCAACTGCCGGCCGACTTCGTCGCCAAGGCTGACGCCTACATCGCCGAAGTCGCCGCCAAGGGTGAGACCATCGCCAGCCGCAAGGCCAGCCAGAACGCCCTCAACGCCTTCGGTCCGCTGCTGCCGGAATTCCTCGGCGGTTCGGCCGACCTCGCCGGCTCCAACCTGACCCTGTGGAAAGGCTGCAAGGGCGTGTCCGCCGAGGACGCGTCCGGCAACTACCTGTTCTACGGCGTTCGCGAGTTCGGCATGAGCGCCATCATGAACGGCATCGCCCTGCATGGCGGCTTCATTCCCTATGGCGCCACCTTCCTGGTGTTCATGGAATACGCCTGCAACGCCGTGCGCATGGCTGCGCTGATGAAGAAGCGCGTGCTCTTCGTCTACACCCACGACTCCATCGGCCTGGGCGAAGACGGTCCGACCCACCAGCCGGTGGAGCAACTCGCCAGCCTGCGCTGCACCCCGAACCTGAACACCTGGCGTCCGGCCGACGCGGTGGAATCCGCCGTGGCCTGGAAGGCCGCCATCGAGCGTAACGATGGTCCGAGCGCGCTGATCTTCTCCCGCCAGAACCTGCCCCACCAGGCTCGCGATGCCGGCCAGATCGCCAACATTGCCCGCGGCGGCTATGTGCTCAAGGACAGCGACGGCGAGCCGGAGCTGATCCTCATCGCCACCGGCTCCGAAGTCGGCCTGGCGGTGCAGGCCTTCGAGCAACTGACCGCCGCCGGCCGCAAGGTGCGCGTGGTGTCCATGCCGTCCACCAGCCTGTTCGATCAGCAGGACGCCGCCTACAAGCAGGCCGTGCTGCCGGTGCAGGTCGGCGCGCGCATCGCCATCGAGGCCGCCCATGCCGACTTCTGGTACAAGTACGTCGGCCTGGAAGGCCGTGTGATCGGCATGACCAGCTTCGGCGAGTCGGCCCCGGCCGCCGCGCTGTTCGAGCACTTCGGCTTCACCGTCGACAACATCGTCGCCACTGCCGAAGAGCTTCTGGAAGACTGAGTAGGATGGGTTGAGCGCAGCGATACCCATGCTGCGTTTCGATGGGTATCGCAGGCTCGACCCATCCTACGGTCCTTCGTTCCTATCGAGAGCGCCCCATGGCCAATCGCCCTTTCAAAGTTGCCTTGAACGGTTACGGCCGCATCGGCCGCTGCGTGCTGCGCGCGTTGCATGAGCGCAGTGGCGGGGCGAGCTTCGAGATCGTTGCGCTGAACGACCTGGCCGACCAGGCCAGCATCGAGTACCTGACCCGCTTCGACTCCACCCACGGTCGCTTCCCCGGCGAAGTGCGGGTGGATGGCGATTGCCTGCACATCAACGGCGATTGCGTGAAGGTGCTGCGCAGCGCGGAACCGGAGGGCATCGACTGGGCTGCCCTGGGCGTGGACCTGGTGCTGGAGTGTTCCGGCCAGTACACCCACCGTCAGCAGGCCGAGCGCTTCCTGGCCGCCGGTGCGCCTCGGGTGCTGTTCTCCCAGCCGATGTCCAGCGAGGCCGACATCGACGCCACCATCGTCTACGGGGTCAACCAGGACAGCCTGAGCGGCGCCGAGAAGCTCGTGTCCAACGCCTCCTGCACCACCAACTGCGGTGTGCCGCTGCTGAAACTGCTCAACGAGTCGGTGGGACTGGAGTACGTCTCCATCACCACCATCCACTCGGCGATGAACGACCAGCCCGTGATCGACGCCTACCACCATGAAGACCTGCGCCGCACCCGCTCCGCCTTCCAGTCGGTGATCCCGGTGTCCACCGGCCTGGCCCGGGGCATCGAGCGCCTGCTGCCGGAGCTGGCCGGGCGCATCCAGGCCAAGGCCATCCGCGTGCCCACGGTGAACGTCTCTTGCCTCGACATCACCCTGCAGACCGCCCGCGACACCTCGGCCGCCGAGATCAACCGCGTGCTCCGCGAGGCCGCCGAGAGCGGTGCCCTGAAAGGCCTGCTGGCCTACACCGAGCTGCCCCACGCCAGCTGCGATTTCAACCACGATCCCCATTCCGCCATCGTCGACGGCAGCCAGACCCGCGTGTCCGGCCCGCGCCTGGTCAACCTGCTGGCCTGGTTCGACAACGAATGGGGCTTCGCCAACCGCATGCTCGACACCGCAGACCACTACCTGCGGGTTTCCGCTGCTTCTCGTCAACATCCAGCCCCCGTGAAGGACTGACCCCATGACCGTGTTGAAAATGACCGACCTCGACCTCCAGGGTAAGCGCGTGCTGATCCGTGAGGATCTCAACGTGCCGGTGAAGGACGGCGTCGTCAAAAGTGATGCGCGCATCCTCGCTTCCCTGCCGACCATCAAGCTGGCACTGGAGAAGGGCGCGGCGGTGATGGTCTGTTCCCATCTGGGCCGCCCCACCGAGGGCGAGTTCTCCGAAGAGAACAGCCTCGAGCCGGTGGCCGACTACCTGTCCAGGGCCCTGGGTCGCGAAGTACCGCTGGTGGCCGACTACCTGGGTGGCGTGGACGTTGCTCCCGGCCAGGTGGTGCTGTTCGAGAACGTGCGTTTCAACAAGGGCGAGAAGAAGAACGTCGACGAGCTGGCCCAGCAGTACGCTGCCCTGTGCGACGTGTTCGTGATGGACGCCTTCGGCACCGCCCACCGCGCCGAGGGCTCCACCCATGGCGTGGCCAAGTTCGCCAAGGTCGCTGCCGCCGGCCCGCTGCTGGCCGCCGAACTGGACGCCCTGGGCAAGGCCCTGGGCAACCCGGCCCGTCCGATGGCCGCCATCGTCGCCGGCTCCAAGGTTTCCACCAAGCTGGACGTGCTGAACTCCCTGTCGCAGATCTGCGACCAACTGATCGTCGGCGGCGGCATCGCCAACACCTTCCTCGCCGCGGCCGGCTACAAGGTCGGCAAGTCCCTCTACGAGGCCGACCTGGTGGACACCGCCAAGGCCATCGCCGCGAAAGTCAGCGTGCCGCTGCCGGTGGACGTGGTGGTCGCCAAGGAATTCGCCGAAAGCGCCGCCGCCACCGTCAAGCTCATCGCCGACGTGGCGGACGACGACATGATTCTCGACATCGGCCCGCAGACCGCCGCCCAGTTCGCCGAGCTGCTGAAGTCGTCGAAGACCATCCTGTGGAACGGCCCGGTGGGTGTGTTCGAGTTCGACCAGTTCGGCAATGGCACCAAGGCCCTGGCCCTGGCCATCGCCGAGAGCCCGGCCTTCTCCATCGCCGGTGGTGGCGACACCCTGGCGGCGATCGACAAGTACGGCGTGGGCGAGCAGATCTCCTACATCTCCACCGGCGGTGGCGCTTTCCTCGAGTTCGTCGAGGGCAAGGTCCTGCCCGCCGTGGAGATCCTGGAGAAGCGCGCCAGCGTGTGACCGTTGGTGGAATCCGCCTAAACCCTGGCAGGCGCCTGCGGTCCCTTTATTGGGGGTGCGAAAAGGAGAGCCTGCCATGCGCTACGCTGCGATTCTGCTGATTGTGAGTGCCACCCTCTGGGGCTGTTCCGGCAAGAGGCCGAGCAGCACCTGCGAGGTGATGAGTCCGCCCCAGGTCATAGTCCCGAGCAACCAGGACGACCAGCGGGTGGAGGCCCAGAGTACGGGTGACCCGACTTTGAGCCGCGAAGGACAACAGCACTGCCCGTGATGGAGCGGTGCCAGGACGGCCGGGGGCATCGGCCAGGAGATGGACATGAAAGGATGGATCGCCCTCGCCGGCATGGCGCTGCTGACCGGTTGTGCCGGCCAGGATGCGCCGCGTGAAGATTGGACCCGCTGGGTCTGCGACAGCCAGGCCGAAGTGCTCTGGCGTCTCGCCGATGCAAACGGGGACAGCGTCGACCTGCGTCTGGGGGGTGGTGATATCGTCCACCGCCTCAAGCGCGAGCCCTCCGGTTCCGGCGCGCTGTACAGCGACGGCAACCTGGCCTTCCACACCAAGGGTGACGAAGGCCTGGTCTACTGGGTGGCAACTGATGACCTGATCGGCCGCGGCTGCAAGGCGCCCTGAACGATCTGCTCGCGAGATCGTTGTTGCGTTTAGGAAAGCATTGATTCTTCCGGAGAGGGCGACCGCTCCTCCCCGGAAACTTGAACCCGGCCTGCCCCTGCGGCAGGCTTTGCAATTTGACAGCCCACCCAATCGGGAGACTGAAACACCATGGCACTCATCAGCATGCGCCAGATGCTGGACCACGCCGCCGAATACGGCTACGGCGTTCCGGCTTTCAACGTCAACAACCTGGAACAGATGCGCGCCATCATGGAAGCGGCCGACAAGACCGATTCCCCGGTGATCGTGCAGGCCTCTGCCGGTGCCCGCAAATACGCCGGTGCCCCCTTCCTGCGCCACCTGATCCTGGCTGCCATCGAAGAATTCCCGCACATCCCGGTGTGCATGCACCAGGACCATGGCACCAGCCCCGACGTGTGCCAGCGCTCCATCCAGCTGGGCTTTTCCTCGGTGATGATGGACGGCTCCTTGCGTGAAGACGGCAAGACCCCGTCCGACTACGAGTACAACGTGCGCGTCACCCAGCAGACCGTCGCCTTCGCCCACGCCTGTGGCGTGTCCGTGGAAGGCGAACTGGGCTGCCTGGGCTCCCTGGAAACCGGCCAGGCCGGCGAGGAAGACGGCGTGGGCGCCGAAGGCATCCTGGACCACAGCCAGATGCTGACCGATCCGGAAGAGGCCGCCGACTTCGTCAAGAAGACCCAGGTGGATGCCCTGGCCATCGCCATCGGCACCAGCCACGGCGCCTACAAGTTCACCAAGCCGCCGACCGGCGACATCCTCGCCATCGATCGCATCAAGGAAATCCACAAGCGCATCCCCAACACCCACCTGGTGATGCACGGTTCCTCCTCGGTCCCGCAGGACTGGCTGGCGATCATCAACGAGTTCGGCGGCGACATTAAGGAAACCTACGGCGTGCCGGTCGAGGAAATCGTCGAAGGCATCAAGTACGGCGTGCGCAAGGTCAACATCGACACCGACCTGCGCCTGGCCTCCACCGGTGCCATCCGCAGCTTCCTGGCCAAGAACCCGGCCGAGTTCGACCCGCGCAAGTACTTCGCCAAGACCATCGAGGCCATGCGCGATATCTGTATCGCCCGTTACGAAGCCTTCGGCACCGCCGGCAACGCCTCCAAGATCAAACCGATCTCCCTGGAAGGCATGTTCCAGCGCTACGCCAAGGGTGAGCTGGTCGCCAAGGTCAACTGATCCTGGCCCTCACGAGGAGCCCCGCCATGCGGGGCTCTTTCGTATCCGGCAGAAGGAGTTTCCGATGCGTCTGTCCCTGATCACGGCTTCGCTGCTGCTCCTCGCCGGTTGCGCGGGCCAGCCGCCGGTGGCGCCCGCACCGCCGCCCGAACCGGCGTCCAGCGATCCGCAGCGATGCCTGGACCGGAGTGACTGCACCACCAAGACTTCGCGCACGTTGATGTTCGTCTTCGACTATGCCGAGGCTGGCGGTGCCCTGGTGCAGCGCAAGGGCGCCTGGCTATTCACACCGTCGGCGGCCAGGGCGGCCGGCTGGCCGGCGCTGAAGATCCGTCTGGCCGACCCGCCGACCGGACGCTTCGAGTTCGCCAGCCAGTGCCCGGCCGGCGATTGCCGGATCAGTGAAGACGACCTGCTGCGGGTCTATCGCAGCTACCTGGCCGACCAGCCCTGTTCCCTGCTGGACCCCAAGGCCCTGGCGCGGTGCATCTCCGCGCCCTCTCCCTGACGCGGAGCGGGGCTCGTGCCCGATTGGGTGACAGCGGACGCGCTCGGGTAGAATGCCGCCTCCTCGCCGTTCAGCCGTTTTCGCCATGACCGATCTCAAGTACCTCCGTGGATACCCCGCCCACCTCCAGGAGCAGGTTGCCCGGATGCTGGACGCCGGCCGCCTGGAGGAGTACCTGACGCGCCGCTACCCGGGGCGGCACGAGGTGCAGAGCGACAAGGCGCTGTACGGCTACGCCATGGCCCTCAAGCAGGAGCACCTGCGCAACGCCCCGGCGCCGGACAAGGTGCTCTACGACAACAAGCTGGATGTGGTGCACAAGGCGCTCGGCCTGAATACGGCGATCTCGCGGGTGCAGGGCGGCAAGCTCAAGGCGAAGAAGGAAATCCGTGTCGCTTCCCTGTTCAAGGAGGCCGCGCCGGAGTTCCTGCGGATGATCCTGGTCCACGAGTTGGCGCACCTGAAGGAACGCGATCACAGCAAGGCCTTCTACCAGCTCTGCGAACACATGCTGCCGGGCTACCACCAACTGGAGTTCGACCTGCGGGTGTACCTGACCTGGCGCGATCTGTAGTGGCGAACGGCTGCTAGGCTCAGGAGAGAAGCCGACCGAGGTCCGCGGGCATGTATCCGGGTTTCCGCACCCTCTGCGTCATTCTCTGGGTGCTGGGCCTGGTTCCCTTCGCCGACGGCCGTGACGTGCTCGCTGTCGGCACTGAGTTCCCCGGTATCTACGTCCTCGACGCGCGGGGCGCGCCCAGCGGGCTGGGCGTCGACGTACTGCGCGTGATCGCCGCCGACCTGGGCACCCGCGTGCGCTTCGAGATCTATCCCTGGGCCCGGGCCCAGAAGCTGGTGGAGGAGGGGCGCGCCGATGTGCTGATCGGCCCCTACCGTACCGCCGCGCGGGAGCGTCGTTTCCAGTTCGCCGAGCCCGGCTTCTACCGCGACAACGTGGTCTTCTACGGTCGCAGCGACGTCGCCAGCCCCTGGGACGGCAGCCCGGCCAGCCTGATCGGGCAGCGCATCGCCCTGATCCATGGCTGGACCTACGGCGAACGCTTCGAGGCCATGCGCGGCCAGCTCGACGTGCATGTGGCGCCGTCCGTGGAACTGGCCCTCAAGCTGCTCCTGGCGGGCCGCGCCGATCTGGCCGCGAGCAACGAGCGCGACTCCCGGCCGCGCATCGAGGCACTGGGCATCGCCGGCCAGGTGCGCCGCCTCTCGCCGCTGATCGACACCCAGGTCGGCTACTTCGCCTTGCCCAGGGACGCGTCCCATCGCCAGCTGCGCGAGGACATCGGCCGGGTGCTGCGGCAGATGCGGGCCGACGGTCGGCTCGCCAGGCTGGCCAAGCCCTACGCGATCGAGCTGCCCTGAGTGCATCGCCACGGAAGCCGTCCCGCGCATGGCCGGCCTGCGGCGCCAGGGCGCGCACCTATACTCAGGCTACCGTTGCCGTCCGGGTGATCCATGCGCCGACTACCGCTGCTCTGCCTCGGCCTGTGCCTGGCCCTGACCCCGCTCACCACGGCTGCCGAGCGATGGCGGGTGGCGGTCGCCGAGGTGCCGGGGCTGGCTGAAGCGGATGGCAGCGGGCCGCTGCCGGAGTTGCTCCGGGCCCTCGACCAGCAGTTGCCCGATATCGAGTTCGAGTTGCAGATCACCCCTTTCGCCCGCACCTTCCATCTGCTGCAGCACGGCCAGTGCGATTTCCTGGTGCCTTTCCTCGGCGACCTGCCGCGCCTGCCGTCGGGCGTGCGCTATGGCTCGGGCGACCTCTGGCAGGTGCGCTTCGGTTTCTACACGCGACGCGCCAGTGCCCTGCACGTCGACCAGTTGCTCGACCCGGCCCATGTGCTCAGCGTCGAGCGGCTGGCCGCCAGCGGGCTGGACGCCGGCCAGCGCGTGCAACTGCAGCCGCTGCTGGGGCGCAGCTGGCGCCTGGATGAGTTGCAGGAGCAACTGGCCGCGCCGACCGTGAGCCCGGCACTGCGTGACCTGGCCTATCCCTACCGGGTCGAGACCGATCGCGCCCACGCGCCCTGGCTGGGCTTCCCGGCGTTGTCCGGCAACAGCATCGAGAGCAGCCTGCAGAAGCTGGTGCGGGGGCGCATCGACGGCTACGTCTTCGCCGTCAACGAAACCGACCGGGAGATCGACCGCCTGGGGCTTCGCGAACAGCTGCGCGCAGGACTTCGGCCTCTATCCGGTGAAGTGGCTGGTCCCCGACAACGCTCGTGGCGCCCTGGTGGACAGACGCTTGCTGGAAGCCTTGCGCAAGCTCCAGAGGGAGCCCCGGTTCCGCCGCCTGCAGGCGCCTCTGGACGGGCCGTCCGTCGACTGGAAGCCCTGGCCCTGATACAGCCAGGCGACATCCTGAGTCGAGTTCGGGACTGCCCCCTTCTGTCTTGTGGCACAAAGCTACTACTCTTCGACGCTTGGCTCCCCGTTCCAGGGGAGGTTCCCACCTAAAAGAACAATGCCGGACGCTTCGCCCGGGAGATCACCGCCCGCCTGGCAAGGATGACCGGAAGCAGAGGAAGGTCGCGATGACAGCTTTGCTCACGCCGGGGGTACGTCTACTCGAGCGCTTCAGTTTCGCCCGCAAGTTCCAGTTGCTCTTCCTGCTGTTCGTGCTGCCCCTGGGGTACGCCCTGGTGGTGATCGTCGGTGACTATCGTGCCCGCCTCGCGGTGGTGGACGGCGAGCTGAGTGGCCTGCGGGTGGTAGAGACGCTGTCGGCCGTACAGCGCGAACTGGATGCCCAGCGCTTCCTGCTGGCGCGCTTGCAAGGCGGCGACGAAAGCGCCCGAGCGGCACTGGAGCAGCGCGCCGGTGCAGTCGGCGAGACGCTGGAACGGGTGGCCGGGCAGCTTGCGGCGGAGGGCATCGCCGGGCAGAGCCGGGCGCTCTTCGAAGAACTCCAGGGGCGCTCCGCCCACGTGGAGCCGGGCAGCGTGCTGGGCCTGGCGCTGCCCGATGCGCTGGAGCGCTACCAAGGGGCGTTGCAGGTGCTCCAGGCGCTGCGCGAGCAGGTCGCCACCGATTCCGGGCTGATCCTCGATCCCTGGCTCGACACCTACCTGATGATGGAGCAGCTCACCAGCGTGCAGCCGCGCCTTCAGGAGGCCCTGGGCAGTTTCGCCAGCAACGGCCATGGCGCCCTGGTGGCGCAGCATTTCACCCTGCAGAGCCGGGTGGCCCTGCGCGACCTGCGCCGTGCCTTGGGCGAGACCGCGCGCCAGCTGCGCAAGGCGCGCAACGCCCTGACCCAGACGCCGGGGGACATGAGCGCCCTGGACACGCCTTTCGCCGCGGCGGACGAGGGCATGGCCGGATTCCTCGCGCAGATCGACAAGCAGGTGTTCGACTCCACCCCGTTCACCCTGACGCCGGCCGTCTTCGTCGGCCTGACCGACGATCTGGGCGGACGCCTGCACGGGCTGCAGCAGGCGCTGGCCCAGCGCATGGCGTCGCGCCTGGGGGAATACCGCGCCCAGGCGCTGCACAGCATGGCTGAGGTGATCGGTGGCTTCACGCTGCTGACCCTGCTCGCGCTCTACATGCTGCTGTGCCTGAACCAGGCGATCCGGCGGGGCACCGCGAGCATCACCGAGGCGGCGCAAGGGTTGCGCGGCGGTGACCTGCGGGTGACGGCGCGGGTCCATGGCCGTGACGACCTGGCGACTATCGCCGATGCCCTGAACGCCGCCCTGGCGCAGTTGCGCGAATCCCTGCTGGGGGTCAATCGCGAGAGCGAACAGTTGGGTGGCACGGTCGAACAGCTCAGCAGCCAGGCCCGGGACACCCTGGTGTCGGTGGAGCAGCAGCAGGGACAGGTCAGCCAGATCGCGGCGGCGGCCACTCAACTGGCCGCCACGGCCCAGAACGTGGCGGAAAGCTGCGAGGACGCCGCTCGCGATGCCCTGCACACCCGCGAGATCGCCATGCAGAGCAACCAGCGCAGCGCGCGCACCAGCGCCAGCATGAACCAGCTCAGCGACAACCTGGGCAGTAGCGTCGCCGCGCTCCAGCAGCTGCGCGACCAGGCGCAGCAGATCAATCGCGTGGTGGACGTGATCAAGGGCATCGCCGAGCAGACCAACCTGCTGGCGCTGAATGCCGCCATCGAAGCGGCCCGGGCCGGCGAGCAGGGGCGCGGCTTCGCCGTGGTGGCCGACGAGGTGCGCAGCCTGTCGCGGCGCACCCAGGACTCCACCGCGGAGATCGGCCAGACCGTGGGCGCCCTGCAGGCAGTGGTGGGGGAAACCGTGGCGCAGATCGAGGCCGCCTTCAGCCAGGCCGCGGGGGATGTGGATAACGTGCTGGCCATGGGCGCCGACCTGGCCGGCATCGCCGAAGCGGTGCAGCGGGTCAGCGACCGCCTGGCGCAGATCGCCGCGGCTTCCGAACAACAGGCCGCCACGGCGGATGAGGTGAGCGGCAGTATCCAGCAGGTGGACCAGGCGGCCGCCCTGTTGCTGCAGGGCGCGCAATCGGTGCAGGAGGCGGCCGAGCAATTGCAGCACGGCAGCCAGGCCCTGAACCGCAATACCGGCCGCTTCCGCCTGGCGTGAGGCTGCGGCCGCCGCGTCAGACCTTCCAGAACGGCTTGAGCGCCTCCGCCCGCGCCTGTTCGCGGGTGAGGCCGATGTCCTTCAGGGCCCGTTCGTCCAGTTCGAGCAGCCTGCGGCGCGTGTGTAGGCGCATCCAGAAACGGTCCCAGCGATTGCCGGGCATGGCCGGCGCCACGGAGATGGGTGCGTATCGCTCCTGTTCCAGTTCCTGTGCGTAGAGAGTCAGGCGTGCATCGCTCAGGCCGTTCATCGTGGTGGTCCTCATGCCCTGTGGTGGATCGGGGTGGAACCATCATCGCCGTCGGCCTGATCGCAATACAG
This sequence comes from Pseudomonas sp. Q1-7, assembly GCF_028010285.1. Classification (NCBI taxonomy): domain Bacteria; kingdom Pseudomonadati; phylum Pseudomonadota; class Gammaproteobacteria; order Pseudomonadales; family Pseudomonadaceae; genus Pseudomonas; species Pseudomonas sp. Q1-7. The sequence goes on from NZ_CP116304.1 coordinate 383,583, forward strand.
ATTCACGATCTGTATATTTTTTTCATACAGATTGCGTGGTTTCCTATCTGAATCCTCCGTTTCAGGGTCATCTGTACTGGTTCTGATGCGGTTGTCTGTCGATTCGGGAGACTGTCATGAAGCTCTACATCAAGCTGGCCGAGACCCTGGGCGAACGCATCGAACAGGGCTACTACCGTCCCGGCGACCGCCTGCCGTCGGTGCGTGCGCTGAGTGTGGAGCATGGCGTGAGCCTGAGCACGGTGCAGCAGGCCTATCGGATTCTCGAAGACGGTGGCCTGGCCGAGCCGCGACCGAAATCGGGCTACTTCGTCCCACCCCGGCGGCAGACCCCGGCGCTTCCGGCCGTCGGCCGGGCGCCCCAGCGGCCGGTGGACGTTTCCCAGTGGGACGACGTGCTCGACCTGATCAAGCGCAGCGCCAGGGATAATGTGGTGCAGCTCGGCCGCGGCATGCCGGATATCACCAGCCCGACGCTGAAGCCCCTGCTGCGCAGCCTGGGCCGGATCAGCCGGCGCCAGGACGGCTGCGGCCTCTACTACGACAGCATCCATGGCACCGAGGCGCTGCGCGAGCAGGTTTCGCGGCTGGCGCTGGATTCCGGGTGCCAGATCCCGGCCAGCGATATCGTCATCACCACCGGCTGCCACGAGGCGTTGTCGGTGGCCATCCGCTCTGTCTGCGAGCCCGGAGATATCGTCGCGGTGGACTCGCCGAGCTTCCACGGCGCCATGCAGACCCTCAAGGGCTTCGGCATGAAGGCCCTGGAACTGCCCACCGACCCGCTCAACGGTATCAGCCTGGAGGCGCTGGAGATGGCCCTGGAGCAATGGCCGATCAAGCTCATCCAGCTCACCCCCAGTTGCAACAACCCCCTCGGCTACATCATGCCCGAGGCACGCAAGCGCGCCCTGCTGACCCTCGCCCAGCGTTACGACGTGGCGATCGTGGAGGACGACGTCTACGGCGATCTCGCCTATCAGTACCCGCGTCCGCGTACCATCAAGTCCTTCGACGAGGACGGCCGTGTGCTGCTTTGCAGCTCCTTTTCCAAGACGGTGGCGCCGGGTATCCGCGTCGGCTGGATCGCACCCGGCCGGTACTTCGAACGCGCGCTGCACATGAAGTACATCTCCACCGGCGCCACCGCCACCCAGCCGCAACTGGCGCTGGCCGAGTTCATCGGCGAAGGCCATTACGAGCCGCACCTGCGGCGCATGCGCAGCCAGTACCAGCACAGCCGCGACCAGATGATCGACTGGGTGATGCGCTACTTCCCCGAAGGCACGCGCGCCAGCCGGCCCCAAGGCAGCTTCATGCTCTGGGTGGAGCTGGCCGAGAGTTTCGACACCCTGCGCCTGAACCGCGAGCTGCTGCCCAAGGGCGTGCAGATCGCCGCCGGCAGCATCTTCTCCGCGTCGGGCAAGTACCGGAACTGCCTGCGGATGAACTACTCCGGCAAACCCTCCCCGGCCATCGAGGCGGCGGTAAGGACGGTGGGGGAGACGGTGAAGGGGATGATGGGAGAGTAGGGAAGTAGGAGTGCCCTTTTGTGGGGGCGAATTCATTCGCTAGGGCCGCATAACGGCCGTGGGCCTCTCGGGGGCAGACCTTCGGTCTGCTGAGCGAATGAATTCGCCCCCACAGGAGCCGTCATAACCATCGAGCATCCCAGAACGGATATTCACCGATCCGCTCCACCAGGCCTGCCCGCAGTGGGTTGGCCACTATGTAGCGAGCGATCTTGCGGAGGTCCTCTTCCCGTCGTATCGCATGGTCGTGGAACCCCTTCTGCCAAATCGACCGGCTGTTCGGCAGCAGGAGTCCCAGTTGCCTGGCAGTACGACCCTTGAACACCTTGACCAGGGTGGACAGGGCCAGCGGTCCGTTTAGCTGCAGCAACCAGTGCAGGTGGTCGGGCATCAACACCCAAGCGAAGGAGTCGAGCAGATTCTGCTCCTGCAAGCGGCGCATTTCGGTGATGACCAGACGAGCCATGGTGAAGTCGCGGAACAGGGGGAGCCGCCCTTCCGTGGTGGTGGTGATGTGGTAGATCTGGCCGGTGCGTGATACCCGGCCCTTGAGAAGATCGTCGCTCGGCATGTCCATTGCCTCCTGATATCGAAGGCAATGACTTTAGGTGGCTCGTGCTGGTGTCGGTGTTGCGGGTGTGAGTCGGACGGATCGCCTTCTGCTGTGGGAATCCATTCGCGAATGAATTCGCTCCCACAGGGGAGCGCCTAAGGCACTCGCCTACACCACCTTCCCCGCATTCAACAAATGCGCCGTCAGGGTCCGCAAGGCCCCCAGTTGCCGGCAGATCAGCCCCAGCTCGGTCTGTACCAGCCGGGGGCGGTCGTCGAGGTCTTCCGGGAGCTGCTCCAGGGCCTTGGCCAGGGCGTCTTCCTCATCGCGGTGGATGCTGATCGGGCGCCGCTCGCTCAGGCCCTGGGCGATGCAGTCGAGGCTTTCAGCGATCTGCTCGGCGGCCTGTTCGGACAACGGCGTGAGGGCCTCCCCCGGCTGGTCGCTGCGGTGTGCGCCGAGGGCCGAGAGGTAGCTGAGGAGGGTGTGGGAGAGCACCAGGAAGCGGAAGCCGATGTCCGCCTCCTTCCGGAAGTGGCCAGGCTCCATGAGCATGTTGGACAGCGTGGTGGACAGCGCCGCGTCGGCGTTGTGGGCGTTGCGTCGGGCCAGGCGGTAGGCCAGGTCGTCACGCTTGCCGCCGACGTACTGCTGCATGATCTGGCGCAGGTAGCGGCTGTTGCAGGTGAGGGTATTGGCCACCACCTGGTTGAGCCGCCGGCCCTGCCAGTCCGGGAGGATGAAGATCACCGCCAGGCCGGCGATCAGCGCGCCGATCAGGGTATCCACCAGGCGCGGCAGGAACAGGCCGTAGCTGTCGCCGATCTGGTTGAAGCAGAACAGCACCAGCAGGGTCATGGCGGCGGTGGCCAGGGTGTAGCGGGTGGCGCGGGTGGCGAAGAACACCACCCCGGCCACCACGGCGAAGACCGACTGCACCAGGGCGCTGGGGAACAGGTCGAACAGCGCCCAGCCCAGGGCCAGGCCGAGCAGGGTGCCGGCTATCCGCTGCACCAGCTTGCGGCGAGTGGCGCCGAAGTTGGGCTGGCAGACGAAGACCGTGGTCAGCAGGATCCAATAGCCCTGCTCCGGGTGGATCAGGTGCAGCACCCCGTAGCCGGTGGCCAGCGCCAGGGCCATGCGCAGGGCGTGGCGGAACACCGGGGAGGTGGGCGTGAGGTTCTGCCTGAGGCGCTCCCAGACATCCTTCAGGCCTTGCGGCGAGCGGTCCAGCAGGCTGGTGTCCTGGGCCTCGGCAAGGGCGTCCGGGTTGCTGGCATCGATGAGCAGGCGGTCCAGGGTGGCGAGGTTACGCGCCAGGGCGCTGAGCGAGCGCAGCAGGCCGCGCCAGGCCGGGTTGCTCTGGACGCGCAGGTGCTCGAGGGAGGTGTTCAGGTCTTCCAGGGCCTGGGCACCATCCAGGTAGTCGAAGGGCTGGCGCATGCGGATGGCCCGGCCGAGGGCCTGGCAGGCGCCACCCTGCTGGCGCAGCAGGCGCTGGCAGCGGAACAGCACGTCGCTGTGGAAGAAAGCTTCGGCGAGTTCGTTGTAGGGGTGGTGGGACGAACTGGCGCGTTCGTGGATGTCCTGGGCCAGAAAGTAGAGCTTGAGGTAGCGGTTCACCTTGGGGCCCGGCCGGCCGTTGCCGACCCGGTGCAGGATGATTTCCTTGGCGGCGTTGAGCGCCGCCACCACCCGGCCGTTCTGCCGGGCCAGTTCCAGGCGGCGGGCCTCCACGTCGAGCTGGCGCACCGGTTCCAGCAGCGCGGATTTCAGTTTCAGGTACTGCCCCAGCTCGCGGAACAGCCTGGCCAGGCTCTGCTGCACCGGCTGATGGGTGAAGAGCGCCTGCCAGAGCACCGAGAGCAGGCCGTACCAGGTGGCGCCGGCCACCAGCAGGGCGGGCTCCTGCCAGAGGTTGGTGGGCGCGCCGCCGCGCTGGTCGACGCCGATCATGGTGTAGATGGAAAGGATCAGGGTCGCCGAGGCGATGGTGGCATAGCGCTCGCCGAGGGCGCCGAGCATGGTCAGGCCGAAGCTGGCCAGGGCCAGGGCGCCGACGAAAAGCCAGGGATAGGGGAACAGCAACTCCACCGACAGCGAGGCGATGCTGAAGCAGCCGAGGATCACCAGCAGCGCGGTGAGGCGGCCCTGCCAACTGTCGTCGGTTTCCGCCAGGGCGCTGGCGATGATGCCGAGGAAAAGCGGGATCAGCAGGTCCAAGCGGTCCTGCTGCCAGCACAGCGCCATGCTCCCGGTCAGGGCAATGAAGACGCGCAGGCTGTAGCTGAACTTGTCCACCGCCCAGAGGCGGCGCAGCGTGTGAACGAATGGAGTCGAGGGCATAGGGGCCTTGTGGGCGGATGTCCGGGGGCGGCAGTGCTGCCGGCTACAGCCTAAGGGGTGTGAAGGGCGCTGTCAGCCGCCCTGTCGCTTTCGATGCCTGGGCGCGATGGCGTTGCGCGGTGCGGACGAAAATCAGGTACGGAAGTACCCATTCCCTCTGGTGAGGCTGCCGGATTTGAGGCAGGCTTGGGACTCCTGTTGGCCAAACCTGATCTCGGATGCCTACGCATGAGACGACGCTGTGGTTTTGCCTTGTTCGCCTTGCTCCTCGCTTGCGCGGGTGCCCATGCCGAAACCCTGCGCATGGCCGCCGACGTCTGGCCGCCCTTCACCGACGCGCGATTACCCGGCAATGGCCTGGCCGCCGAACTGGTGAGCACCGCCCTCAAGCGCGCCGGGCACCGCGCCGAGTATGTCGAAGTGCCCTGGGCGCGGGTCTTGCGCGGGGTCCAGGTAGGTGAGTACGACCTTGTCGTCAGCGCCTGGTACAGCGAGGAACGGGCGCGCTTCGGCCAGTTTTCCCAGCCTTACCTGACCAACCGTGTCCTGTTTCTCAAGCGCAAGGGCACGGTCGTCGACTACCAAGGGCCGGAGGATCTGAAGCGCTACAGCATCGCCGTGGTGCGCGGCTACAGCTATCTGCCGAGCTTCGATGCCGATACCACCCTGAACAAGGTGCCGGTGATGGGCTTCCCCATGGGCGCGCGGATGCTCGCGGCCGGCCGGGTGCAGTTGACCCTGGAAGATGAACTGGTGGCGCGCTCCTACCTCAACCGCGAGCTTTCAGGCATTCGCGAGCAGCTGGAGTTCCTCCCCCGGCCGCTCAGCGAGAACGGCCTGCACATCCTGGTGCGCCGTAGTCATCCACGGCATCGGCAACTGGTGGAGGCGTTCGACCAGGCCATGCAGACCATGCGCGAGGATGGCACCTACCAGGCGATCTTCGCCCGCCACGGTCTGCCCAGCCCCTGACGGGACCCCCTGCGCGTAGCGCGAGAGGTCCTGTATCCGGCTCGCGTCAGATGATGCGGACCTTGTAGGAACGTCCCTTGATCTTGCCTTCGCTGAGGCGCTTGAGCGCTTGCTTGGCGATGCCGCGCTCGACGGCGACGAAAGCCTGGAAGTCGAAGATGGCGATCTTGCCCACCTGGCTGCCGGGAATCCCCGCTTCGCCGGTGAGGGCGCCGACGATGTCGCCGGGACGCAGCTTCTCTTTGCGGCCGCCGTTGATGCACAGGGTGGCCATGGGCGGCAGCAGCGGTTCGCGGTTCTTCACGATCAACTCGTCGAGGCGCTGCCAGTTCAGCGGGGCCTGCTGCAGGTCCTCGATGGCCTGGGCGCGGCTGGCCTCGGCCGGGGCCACCAGGCTCAGCGCCAGGCCTTTCTCGCCGGCGCGGCCACTGCGGCCGACGCGGTGGATGTGCACCTCGGGGTCGCGGGACAGTTCGACGTTGATCACCGCTTCCAGCGCGGCGATGTCCAGGCCGCGCGCGGCGACGTCGGTGGCCACCAGCACGCTGCAGCTCTGGTTGGCGAACAGGGTCAGTACCTGATCGCGTTCGCGCTGCTCCAGATCGCCGTGCAGCGACTGGGCGGAAACGCCGTTATCGCGTAGATGGGCCTCCAGTTCCTGGCACTGCTGGCGGGTGTGGCAGAAGGCGGCGCAGGACTGCGGGCGGGTGCTCTGCAGCAGGCGCAGCACGGCGTCCATGCGTTGGCGCGGATCGATCTCGTAGAAGCGCTGTTCGATCTGGCTGTCGTCATGCAGGGCTTCTACCTGTACCTGCTGCGGGTCGCGCATGAAGGTCTTGGCCAACTGGGCGATGCCGGCCGGGTAGGTGGCGGAGAACAGCAGGGTCTGCCGACGCGCCGGGAGCTGCTGGATGATGTCGGCGATGCTGTCGTAGAAGCCCATGTCGAGCATGCGGTCGGCTTCGTCCAGCACCAGGGTGTTGAGGCCGTCGAGCACCAGGGTGGCCTTGCGCAGGTGTTCCTGGACCCGGCCCGGGGTGCCGACGATGACGTGGGCGCCATGCTCCAGCGAGCCCACCTGCGGGCCGAAGGGCACGCCGCCGCAGAGCGTCAGTACCTTGATATTGCCGTGGCCACGGGCCAGGCGGCGGATTTCCTTGGCCACCTGGTCGGCCAGTTCGCGGGTGGGGCAGAGCACCAGTGCCTGGCAACCAAAGAAACGCGGGTTGAGCGGCTCCAGCAGGCCGATGCCGAAGGCAGCGGTCTTGCCGCTGCCGGTCTTGGCCTGGGCGATCAGGTCGCGGCCCTTGAGGATCAGCGGCAGGGCCTGGGCCTGGATCGGCGTCATGTCGCGATAGCCCAGGGTTTCCAGGTTGGCCAGGGTATCGGCGGAGAGGGGCAGGGTGTCGAAGGCGGTGCTGGTCACGGGAAAGGCCTGGGAGTCGAAATGGCGCGCAGTTTAGCAGGCCGGCGCGCGTCACCCCGGTCACTCGTCGCGATCGCCTTGCCAACCTGGGCGGCGACCGGCTCGCGTTCCGGCCAAGCCGGCGCCGGGGCAACTGGCGTCGGCCTGCTAGGCTTGCCACTATCCGAACTTCTCCGCCCTGCCTTGGAATAGGACTGTTCCCATGCGGACCCTCTGCGCGCTGCTAATGAGCTGGCTGAGCATCGCACCCTGCCTGGCGGCGGAGTGGTTTCCCCTGCGGGTCGAGGTGGAAGGCCGGGAAGCCAGCTACCGGCCGCTGAGCGGTGCGAGCAAGCCCTGGCGCATCTGCGCGCTGTTGCCCCATGGCATGGACCGCTACTGGTGGGGGGTGGCCTGGGGGCTGGACGAGGAAGCCCGGCGCCAGGGGGTTCATCTGGGCGTGTACGAGGCCGGGGGCTACCAGTTCCCCGACATGCAGCGCGCGCAGTTGGCCCGCTGCATCCAGCTGGCCGCCGACGCCTATGTGGTCGCCGCCATCAGCGCCGAGGGGCTGTGCGACGAGATCGCCCTGCTGCGCCGCGACAAGTTGCCGGTGATCGACCTGATCAACCGCGTCGACTGTCCTGACATCAACGCCCGTTCCCAGGTGGATTTCGCCGACATGGCCAAGGCGGCCGTGGCCTATATCCGCCAGCACAGCCAGGGGCGTCCGCTGCGCGTGGGCTGGCTGCCGGGGCCGCGTGACGCCGGCTGGGTGGCCGATGCCGAGCGCGGCCTGGCCGAGCTGGACGCGGGCAGTGGCCTGACCCTGGTACCCGGCGGCTACGGCCCGGTGGACCGTTCCACCCAGGCGGTGCTGGTGCGCCAGCTGCTGGCCCGCGAACCGGCGCTCGACTACATACTCGGCAATGCCGAGGCGGCCGCCTTCGCCGGGCAACTGGTGCGTTCCTCCGGTAGCCGCTACCAGGCGCAGGTGGTGTCGCTCTATGCCACCGAGCGGGTGCTGGAGGCGATTGCCGACGGTACCGTGCTGGCCGCGCCGACGGACTCGCCGGTGATCCAGGCGCGGGTGGCGATCGACCTGGCGGTGCGCGCGCTGGAGGGCAAGTCGTTGCCGGAGCGGGTCAGTCCGAAGATCGAGGTGATCGACAGGGACAACCTGGAACGCTTCGATATCAGCCACCTGATGCCGCCCAGCGGGCATTGGATGATCCGCCAGGAGCTGCCGGAGTAAGGCAACTGGCGGTTCGATCGACCTTCAATCGCGCTCGGGCAACGCCGGTTTTGCGAATCCATTGGCTATGTCTGCGTTAAGTATTGCTAGCAGGTCTGGCGCCCAGCTGATTTCCGAGTTCCGCTGAGGTTTCTGGTTTCGTCCCCCCGGACGAGTCACTTTCTCAGTCGCCGAAAGGAACCAAATGGCTTGCCCCTGCATCCGGGTTTGGCTTCGCCAAACTTCCCTCGCTCTATCCTTGCGCCGGGGGCACGCCTCTCGCGGCATCCATGCCGCTCGTCCCCCTGACTCGCTGCGCTCGCCCTTCGGGCCAGCCTTCGGCTGTTACTTCGCTGCGCTCCGTTTTGCAACGATTCCGCTCGGCCTCCTGAAGGGGCGGGGTCGCTGCCCCACCTTTCTCTGCTTGGTGTCAGACCGCTGGTGGCTTCAGGACTGTTTGTGCCTCGCCAGCGCGAGTCACCCCTCTACCTCTGGGAGAGGGGCGGGCCGCGTTCGGATGAGGGCTGTGTCAGGCTGGCGCGGAGGCCTGAACGAACCGCGCTAGAGCCCTCCGTCTGAAACCACAACTGCTAACGCGAACATAGCCAATTCATTCGCCCCTGCGGATGCCAGTCTTCCGTCGAAATGAAAAAGGCCCCTGGCGCATCGCACCCGGGGCCTCGTCATCACGCGCCCGGTCAGACTTGACGCAGCGGGGCGCCACGCACCGGTTTGTCGCCGGCCACGTAGTAGCTGGCGGTGCTGCGCGGCAGCGGTTTGCGGTTGCGGATTTTGTCGGCGATCTTCTCGGCAATCATGATGGTGGTCGCGTTGAGGTTGCCGGTGATGATCTCCGGCATGATCGACGCGTCCACCACCCGCAGGCCTTCCATGCCGTGCACGCGGCCCTGGCCATCCACCACCGCCATGTCGTCGGTGCCCATCTTGCAGGAGCAGGACGGGTGGAAGGCGGTTTCCGCGTGGTTGCGGATGAACTCGTCCAGCTCGGCGTCCGACTGCATGTTCACCCCCGGGCTCAGTTCGCGGCCACGGTACGGGTCCAGGGCCGGCTGGGCCATGATCTCGCGGGTGAGGCGTATGCCGTCGCGGAACTCCTGCCAGTCCTGTTCGTGGGACATGTAGTTGAACAGGATGCTCGGGTGTTGGCGCGGGTCCTTCGACTTCAGGTGGATGCGGCCGCGGCTGGGCGAGCGCATGGAGCCCATGTGCGCCTGGAAACCGTGTTCCTGCACACCCTTGCTGCCGTTGTAGTTGATCGCCACCGGCAGGAAGTGGAACTGGATGTTCGGCCAGGCGAACTCCGGGCGGGTGCGGATGAAACCACCGGCCTCGAACTGGTTGCTGGCGCCGAGGCCGGTGCCGAGGAACATCCACTCGGCGCCGATCGCCGGCTGGTTCCACCACTTGGTGGCCGGGTAGATGGACACCGGCTCCTTGCAGGCGTACTGCAGGTAGAGTTCGAGGTGGTCCTGCAGGTTGGCGCCGACGCCCGGCAGGTCATGTACCACCGGCACGTCGAGGTCGCGCAGCAGGGACGCCGGCCCGACGCCGGAGCGTTGCAGCAGTTGCGGCGAGGCGATGGCGCCGCTGCACACCAGCACTTCGCGGCGGGCATGGGCGGTGATCGGGTTGTCGCTGTTGCCACGCAGGTAGGCGACGCCAATGGCACGCTTGCCGCTGAACAGGATGCGGTCGGTCAGGGCATGGGTGACGATGGTCAGGTTGGGGCGATGGCGCGCCTGGTCCAGGTAGCCGCGGCCGGTGGCGGCACGGCGGCCTTCCGGGGTCACGGTGCGGTCCATGGGACCGAAGCCTTCCTGCTGGTAGCCGTTGAGGTCCTCGGTGCGCGGGTAGCCGGCCTGCACACCGGCTTCGACCATGGCGTGGAACAGCGGGTTGTTGCCAGCCTTGGGCGTGGCGACGCTCACCGGGCCGTCGCCGCCGTGGAAGTCGTTCGGGCCGATGTCGCGGGTTTCCGCCTTGCGGAAATAGGGCAGGCAATCCAGGTAGGTCCAGTCTTCCAGGCCCGGCGCCTTGGCCCAGCCGTCGAAGTCCAGGGCGTTGCCACGGATGTAGCACATGCCGTTGATCAGCGACGAGCCGCCCAGGCCCTTGCCGCGGCCGCATTCCATGCGGCGATTGTTCATGTAGGGCTCCGGATCGGTCTCGTAGGCCCAGTTGTAACGGCGTCCCTGCAGGGGGAAGGCGAGGGCGGCGGGCATCTGGGTACGGAAGTCCAGGCGGTAGTCCGGGCCGCCGGCTTCCAGCAGCAGCACGCTGACATCGGCGTCTTCGGTCAGGCGGGTGGCCAGGACGTTACCGGCGGAGCCGGCGCCGACGATGATGTAATCGAATTCTTGGGACATTTCACTTACCTGCTAATGGACCCGGATGGTTCCGGGGCACGGCATCTCTCTTCCCCGGACTGCAGCCGGGTTGCCAGGGCCGGCGTCGAGCCGGGGCCGGGGGCGCGTCTGCACCCCCGGCGGCACCGGTCAGAACACCGAGTAGTAGTCGCCCATTTCCACTTGCACGGACTTGATGCGCGTGTAATGGGCCAGGGTGGTCAGGCCGTTCTCGCGGCCGACGCCGGACTGCTTGTAGCCGCCCACCGGCATTTCGGCGGGGGACTCGCCCCAGGTGTTGATCCAGCAGATACCGGCTTCCAGCTTGTGGATCACGCGGTGGGCGCGGGCCAGGTCGCGGGTGACGACGCCGGCGGCCAGGCCGTAGTCGGTGTCGTTGGCGCGGCGGATGACTTCTTCCTCGGTGTCGTAGACCAGGATGCTCATCACCGGGCCGAAGATTTCCTCGCGGACGATGGTCATGTCGTCGGTGCAATCGCTGAACACGGTGGCCGCCACGTAGGCGCCCTTGGCGTATTCGCCGTCGGTGACGCGCTCGCCGCCGATCAGCAGGCGCGCGCCTTCCTTGCGGCCGGCCTCGATGTAGCCGAGCACGCTTTCCATGTGGGCGAAGCTGGTCAGCGGACCGAAGTTGGTGGTGGCGTCTTCCGGGTTGCCCAGGCGGATGCGCTTGACGCGCTCGACCACTTTCGCTTCGAAGCGGGCCTGCAGGGCGCGCGGCACGAACACGCGGGTACCGTTGGTGCAGACCTGGCCGGAGCTGAAGAAGTTGGCCATCACGGCGATGTCGGCGGCGCGGTCGAGGTCGGCGTCTTCGAAGATGATCAGCGGAGACTTGCCGCCCAGTTCCATGGTCACTTCCTTCAGCGAGGAGCTGGAGGCGCTGGCCATCACCTTCTTGCCGGTGGAGGTGCCGCCGGTGAAGGAGATCTTCTCGATCAGCGGGTGCTCGGTCAGCCACTGGCCGACTTCGCGGCCGCTGCCGGTGAGAACGTTGAATACGCCGTCCGGCACGCCGGCTTCGGTGTAGATCTCGGCCAGTTTCAGCGCGGTCAGCGGGGTGACTTCGCTGGGTTTGAAGATCATGGCGTTGCCGGCGGCGAGCGCAGGGGCGGATTTCCACATGGCGATCTGCACCGGGTAGTTCCAGGCGCCGATGCCGGCCACCACGCCCAGGGGCTCGCGGCGGGTGTAGACGAAGCTGGTTTCGCGCAGCGGGATCTGCTCGCCTTCGATGGCGGGGATCAGGCCGGCGTAGTACTCGATCACGTCGGCGCCGGTGACGATGTCCACGGCCTGGGTTTCGGCCAGCGGCTTGCCGGTGTCCAGGGTTTCCAGCGCGGCCAGCTCATCGTTGCGCTCACGCAGGATGTCGACGGCGCGGCGCAGGATGCGCGAACGTTGCATGGCGGTCATCGCGGCCCAGACTTTCTGGCCTTCGACGGCGCTGGCAACGGCGCGTTCGACGTCGTCCTTGCTGGCGCGCTGGACGTTGGCCAGGACTTCGCCGTTGGCGGGGTTGATGGTCTCGAAGGTGGCGCCGCTGGTGGAGTCGACGTAGCGACCGCCGATGTAGAGCTTCTGTTCTTCGAATCGGGCCATGGGGGGGTCCTCTCTAGGTCTTGTGTTCGCAAGGCGGCCGGGCGGATCAAGCCGCCTGCTTGGCCAGTTGTTGATCAAGGAATTCGTAGGCGAGCCGGCGTGCCTGCTCGGTATCGAAGGTTTCGCCGGACAGCGCACCGCGCAGCCAGAGGCCGTCGATCAGGGCGGCCAGGCCGCGGGCGGCGCTGCGGGCGCTTTGTGCATCGAGCTCGCGGCTGAACTGCCAGCAGAGGTTCGAGTAGAGGCGCAGGTCGTTGATGCGCTGCAAACGGCGCAGGGCCGGCTGGTGCATGCTGCTGGCCCAGAACGCCAGCCAGGTCTTCATGGCCGGACCGTTGACCTGGGACTCGTCGAAGTTGCCGTCGATGATGGAGCGGATGTAGCCGCGTGCGCTGTCGTCGCGCATGGCTGCGCGGCGCCTGCGCACCGCCGCCTGCAGGTCGTTCATGAGGAAACGCATGGCGGCTTCCAGCAGCCCGTTCTTGTCCTGGAAGTAGTGGCTGATGATGCCGTTGGAAACCCCGGCGAGCTTCGCGATGTAGGAAATGCTGGCGTCGCCCATGCCGACCTGGTCCACCGCCTCGAGGGTGGCGTGGATCAGTTGGGTCCGCCGCAGGGGCTGCATTCCAATCTTGGGCATGGGTTTCCTCCTTTTCCGGGGGCATTCCGGACGGGTTGAAATCCAGCCTACTTTAATTTGATTGATCGTTCAAACAACAAAGAATAAGCTGCGCACCATGAAGCGGGATGCGGCAGTTCGCCGCACCCGTTCCAGGGCCTTCGGCCGGCGCTGCCACTCGTCGCCGACCGGGGGTGCGGGACTGTCGTTGCGCCGCACAGGCGCCTGCTTTCACTGCCCAGGGAATTTCCCAATGAGTAAAGCTCCAACAACAATCAAACCTGAGAAGGTGCGCCTGAATCCGGTGGTGTTCTTCGGATCCACTGCGCTCATCCTGCTTCTCACGGTTGCCTTGATCGCGTTCCCGGAAGAGGCCGGCAGCGTGCTCGGCGAGGCCCAGGCCTGGCTGTCGCGCAGTTTCGGCTGGTACTACATGCTGGCCATCGGCGCCTACCTGTTCTTCGTCCTCTACGTCGCCTTCTCGCGCTTTGGCCACCTGCGACTGGGGCCGGACGACAGCAAGCCGGATTTCAGCTACGGCGCCTGGGCCGGCATGCTGTTCTCCTCGGGTATCGGCATCTCGCTGCTCTATTTCGCGGCCTCCGAACCCATCGACCACCTGTTCAACCCGCCGGAAGGCGAGCCGGGCAGCCAGCAGGCCGCGCGCCAGGCGCTGCAGCTGACCTTCCTCCACTGGGGCGTGCATGGCTGGGCCATCTATGCGCTGGTGGGCCTGGCGGTGGGCTACTTCGCCTACCGTCACAACAAGCCGTTGGCGTTGCGTTCGGCGCTTTATCCGCTGTTCGGCGAGCGCCTGATGAAGGGCTCGGTGGGCAACGCGGTGGATTGTTTCGGCATCTTCGTGACCCTGCTGGGCCTGGTGACCAACTTGGGCATCGGTTCGCTGCAGGTCTCCTCGGGCCTGGAATACCTCTTCGGCCTGCCCCATAGCCAGGGCGCGCTACTGGCGGTGATCCTGGTGATGAGCGCGGTGGCTACCCTGGCCGCGGTGTCCGGCATCGAGAAGGGCATCCGCCGTCTGTCCAACCTGAACATCATCCTGTTCAGCGGCCTGCTGGTGTTCGTGCTGCTGGCCGGCGAAACCCTGCACCTGCTCAACGGTTTCGTGCAGAACCTGGGCGACTACCTCAACGGCCTGGTGCTGAAGACCTTCGACCTCTACGTGTACACCGGCCAGTCCGGCAAGAGCGAAGAATGGATGGGCCTGTGGACCCTGTTCTATTGGGCCTGGTGGATTTCCTGGGCGCCCTTCGTCGGCATGTTCGTGGCGCGTATTTCCCGTGGCCGCACCGTGCGCGAGCTGGTCAGCGGCGTGCTGCTGATCCCGCTGGGCTTCACCCTGGCCTGGCTCTCGGTGTTCGGCAACAGCGCCCTGGACCTGGTCATGAACCAGAACGCCGCGGACCTGGGCAAGGCGGCGCTGGAACAGCCGGCGATGTCCATCTACCTGCTGCTGGAACATTACCCCTGGGCCAAGGCGGTGATCGGCCTGTCGATCTGCGTCGGCTTCGTACTCTTCCTCACCCCGGCCGACTCCGGTTCGGTGATGCTGGCCAACCTGTCCCGCGAGGAAGGCGACCTGGACGAGGACGCGCCCAACTGGCTGCGGATCTTCTGGTCCGTGGTGGTGACCCTGGCGACCATCGGCCTGCTCTTCGCCGGCAACTTCACCGCCATGCAGACGGTGGTGGTGCTGGCCGGCCTGCCGTTCTCGGTGGTGCTGCTGCTCTACATGTTCGCTCTGCTGAAAGCCATGAAGGCCGACCTGGCGGCGCAGCAGTCGGCGCCGGCGGCGACCCAGGTGGTCGAACTGCGAGGCGAGGCGGCCTGACGCGACCCTTGGCTGCAATGAAGAAGCCCGGTCCCAGGACCGGGCTTTTTCTTTGTGGGAGCGAATTCATTCGCGAATGAACTCGCTCCCACAGCAGAGGGGATCAGGCCTCGGCCTTCGCCAACTGCTGGTCCAGGTAGTCGTAGGCGAGTTGCAGCGCCTGCCCGACGTTGAACGCATCGCCCGACAGCGCGCCGCGCAGCCACAGGCCGTCGATCAGCGCGGCCAGGCCGCGGGCGGCGGAGCGCGCCTGGTGCCGGGGCAGGGTCCGGCGCAGCTCGCAGCAGAGGTTGGAGTAGAGCCGGTGGTCGTTGATCCGCTGCAGGCGGCGCAGCGACGGCTGGTGCATGCTGGCGGCCCAGAAGGCCAGCCAGGTCTTCATGGCCGGGCCGTTGACCTGGCTGTCGTCGAAGTTGCCGGCGACGATGGCCCGCAGGTGCTCGCGCGGCGAGTCGTCGCGCAGGGCGGCGCGGCGCTGGCGCACGGCTGAGCTGAGCGCCCCCATCAGATGGCGCATGGTGGCTTCCAGCAGACCGTTCTTGTCCCGGAAGTAGTGGCTGATGATGCCGTTGGAAACGCCGGCGATGCGGGCGATATAGGCAATGCTGGCATCGGCCAGGCCCACCTGGTCGACGGCTTCGAGGGTGGCCTGGATCAACTGCGAGCGGCGGATCGGCTGCATTCCGACCTTGGGCATCGGATATTTCCACCATTTTGTGTGGGAATCGGGAGCGCGCAGTCTAGGGGGAAATTGATTGATCGATCAATTGATGGGGTTTATCGGGGCGGCGAGGCTCCAGCTGTAGGAGCGATTTCAATCGCGAAAGGGACGCTCAGCGACCCCAGCCTTTCCGGGGCAGGCCTGCGGCCTGCATCGCGATTGAAATCGCTCCCACAAAAAGCAGAACGCCCCCGCGGGCGGTGGCCGGCGGGGGCGTCGGGGGCGAGGTGGCTGGTTACTTCAACCACTCCTCCACGCGCTGCGGGTTCTTGGTGATCCAGTCCTTGGCGGCCGCTTCCGGCTTGGCGCCTTCGCGGATGGCCAGCATCACCGAGCCCACTTCTTCGCCGCTCCAGGAGAATTTCTTCAGGAAGGCGGTGGCGTCGGCGGCCTTGGCTTCCAGGCCCGGATTGACCACGGTGTCGACGTGCTCGTCATCGCCGTAGACCTTTTTCGGGTCTTCCAGGAAGCGCAGCTTCCACTTGGCGAACATCCAGTGGGGAATCCAGCCGGTGACCACGATGGGTTTCTGGGCCTTCTCGGCGCGGGTGAGGGCGGTGGCCATGGCCGGGCCGGAGCTGGGCATCAGCTTGATGTCCAGGTTGTACTGCTTGATGGCGTCCTCGGTGCGGCGCATCACGCCGGCGCCGGCATCGATACCGGTGATCTTGCCGTCGAAGTCGGCCTTGTAGGTGTTCAGGTCCTCGATGGATTTGGCTTTCACATAGTCGGGCACGATCAGGCCGATCTTGGCGCCCTCGTAGTTGGAGCCGAGCACCACCACCTTGTCCTTGAGCTTGGCGTAGTACTCGCCGTGGGTGGCCGGCAGCCAGGCGGAGAGGGTGGCGTCCAGGTCGCCGCGGGCCACGCCCTGCCACATGATGGCCGGCTCGACGGGCTTCAGCTCGACGTCGTAGCCGAGCTTCTCCTTGAGGATCTCTCCCGCCACGTAGGTGGCGGCGACGCTGTCGTCCCAACCGTTCACATAGCCGATCTTCAGGGTCGGTTTGTCGGCGGCCTGGACCATGCCCACGCCGAGGGCAAGGGTGGCGACACCGAGGGTCTTGAGACAAAGGGATTTCAACTTGCGCATACGTATTGCTCCATCAGGTGGGATTGGCAGCTAACTACGTGGTCGATCACCCGTTCTGAGGCGGGTGTCGCGACTGTGCCGCTCGCGGCCCGTCACCGGGCCACGATTGGCGAATTGCAAGGGAACAGGCCCCGCGAGGGGGCCTGAAATTACAGGCCGATGTGTTTTTTCACGGCGGCGGCGCCGTCCTGGCCATCGAAGGTGGTGACGCCGGCGAGCCACTTGTCCAGCGCGGCCGGGTTGGCCTTGAGCCAGTTGGCGGCAACCTTCACCGGGTCTTCCTTCTCGAGGATCTTCTCCATCAGCTGGCTTTCCATCTGCACGTTGAATTGCAGATTGTTCAGCAGCTTGCCGACGTTCGCGCAGCGTTGCTCGTAGTCCGGCGGTACCACGGTGTAGACCTTGGCGGCGCCGTAGTCCGGGCCGAACACATCGTCACCGCCGGCGAGGTAGGTGAGGTCGAACTGGGTATTCATCGGGTGCGGTGCCCAGCCGAGGAACACCACCGGCTCCTTCTTCTTCACCGCGCGCTGCACCTGCACCAACATGCCCGCTTCGGAAGACTCGACCATACGGAACTCGCCCAGACCGAACTGGTCGCCCTTGATCATCTTGTCGATCAGCAGGTTGCCGTCGTTGCCGGGCTCGATGCCGTAGATCTTGCCGCCCAGCTGCTCCTTGAACTTGGCGATGTCCTGGAAGCTCTTCAGCCCGGCGTCAGCCGCGTAGGTGGGGACCGCCAGGGTGTACTTGGCGCCTTCCAGGTTGGGGGTCGGCAGTACCTTCACGCCATTGTCCTTGGTGAAGGGTTCGATCACCGCGTCCATGGACGGTGCCCAGTAGCCGAGGAAGACGTCGATCTGCTTGTTCTTCACGCCGGTGAAGGCGATGGGCACGGAGGCCATGATCTTGCGCGGGGTGTAACCCAGCCCCTCGGTCAGCACCATGGCCACGCCCGTAGTGGCGGCAATGTCGGCCCAGCCGATCTCGGCGAAGCGGACCTGCTTGCAGCTCTGCGGTTCCTGGGCCCAGGCACCCTGGGCCAGCGCGCAGGCCAGCAGGCCCAGTGCCGCCACTTTTTTCATTCTTTTCATTCGCGACTCCCTGAACGTTGAAAGATGAAGCGTCGGTTATTGCACTTGCTGCCGCTGCAGCTTGGCGCTCAGCCAGCCGAAGGCCTTGCTGCGCGTCGAGGTTTGAGGCGTCCCGAAGCTTTCGGTGATGCGGTCGAGGATGATCGCCAGCAGAACCACGGCCATGCCGCTCTCGAAGCCCAGGCCGATATCCAGGCGCTGGATACTGGCGAGCACGTCGTTACCCAGGCCGCCGGCGCCGACCATCGAAGCGATGATCACCATGGACAGCGCCATCATGATGGTCTGGTTAACGCCGGCCATGATCGACGGCATGGCGTTCGGCAGCTGCACTTTGTATAGCAGCTGCCAGCTGGTGCAGCCGAAGGATTGGCCGGCTTCGACGATTTCCTTGTTCACCTGGCGGATACCGAGGCTGGTCAGGCGCACTGCCGGCGGCATGGCGAAGATCACCGTGGCGATGATGCCGGGCACGCGGCCGAGGCCGAAGAGCATGGCTGCCGGGATCAGGTAGACGAACGCCGGCATGGTCTGCATGAAGTCCAGGATCGGCCGGATGACGACCGCGACCCGTTCGCTCCTGGCGGCCCAGATGCCCAGCGGAATACCCAGCAGCAGGCTGATCAGGGTGGACGAGAAGGTCAGGCCAAGGGTGACCACCGTCTGTTCCCAGAAGCCGGTCAGCACGATCAGGATCAGCGAGGCGGCGGTGAAGGCGGCGAACTTGGCGCCGATGCGCCAGAAGCCCAGGCCCACGAAGATGGCGATGATCGCCCAGGCCGGCGGCCAGAGCAGGAAGCGTTCGATCAGCTCGGAGAAGCCGCTGACCACGTTGCCGACGCTTTCGAAGGCGCCGCTGTAGTTCTCCAGAAGATGCTGGACGACATCATTCACCCAGCTGCCCAGATCCAGTTTTTCGCTCATCGTCATTCTCCCCGCAGGCGGCTCAGCAGGCGGCCTTTGCTGATCGCGCCGCTATAGCGGCCACTCTGGTCGACCACCGGGATCGGCCCCTCGTTGATCACCAGACGCTGGATGACGCTGTCCAGAGGCAGGTCTTCCGGCACCGGATCGATGTGCTTGAGCAGGCCCTGCTCCAGGTCCAGGGTCCGGCCGCCTTCTACCAGCAGGGCGATCTTTTCCAGGCTGATGGAGCCGCGGAAGTTGTTCTTCTCGTCGACGATGAAGGCGTAGTGCTTGTCCATGGCCTGCAGCTTCTGGCAGACGGTCTGGGCATCCGGCGCCTTGCCGTTGTGCACGAACAGCGGAACGCTGTCGGACTTGAGCTGGCCGGCGGTGAGGTAGCGGCTGGTGTCGACGGTGTTGAAGAAGTTGCGCACGTAGT
The DNA here is from genome assembly GCF_028010285.1 of Pseudomonas sp. Q1-7. Classification (NCBI taxonomy): domain Bacteria; kingdom Pseudomonadati; phylum Pseudomonadota; class Gammaproteobacteria; order Pseudomonadales; family Pseudomonadaceae; genus Pseudomonas; species Pseudomonas sp. Q1-7. The sequence continues at coordinate 402,338 of NZ_CP116304.1, forward strand.
CGTTGGCCGGGTTCTCGATGATCTCCTGGGGCGTGCCCACCTGGATCAGCTTGCCGCCTTCCATGATGCCGATGCGCGAACCGATGCGCATGGCTTCCTCGATATCGTGGGACACGAAAATGATGGTGCGGCTGTGCTTCTTCTGCAGGTCCAGCAGTACGTCCTGCATCTCGCGGCGCTTGAGCGGGTCGAGGGCGGAGAAGGCCTCGTCCATGATGATCATCGAGGGGTCGACGGCCAGGGCGCGGGCCAGGCCGACACGCTGCTGCATGCCGCCCGAGAGTTCGTGGGGATATTTGTGGGCGAAGCTGGCCAGGCCGACCTGCTCCAGCACTTCCATGGCGCGTTGCTCGCGTTCCTTCCGACTCTTGCCGGCCACTTCCAGGCCGAAGGCAGCGTTGTCCAGCACACTGCGTGAAGGCATCAGGGCGAAGGACTGGAACACCATGCTCATGTCGCGGCGGCGCAGGTCGATCAGTTGCGACTTGGGCAACTTGGCGACGTTCTGGCCGTCGATGAAGACATCGCCAGCGGTGGGCTCGATCAGTCGGTTGATCAAGCGGATCAGGGTCGACTTGCCCGACCCGGACAGGCCCATCAGCACGAAGATCTCGCCTTCGTTGACGCTGAAGGACACGTCGCTGACGCCGATCACTGCGCCTTTTTCAGCCAGGATCTTTTCCTTGCTCCAGCCTTGCTTGAGTAAATCGATTGCTTCTTGTGGTTGTTGCCCGAAAACCTTGTAGAGGTTTTGAACCACGATCTTTCCAGACTGCATGGGATAGTTCCCCTTCAGTAGACATCCAGGTCAGCTACACGGAGCCAGAACCGGCGCTCGACGACGCACAGCCTGGTGATGCCGACTGTCTTGCCTGTGTGGATAACAATGTTTCGAGAACCTGACAGCCCTCTGGCAGTGTTACGAAACCCATTCCCTGGGCGGGTTCAGCACCTCGGCCAGAGGTGCGCGTACTTCCGAAATTTCTTATTAGGCCGACCTCTGCTCGGGGGGAGGTCGCCGCTTCTGTTCTTCGGTCCGCAGCGGAGTGCTCGCGGTCTGTCGGCCCACGGGAGCCGACAGCGACGAAATCGGGTGTCTCAACGATAAAGCCTTGAGGCCTTGGCAATTGTCGGTTTACGACGTTCATATGTTGGGCGACGACATGGCGTATGGATATCGCGGATGCACCGTTTCACGGCGATTTGGCCGGGACCAGGGTCGCCGGCAGCGGGCCGCCGTCGCGCGCGGTAACGCCGCGCAGCCAGGCGGTGAGGGTGTCGGGATTGGCTTTCAGCCAGGCCTTGGCCTCGCGTCGGCGGTTGGTGCTCTGATTAAGTATGGCCTCCATCAGATGGTTCTCCATGGCCAGGCTGAATTTGAGGTTCTGCAGCAGTCGCCCGAGGTTCGGACACTCCTGGACCAACCCCTTGCGTACGTTGGTGTAGACGCTGGCGCCACCGTAGTCCGGGCCGAACCAGTCGTTGCCGCCGGCGAGGTAGTGCATCTTCAACTGGTTGTTCATCGGGTGGGGTTCCCAGCCGAGGAATACCGCCCACTGGCCGAGATGCTCGGCACGCTTGACCTGGGCCAACATACCACTCTCACTGGATTCCACCAGTTGGAATTCGCCGAGGCCGAAGGCGTTGCCGTCGATCATCTTGCGGATCAGTTGGTTGCCGTCGTTGCCGGGCTCGATGCCGTAGACCTTGCTGCCCAGCTGTTCCCTGAACGTCGACAGGTCGGCGAAGCGCTTCACGCCGCCGTCCCAAGCCGCCTGGTTCACCGCCAGGCTGTACTTGGCCCCGGTGAGGTTGGCGCCCAGGGTTTCCACCGTGCCCTTCTCCAGGTAAGGGCGGATGTCCTGCTCCATGCTCGGCATCCAGTTGCCGAGGAACACATCGAGTTTGCCGTCTCCAAGGGCCTTGTAAGTGTCGGGCACCGACAGGCGCTTGACCTTGGTGACGTAGCCGAGCTCGCTCAGCACATGGCGGGTGACGGCGGTTGTAACGGTGATGTCGCTCCAGCCGACGTCGGCGAAGTGCACGGTGGAGCAGCGTTCGGGGTCGGCGGCGGCCAGGGCCGGCTGGCTGGCTAGAGAGGACGCGGCCAGCAGCATGGCCGCCAGCAGAGCAGTGGTGGGTCGAGTCATCTGGAGGGTCCGTCCACAGCAGGATTCATTGTCGTTATCCGGGCTCGCGTGGCTGTCCGACTGCTGCAGGCCCCGCCTCCGGCGCCTGGATCATGCGTGCCTGGCGAAGCGTCTGACTACCAACCCGGTCGCAGGTAGAACGTATCTGTCGCGCGTGGATGTCGCGTCTGTCGGGGGCGAATAAGTTCGTACCGGGTTCCCGACACCTCCGGCACCGGCCACGACGTATTTGGATACGAGCAAGTCGGTGTGGGAAGTACCCACCCCGGCGAAATGTCGATGATGTGCGCCAAGAGTGAACCCTACCGGAGTTGCCCCGTGGCTATCAGCGTGTTCGACCTGTTCAAGATCGGTATCGGCCCCTCCAGTTCGCACACGGTGGGTCCGATGCGGGCGGCGGCGCTGTTCGCCACGGCGCTGCGCGAGCGTGGCCTGCTGGCGCGGGTGCGGCGGGTCGAGGTGCGCCTGTACGGCTCGCTGTCGGCCACCGGGGTCGGCCATGGCACCGACCGCGCCACCCTGGTGGGGCTGATGGGCGAATGGCCGGACCGGGTGGACCCGAAGCAGATCGGCCCGCGCGTCGAGGCCCTGAAGGCCAGCGGCGAACTGTTGCTGGACGGCACCCATGCGGTGCCCTTCGACTGGTCGCGCGACCTGCTGCTGCTAGACGAGAACCTGCCCTACCACCCCAACGCCATGACCCTGATCGTCTTCGACGAGGCGGGGGAACTGCACCGCGACACCTACTACTCCATCGGCGGCGGTTTCGTGGTCGACGAAACCCAGGCCCGCGCCGGCCAACTGGACCAGGACGCCACCCAGCTGCCCTATGACTTCTCCAGCGCCGAGGAATTGCTCGAACTCTGCCAGCGCCATGGCCTTCGTGTGTCCGAGCTGATGCTGGCCAACGAGAAGGCCTGGCGCAGCGAGGCGGAAATCCGCGCCGGGCTGCTGAGGCTGTGGGACGCCATGCAGGAATGCGTAAACAACGGCCTCGGCCAGGAAGGCATCCTGCCCGGCGGGTTGAATGTGCGCCGGCGCGCGGCGAAGCTGCACCGCAGCCTGCAGGAACTGGGCAAGCCGAACGTGATCGGCTCGACCATGAGCGCCATGGAGTGGGTCAACCTCTACGCGCTGGCGGTGAACGAGGAAAACGCCGCCGGCGGGCGCATGGTCACCGCGCCCACCAACGGTGCGGCAGGGATCATCCCGGCGGTGCTGCACTACTACATGCGCTTCAACCCCGAGGCGAACGAGGACGACGTGGTGAACTTCTTCCTCGGCGCGGCTGCGGTGGGAATCCTGTGCAAGAAGAACGCCTCGATTTCCGGCGCCGAAGTGGGTTGCCAGGGCGAAGTGGGTTCGGCCTGCGCGATGGCGGCGGCGGGCCTGGCGGAGGTGCTGGGGGCGACCCCGGCGCAGCTGGAGAATGCGGCGGAGATCGGCCTGGAGCACAACCTGGGGCTGACCTGCGACCCGGTGGGCGGGCTGGTGCAGGTGCCGTGCATCGAGCGCAACGCCATCGCCGCGGTGAAGGCGATCAACGCGGCGCAGATGGCGCTGCGTGGCGACGGCGAGCATTTCATCTCGCTGGACCGGGTGATCCGCACCATGCGCGATACCGGCGCCGACATGCATGACAAGTACAAGGAAACCTCGCGCGGCGGCCTGGCGGTCAGCGCCATCGAGTGCTGACCCGGCATCGCCCGCTTCGTCCCTCGGCGCCCCGCCATGGTGCGCGCCGAGGTGAAGGGAGGCGTGACCATCAGGTCACTATCTGAACCGTTCGTCTGTTACTGAAGGTGCTGCCCGGCGATACGGGGTGACAGGCACTGACGAACGCAGTGCTACCGAAGTCCACAGGCCCCGGCACACGCGGGCTCTGGCGGTCGCAAACAGGATGATTCTGTCGCTCTCGCCTAGGCCTGCTGGCACGGGCCTTGGATGAATTGAAGCGTTTTTAGTTGAACGACCAATCAAACTAGGCACGGCGTTTGCCTAGATTTGGAATCTCCCGGATTGCCGTACCGGGCCATAACAAAAAGCTCCGAAATGGGGCTCCCGTGCCTAGCCTGAGGGTTTCGCTGATGTCACAGTTCAACCAAGGGGCCCAGCCCCAGAACCGTGTCCCCCAGTCCATCGGTTTCCTGCTGCTGGACAACTTCACTCTGATTTCCCTGGCATCCGCGGTGGAGCCGCTGCGTATGGCCAACCACCTCTCGGGCCGTGAGCTTTACCGCTGGTACACCCTCAGCCAGGACGGCCGGCCGGTCAGCGCCAGCGATGGTCTGCAGATCACCCCCGACAGCGGCCTGGACAGCGCCCCGGCGCTGGACGCCGTGATCGTCTGTGGCGGCGTCGATATCCAGCACAGTGTCAGCCGTGAACATGTGCACTGGCTGCAGGTGCAGGCCCGCCAGGGCCGTCAGCTGGGCGCCGTGTGCACCGGCAGTTGGGCGCTGGCCAAGGCCGGCCTGCTCGACGGCTTCGAGTGCAGCGTGCACTGGGAATGCCTGGCGGCCATGCAGGAAGCTTTCCCGCGCGCGGGCATCAGCACCCGCCTGTTCTCCATCGACCGCAACCGCAACACCTCCTCCGGCGGCACCGCGCCCATGGACATGATGCTGCACCTGATCGCCCGCGAGCACGGCCGCGAGCTGGCGGCGGCCATCTCCGAGATGTTCATCTACGAGCGCATCCGCAACGAGCAGGATCACCAGCGCGTGCCGCTCAAGCACATGCTCGGCACCAACCAGCCGAAGCTGCAGGAAATCGTCGCGCTGATGGAAGCCAACCTGGAGGAGCCCATCGACCTCGACGAACTGGCCTGCTACGTCGATGTTTCGCGTCGCCAGCTGGAGCGCCTGTTCCAGAAGTACCTGCACTGCTCGCCGTCGCGCTACTACCTCAAGCTGCGCCTGATCCGCGCGCGCCAGCTGCTGAAGCAGACCGCCATGTCGATCATCGAGGTGGCCTCGGTGTGCGGTTTCGTGTCCACCCCGCACTTCTCCAAATGCTACCGCGAGTATTTCGGCATCCCGCCGCGCGACGAGCGCGCTGGCCAGAATGCCAATGTGCTGGCGGTTATGCCGGTGCCGGACGAGCTGGTGCGTGCGCCTTCCACCGCCGGCGTGGCCCTCAGCCGCGCCCAGGGCGAGTCCACGTTTGCCAGTGTGAGGCTGTGAGCGGAACACCCAATTGCCCCCTCTCCCTCTGGGAGAGGGTTGGGGTGAGGGCCTGTGGGTAATGCAGGGACCTGAAGGACCGCCATCGCGAATGAGTTCGCTCCCACAAGGATCGTAGATCGGATGAAATTCGGGGAAATTCCAACCGCTGCTCCCGGATTGCATCCGTGCCACAGGCTATTCGTTCAGCCTTCAGCACTTCCGGTCTCGTAGGAATGAAAAAGGGCGCCAATGGCGCCCTTTGTCGTTTCCGTAATGCTCAGCGCGGCACCAGGGCCGGCAGCAGGGTCCGGGAAATGGCTTCGCGCACTTGCGGCAGCAGCGTGGCGCTGCCGCCCAGCAACTCCTCCACCAGACGCCGCAGGGCCACCGCGCGCTCCGGGCTGAGGCCGCTCACTGCCTGCTCGCACGCCTGCTCGGCGCTGACCCCCGGCGGGATGCTGATACCCAGCGCCACCAGACGCTCACGAAAGTCTTCCTGGTCGATCAGATCGGCATGCATCATCGCGCTATTCCTCTGCATTGGTGCCGCGCGATCAGCGCAGCACACCCTCTTCCAGCAACAGTTTGAAGATAGCTTCGGCGCCTGCCTGCGGCGAGACGTCCTTGAGCACCTGGCCGCCGCCGCCGGACGCCTTGGCGGTAGCCGCCTTCATCCGTTCGGCGCCAGTCTTGGCCTTGATCACCTTGAGCCGCTTGGGGCGCGGGCGGGCGGGCTGCAACTGGGCCTCGGCGAACAATACATCTTCCACCAGCTCCACGTCCTCAGCCTCGATGCGGCCGCGTCGGGCCGGGCCGAAGGCGCTCTGGCGCGCCGTCGGCGCGGCGTTGTCGACGCTGGCGAGGAACGGCAGGCGCACCTTCAGGCGGCGCCTCTGGCCACGGGGCAGGGCCTGCAGCACCTGGGCCACGCCATTCTCCACCTTCTCTACTTCGGCCAGGCCCACCACCAGCGGCCAGCCCAGGCGCTCGGCCAGCAGGTAGGGCAGCATGCCGGAGCCTTCGCCGGTTTCCGCCTGGCTGCCGGTGAGCACCAGCTGCGCGCCGCTCTCGCGGAGGAAGTCGCCGATGGGCGGCAGGGCGTCGTCCTGCGGTCCCTGTTCGAGGACGATGAGTTCCTCCAGGCCCATGCCCAAGTAGGCGCGCAGCGCCTCTTCATGGGGGTCGCCGGCATGCACTACGCGCAGACGCGGGCCGGCCAGGCGCAGGCCCAGCTCCACCGCGCGGGCGTCCTGGTCGGCGCGGCGCGCGCGGCCCGAGGTCGGGTGCGCGCCGATGGACACCAGGCTGACGATCTTCAATGCGTCATGCGGCATCACGTGCCCCTCCCTGACGGTATTCGTTGGCCAGTTGGATCAGGGCGGCGAGGATCGCGCCGGAGTCGCCGATCACGGAAAGATCGGCGCGTTTGATCATGTCGCAACCCGGGTCCATGTTCACCGCCACCACCTTGTCGCAGGCACCGATGCCCTGCAGGTGCTGGATAGCCCCGGAAATGCCCACCGCCAGGTAAACCCGCGCGGTGACCCAGGTACCGGTGGCGCCCACCTGGCGGTTGCGCGGCATGAAGCCGTCGTCTACCGCCACGCGCGAGGCGCCTTCGGTGGCGCCGAGGGCGCCGGCGGCCTGATGGAACAGGTTCCAGTCCTTCACGCCGTTGCCGCCGGAAAGGATGAACTCCGCTTCGGCCATGGGAATCTGCGCCGGGTCCACGGCCACCGGGCCGAGGTCCTCGATGCGTGGCAGGCTGTGGGCGATGCGGGTGGACAGTTCCAACTCGCGGGCTTCGTGGCGGGTTTCGCTGACCGGCTCGGCGCATTCGGCGGCGGCCAGGATCAGGCGCGGCACGGCGCGTACCAGGTCTTCGCGGCCCGCGCCGGCACGGCCTGTGGCCTGCTCGTTGGCCACTTGCCAGACGCGCGTGGCCGGGCGCTCGCCCAGCTTGGCGGCCAGGCGGCGGCCCAGCTCGCCGCCGCCGGTACGGCTGTCGGGCAGCAGCCAGTGGCGGGGTCTCAGCTGGCTTTCCACCGCGCTCAGCGCCAGTACCCGGGCCTCCGGCGAGTAGCCGTCGAATTCGTCGCCGTCGATGCGCAGGATGCGGTCCACGCCAGCGGTGTCGAACGCGCTTTCCTTGTCCTCGCCGAAGAGCACGGCGACCACCGCGCCTTCGCTGCCGGCCAGCTTGTTGGCCAGGCCGAGGAGGTCCTTGTCGTGGCTGGAAAGGCGGCCGCCGACCATGTCCGGCACCACGCAGATGTGGAAGACCGGTTGTTCGATGACATGCAGCGGCAACTGCACCACTTCAGTGGCGGTGCTGCGCTTGCCCGCGGTGCCCTGCTGGGCGCCGCTGCGGTCGATGCGCTTGAGGCCGTTGGGACCGATGAAGCCGGCCGCGGCGGCGTGGGGATTCTTGCGGATGATGCCGTTGGGGCCCATCCAGCTCGTCTGCCCCTGGGACTGCATGGCGGCATGCAGCGGGTGCAGGCGGTTGCGGGCGATCCACTCGGCGCGCGGGTCGCGGCGGATGATGTCGCTCATGCACAGGTCTCCATGGCTGCACGGATAACTCCCTCTCCCTTTGGGAGAGGGTTGGGGTGAGGGATGGTGGGCGTTCTGCGGAGGCCTGAGGCATCCCATACCCCCGACCCCTCTCCCGGAGGGAGAGGGGAGACAAGCAGAGAACGATCGGAGCTGAACGCCTTCATCACGCCACCTCCACGGCAGCTTTAGCCGCCGACGGCTTTTTTGCTTCGACCGGCACCTCGATCAGCACGTCGGCCACCAGTTCGGCAATGTCCTTGATCTCCGGACGCGGCGCCACGACACCTTCGAGCATCGCGGTGCATTGCGGGCAGCCCACGGCCACCAGTTCGGCGCCCGTTTCCTTGATGTCCACCATGCGCATGTCGGGAATCCGCTGCTTGCCGGGGATATCGGTGATCGGCGCGCCGCCGCCACCGCCGCAGCAACGGGAGCGGAAACCGGAGCGCTGCATTTCCTTCACCTCGATGCCGATGGCCTTGAGCACAGCGCGCGGTGCTTCGTACTCGCCGTTGTAGCGGCCGAGGTAGCAGGGGTCGTGGTAAGTCACGCTGCCGCCCTTGTGTTGGCCGAGGTTGAGGCTGCCGCCTTGCACCAGCTCGTTGATGAAGGTGCTGTGGTGCAGGACCTGGTAGTTGCCGCCCAGTGCGCCGTACTCATTCTTCAGTACGTGGAAGCTGTGCGGGTCGCAGGAAACGATCGTCTTGAAGCGGTACTGGTTCAAGGTGGCGATGTTGCGCTTGGCCAGTTGCTGGAAGGTCGCTTCGTCACCCAGGCGACGGGCCACGTCGCCGCTGTCGCGCTCTTCCAGGCCGAGCACGGCGAAATCGACGTTGGCGGCCTTCAGCACTTTCACGAAGGCGCGCAGGGTGCGCTGGTTACGCATGTCGAAGGCGCCGTCGCCGACCCAGAACAGCACCTCGGCCTGCTTCTTCTCGCTCATCAGCGGCAGGTTCAGGTCCGCTGCCCAGTTCAGCCGGCCGCCAGGGGCGAAGCCGCCGGGGTTGTCGGTGGCGATCAGGTTTTCCAGTACCTCGGCGCCCTTGTTCGGGGTGGCGCCCTTTTCCAGGGTGAGGTGGCGGCGCATGTCGACGATGGCATCGACGTGCTCGATCATCATCGGGCACTCCTCGACGCAGGCGCGGCAGGTGGTGCAGGACCAGAGGGTGTCCGCTTCCACCAGGCCCTTGCCACCCTGGACCACGATCGGCTGGTGCGGGCCGCCGGCGTGTTCGCCAAGCGGAATGCCCGGGTAGGGGCTGCCGGCGAACTTGGCGTCGTCGCCGCCGGCCAGGCCAATGACCATGTCCTGGATCAGCTTCTTCGGGTTCAGCGGCTGGCCGGCGGCGAACGCCGGGCACACCGCTTCGCACTTGCCGCACTGCACGCAGGCGTCGAAGCCGAGCAACTGGTTCCAGGTGAAATCGGTGGGTTTCTCCACGCCCAGCGGCGCTGCGGGATCGCTCAGGTCCAGGGCCTTGAGGCCGGTGGAGCGGCCGCCGCCGAAGCGCTCGGCACGGCGGTGCCAGGCCAGGTGCAGGGCGCCGGCGAAGGCGTGCTTCATCGGCCCGCCCCAGGTCATGCCGAAGAACAGTTCAGACACGCCCCAGGCCACGCCAATAGCCAGGATGCCGGCGAGCAGCCAGCCGCCGAAGCCTTCCGGCAGGATGCCGGCCACTGGCAGGGTGGCGATGAAGAAGCTCGCGGAGAACATCAGCAGGCTCTTCGGCAAGCGATTCCACGGGCCCTTCGACAGCCGTGCCGGCGGGTTACGGCGGCGCTTGGCGACGAACAGGGCGCCGACGAACATCAGCACGGTGGCCGCCAGCAGGGCGAAGCCGAGGATCTTGCTGTGCAGGCCGAAGCCGTGCACGACGATGGCCAGCAGCGCAGACAGCACGAAGCCGCCGGCGGTGGCCACGTGGGTCTTGGACATGTACTTGTCGCGCTCGACCACATGGTGGAGATCCACCAGGTAGCGACGCGGCATCTTCAGCAGGCCGCCGATCCAGTCGACCTTGGACGGCCGGCCCCGGCGCCACATGAAGAAGCGCTTCGCGGCGCCCAGCACGGCCAGCGCCAGGGCGGCGAAGAGCAGGAGGGGGAGAAGGGTGTTGAGCATTCTTTCTGGTCTCCTTGCAGGGACCGAATGGATAACGCCGAACCAGCTCCCTCTCCCCGTGGGGAGAGGGTTAGGGAGAGGGGGACGCCGGAAGCGCGGAAGCCGCCGGATTACCCTCTCCCCCCGCCCTCTCCCGCAAGCGGGAGAGGGGGCCGTCCGTGTGTGGGCTTAGAAGTCCTTGCACAACCGCAAGGCGTCGTAGATCGCCGCGTGGGTGTTGCGCTGGGCCACGCAGTCGCCGATGCGGAACAGCAGGTAGCCGTCGCCGGGCTCGGCGAGGCAGGGCTGCGGCTTGATGGCGAACAGCGCCTCGACGTCGATCTGGCCCTTGTTGCGTGAACCGTCCTTGAGGGCGTAGTACAGCGTCTCGTCCGGGCGCACGCCGTTCTCGATGACGATCTGGTCCACCACGCGTTCTTCGCGGGCGCCGGTGTATTCGTTCTCCAGCACCGCCACCACCTTGTCGCCCTCGCGGTAGACCTTTTCCAGCATCAGGTCGCCGGTCATGATCACTTCCTTCGGGTACATGCTGCGGTAGTAGGTGGGGAAGGTGGTGCCGCCCATGGCGATGCCCGGCTTGATGTCGTCGGTGACGATTTCCACCTGGGCACCCTTGTCGGCCAGGTAGTCCGCCGCCGACATGCCTCCGAACTCGCAGATGGTGTCGTACACCAGCACGTTCTTGCCCGGTGCCACGCTGCCGTCGAGGATGTCCCAGCTGCTCACCACCAGGCCTTCGGCCGCGCCCCAGTGCTCGTTCTGCTCGATGAACGGGTGGCCGCCGTTGGCCAGCACGACGATATCCGGCTTGAGGTCGAGAATGGCCTCGGGATTGGCCGCGGTACCCAAGCGCAGGTCGACGCCGAGGCGGGCGATCTCCAACTGGTACCAGCGGGTGATGCCGGCGATCTGGTCGCGCTGCGGGGCCTTGGCGGCGATGGTGATCTGGCCGCCCAACTGGTCCTTCTTCTCGAACAGGGTGACGTCATGGCCACGCTCGGCCGCCACGCGGGCCGCTTCCATGCCGGCGGGGCCGCCGCCCACCACCACCACCTTGCGCTTGACGCCGGTGGTCTTCTCGATGATGTGCGGAACGCCCATGTACTCGCGGGAGGTGGCGGCGTTCTGGATGCACAGCACGTCCAGGCCCTGGTACTGGCGGTCGATGCAGTAGTTGGCGCCGACGCATTGCTTGATCTGGTCCACCTGGCCCATCTTGATCTTGGCGATCAGGTGCGGGTCGGCGATGTGGGCGCGGGTCATGCCCACCATGTCCACGTAGCCGCCTTCGAGGATGCGGGTGGCCTGGTTCGGGTCCTTGATGTTCTGCGCGTGCAGCACCGGCACGTTGACCACTTCCTTGATGCCGGCCGCCAGGTGCAGGAAGGGCTCCGGCGGGAAGCTCATGTTGGGGATCACGTTGGCCAGGGTGTTGTGGGTGTCGCAGCCGGAACCCACCACGCCGATGAAGTCGATCATGCCAGTGTCGCTGTAGTACTTGGCGATCTGCTTCATGTCCTCGTGGGACAGGCCGTCCGGGTGGAATTCGTCGCCGCAGATGCGCATGCCGACGCAGAAATCGTCGCCCACTTCGGCGCGCACGGCCTTGAGCACTTCCAGGCCGAACTTCATGCGGCCCTCGAAGGTGCCGCCCCATTCGTCGCTGCGCTTGTTGACGCGCGGGCTCCAGAACTGGTCGATCATGTGCTGGTGCACGGCGGACAGTTCGACGCCGTCCAGGCCGCCTTCCTTGGCCCGGCGTGCGGCCTGGGCGTAGTTGCCGATCACCCGCCAGATCTCTTCGACCTCGATGGTCTTGCAGGTGGCGCGGTGCACGGGCTCGCGGATGCCGGAGGGCGACATCAGGGTCGGCCAGTTGAAGCCGTCCCAGCGCGAGCGGCGACCCATGTGGGTAATCTGGATCATGATCTTGGCGCCGTGCTTGTGCATGGCGTCGGCCAGGTTCTGGAAGTGCGGGATGATCCGGTCGGTGGACAGGTTCACCGAGCTCCACCATTCCTGCGGGCTGTCGATGGCGACCACCGAGGAGCCGCCGCAGATGGCCAGGCCGATACCGCCCTTGGCCTTCTCCTCGTAGTACTTCACGTAACGCTCGGTGGTCATGCCGCCGTCGGTGGCGTAGACCTCGGCGTGGGCGGTGGACAGCACACGGTTGCGGATGGTGAGTTTGCCGATCTGGATCGGCTGGAACATTGCTTCGAATGCCATGACCCTTTCCTCGCCTTACAGGGGTTTGACGATGAACAGGCCGTCGTCGTGGCCTTCTTCCGAACCGCTGTAGACCTGTTCGGCGACAGTGCGGACGCTGCTGCCACGGGCCGCGAGAATCTGGTCCATGGCGCCGGCGAACCAGCCGGTGAACATGTAGTCGACCTTGCGGCCCACCTTGCCGTACACGTAGACGAAGGCGGAGTGCTTCAGGCGTACCTGGGCGGTGCCCTTGTCGAGGTCGATGGATTCGATCTGGAACAGGCCCCAGCCGCGCTGGGACAGGCGCTTCATGTAGTGCTCGAACACCGCCACGCCTTCCAGGCCATGGCATTCGGCTTCCTTCTCGCACCAGTGCCAGGCGGATTTGTAGCCGGCCTTGTAGAGGATCTCGGCGTAGCGCTCCGGGCCCAGCTCGGCTTCGATGCCCATGTGGTTGTTCACGAAGAAGTGACGGGGCACGTAGAGCATCGGCAGGGCGTCGGTGGTCCAGACACCGGTTTCGCTGTCGACTTCGATGGGCATTTCGGGGGCGTGTTTGGCCATGTTGTTCTAGCTCCGGAATTCGATGTTCAAGGTGCGCTGGGGCTTGCGTAGGTTGGTGCCGAGCCTGCGAAGCCCAACACTGGGCTCGCAGAGGCGGCCAGCGGCGTTATCGGGTTGTTCGTGCGGGGCCTTGGGCCTCGTTCCTCGGCGCCAACCTACCGGGCGCCGAGAGAGGGAGCGTTTATTCGCCCCAGACGTCCTTGAGTACGCGGACCCAGTTCTCGCCCATCACCTTGCGCACCACGCGCTCGGGCATGCCGCGCTTGAGCAGGGTTTCGGTGAGGTTGGGGAACTCGCCCACGGTGCGGATGCCCAGCGGGTTGACGATCTTGCCGAAGTTGGTCAGGCGGCGGGCGTAACCCTTGTCGTGGGTCAGCCACTCGAAGAAATCCTTGCCATGCCCCTGGGTGAAGTCGGTGCCGATGCCGATGGCGTCCTCGCCGACGATGTTCATCACGTACTCGATGGCCTCGGCGTAGTCGTCGATGGTCGAGTCGATGCCCTTGGCGAGGAAGGGCGCGAACATGGTCACGCCGACGAAGCCGCCGTGATCGGCGATGAACTTCAGTTCTTCATCGGACTTGTTGCGCGGGTGTTCCTTCAGGCCGGACGGCAGGCAGTGGGAGTAGCAGACCGGCTTCTTCGATTCGAGGATGACCTCCTCGGAGGTCTTGGAGCCGACGTGGGACAGGTCGCACATGACGCCGACGCGGTTCATCTCGGCGACGATCTCGCGACCGAAGCCGGAGAGGCCGCCGTCGCGCTCGTAGCAGCCGGTGCCCACCAGGTTCTGGGTGTTGTAGCACATCTGCACGATGCCCACGCCGAGCTGCTTGAAGACTTCCACGTAGCCGATCTGGTCCTCGAACGCATGGGCATTCTGGAAGCCGTAGAGGATGCCGGTCTTGCCCAGCTCCTTGGCCTTGCGGATGTCGGCGGTGGTGCGCACCGGGATTACCAGGTCGCTGTTCTCGCGGATCAGCTTGTTGCTCGCGGTGATGTTGTTCACCGTTGCCTGGAAGCCTTCCCAGACCGACACGGTGCAGTTGGCCGCGGTGAGACCGCCCTTGCGCATGTCTTCGAAGAGTTCGCGGTTCCATTTGGCGATGATCAGACCGTCGATGACGATGCTGTCGGCGTGCAGTTCGGCTGGGCTCATCAGGCTGTCCCCTGTTATCCATGCGCCGAATCTTCTGCCGGCGCTTTGGGGGGAGCATATCCCCGGGGAATTCGGCGCTATCGCGCAAAAGCGACCGGGGTATTGCCGAAAGCGTCAAGCCGGTCGCGAATGGGTAAGCGGGGTTCGGAACCGCCGCTCTGGTGGGGCCGGCGGAGGAGGTGGGACTGAGGCTTGTGGGGGCGAATTCATTCGCTAAGCAGGCCGCAGGCCTGCCATCTGGTCGGAATTGGGGCGGCTGCGCCACCCATGGCGATTGAAATCGCCCCCACACAAGAGCCGCAGGTCCGTCCCCTGCCAACTCCTGATCCGAACTGCCTATAAAGAAGGAACCGGAGTCCGATTTCCCGCCCCGGCGTCCAAGGTCGGTTTCAGAATGCGCAGGGTCGTTCGGGTGAAATTTCCGAATGACAAGGATGGCAAGCTCCCCCAATGCCCCTACAAGTGCGCGAAGACGCCCGGCCGGGGCGCACAAGGACGGCCGCCAGCGAGGCCACGCATCCGTGACGTGGCGGGTGAGCCGCAGCCGACGACCTCCGGACGACCGGCATCGGTCAATTGTCCGTGACCGTGAGGAATGCTGTATGTCTGATGAGACGCTTCATCTGCCACTGATCCAGAGCGTGCTGGAGCGCGAGAAGGACACCGCCGGTGCCCTGCTGCCGGTCCTCCACGCCATCCAGGACGGCGCCGGGTATATCCCCGATATCGCCATCCCCGAGATCGCCCACGCCCTCAACCTCAGCCTGGCCGAGGTGCGCGGAGTGATCAGCTTCTACCACGACTTCCGCACCACGCCGCCGGCACGCCACACCCTGCGCCTGTGCCGCGCCGAATCCTGCCAGAGCCTGGGCGCCGAGCGCCTGGCCGAACAACTGCGCGAGCAACTGGCGCTGGACGACCACGGCACCAGCGCCGACGGCCGGATCAGCCTGCGGCCGGTCTATTGCCTGGGCGCCTGCGCCTGCTCGCCGGCCCTGGAACTGGACGGCCAGCTGCATGCGCGGCTTACCCCCGAGCGCCTGCGTGCGCTGGTGAACGGCTGCCTGGAGGACGGGACATGCTGAGGCTGTGCATTCCCTGCGATTCCGTGGCCCGCGCCGTGGGCGCGGACGAGGTGGCCGTGGCGCTGGCCCGTGAGGCCGAAAAACGGAACCTGCCGCTTGAAATTAAACGCACCAGCTCCCGTGGCCTTTATTGGCTGGAGCCGCTGCTGGAGCTGGAAACCGACGAAGGCCGCCTGGGCTTCGGCCCGCTGGCCGTCGAGGACGTGCCTGCGCTGCTGGATGCCCTGTGCGACGAGCCAGGCCGTCACCCGCTGGCACTGGGGCCGGTGGAGGCGATTCCCTACCTGAAGAGCCAGCAGCGCTTGCTCTTCGCCCGCGCGGGGATCACCCGGCCGCTGTCGCTGGATGACTATCGTGCCCAGGGCGGTTTCGAGGGGCTGACCCGTGCGATCGGCCAGAGCGGTGACGAGATCGTCGCCGCCGTGCTGGATTCCGGCCTGCGTGGCCGTGGCGGCGCGGCTTTTCCGGCGGGCATCAAGTGGCGCACCGTGCGCGGCGCCGTGGCGGAACAGAAATATGTGGTGTGCAACGCCGACGAAGGCGACTCCGGCACCTTCGCCGACCGCATGCTGATGGAAGGCGACCCCTTCCTGCTGATCGAGGGCATGGCCATCGCCGGCCTCGCGGTGGGCGCCACCTACGGCTACCTCTACGTGCGCTCCGAATACCCACAGGCGGTGCAGACCCTGCGCGAGGCGATCGACCTTGCGCGCGAGGCCGGCTATCTCGGCGCCAATGTCGGCGGCAGTGGCCGGGCCTTCGACCTGGAAGTGCGGGTCGGGGCCGGTGCCTATATCTGCGGCGAGGAAACCGCGCTGCTGGATTCCCTGGAAGGCAAGCGCGGCGTGGTCCGCGCCAAGCCGCCGCTGCCGGCGCTGGAGGGCCTGTTCGGCTTGCCGACCCTGGTGCACAACGTGCTCACCCTGGCCTCGGTGCCGGTCATCCTGGCCCGTGGCGCCCAGTACTATCGCGATTTCGGCATGGGCCGCTCCCTCGGCACCATGCCCTTCCAACTGGCTGGCAACGTCCGCCACGGCGGCCTGGTGGAACGCGCCTTCGGCCTGACCCTGCGGGAATTGGTGGAGGGCTACGGTGGAGGCACCGCCAGTGGCCGGCCGCTCAAGGCCGCCCAGGTGGGCGGCCCGCTGGGGGCCTGGGTGCCGCCGGCGCAGTTCGATACGCCGCTGGATTACGAGGCCTTCGCCGCCATGGGGGCCATGCTCGGCCACGGTGGCGTGGTGGTGGCCGACGACAGCCTGGACATGGCCCACATGGCGCGCTTCGCCCTGCAGTTCTGCGCGGAGGAGTCCTGTGGCAAGTGCACTCCCTGCCGCATCGGCTCCACCCGTGGCGTGGAAGTGGTGGACCGCCTGCTGGCGGCGACCGACGCCGCCGCGCGGGACGAGCAGGTGATCCTGCTCAAGGACCTCTGCGACACCCTGACCTATGGCTCCCTCTGCGCCCTGGGTGGCATGACGGCCTACCCGGTGACCAGCGCGCTCAAGCATTTCCCCGCCGACTTCGGTCTGGAGACCTCGGAGGCCGACCAATGATCAACCTCTTCGACCCCGCCAGCGACATCGACCTCGGCACCCCGGCTCGCGAGAGCGAGGTGCAGGTCAGCCTGACCATCGATGGCCGCGAGATCAGCGTACCCGCCGGCACTTCGGTGATGCGGGCCGCCGCGCTGCTCGGCACCACCATTCCCAAACTCTGCGCCACCGACAGCCTGGAAGCCTTCGGCTCCTGCCGCATGTGCCTGGTGGAAATCGACGGCATGCGCGGCTACCCGGCTTCCTGCACCACGCCGGTGAGCGAGGGCATGGTGGTCCACACCCAGACACCCAAACTCGCCACCCTGCGGCGCAACGTCATGGAGCTGTACATCTCCGACCACCCGCTGGACTGCCTGACCTGCTCGGCCAACGGCAACTGCGAGCTGCAGACGGTGGCCGGCCAGGTGGGCCTGCGCGAAGTGCGTTACGGCTATGAAGGCGCCAACCACCTGGACGAGCAGAAGGACGTCTCCAACCCCTATTTCGACTACGACCCGAGCAAGTGCATCGTCTGCAACCGCTGCGTACGCGCCTGCGAGGAAACCCAGGGCACCTTCGCCCTGACCATCAGCGGTCGCGGTTTCGAGTCGCGGGTGGCAGCGGCCGGCGGCGAGGACTTCCTCGACTCCGAATGCGTCTCCTGCGGCGCCTGCGTGCAGGCCTGCCCGACCGCCACCCTGATGGAAAAGAGCGTGGTGGAAATGGGCCAGCCGGAGCGCAGCGTCATCACCACCTGCGCCTACTGCGGGGTGGGATGCTCCTTCCGCGCCGAGATGAAGGGCGACCAACTGGTGCGCATGGTCCCGGACAAGAATGGCCAGGCCAACCATGGCCATTCCTGTGTGAAAGGCCGTTTCGCCTGGGGCTACGCCACCCACCCGGACCGCATCACCAAGCCGATGATCCGCAAGCACATCAGCGATCCCTGGCAGGAAGTCAGCTGGGAAGAGGCGGTGAACTACGCCGCCGGCGAGTTCCGCCGCATCCAGCTCAAGTACGGGCGCGACTCCATCGGCGGCATCACCTCCAGTCGCTGCACCAACGAAGAGACCTATCTGGTGCAGAAGCTGGTGCGTGCCGGCTTCGGCAACAACAACGTCGACACCTGCGCGCGGGTCTGCCACTCGCCCACCGGCTACGGCCTCAAGCAGACCCTGGGAGAATCCGCCGGGACCCAGAGCTTCGACTCGGTAATGCAGTCCGACGTGGTGCTGGTGATCGGCGCCAACCCCACCGACGCGCACCCGGTGTTCGCCTCCCAGCTCAAGCGCCGCCTGCGCCAGGGGGCGCGGCTGATCGTCATCGACCCTCGACGCATTGACCTGGTGAACTCGCCCCATGCCCGCGCCGAGCTGCACCTGGCGCTGCGTCCGGGCACCAACGTGGCCATGCTCAACGCCCTGGCCCACGTGATCGTCACCGAGGGCCTGGTCAGTCAGGACTTCGTCGATGCCCGTTGCGAGGCGGCCGACTTCGCCCGCTGGCGCGAGTTCGTCGGCAAGCCGGAGAACTCGCCCGAAGCCATGGGGCCGATCTGCGGCGTATCGCCTGACGATATCCGCGCTGCCGCGCGGCTCTACGCCACCGGCGGCAACGCGGCCATCTACTACGGCCTGGGCGTGACCGAGCACAGCCAGGGCAGTACGGCGGTAATGGGGATCGCCAACCTGGCGATGGTCACCGGCAACATCGGCCGCGAAGGCGTTGGCGTGAACCCGTTGCGGGGGCAGAACAACGTGCAGGGCTCCTGCGACATGGGCTCCTTCCCCCACGAGTTGCCGGGCTACCGGCATGTTTCCAACGAGGCGGTGCGCAACCAGTTCGAACAGGCCTGGGGCGTCACCCTGCAGCCCGACCCGGGCCTGCGCATCCCTAACATGTTCGAGGCGGCCCTGGCCGGCAGCTTCAAGGCGCTCTACTGCCAGGGCGAGGACATCGCCCAGAGCGACCCCAACACCCAGCACGTCACCGCCGCGCTGTCGGCCATGGAATGCGTGGTGGTGCAGGACATCTTCCTCAACGAAACCGCCAAGTTCGCCCACGTGTTCCTGCCGGGCAGTTCCTTCCTGGAGAAGGACGGCACCTTCACCAACGCCGAGCGGCGCATCTCCCGCGTGCGCAAGGTGATGGAGCCGCTCGGCGGCAAGGCCGACTGGGAAGCCACCGTGGCCCTGGCCAATGCCCTGGGCTACCGCATGGACTATCGGCACCCGTCCGAGATCATGGACGAGATCGCCCGCCTGACGCCGACCTTCCACAACGTCAGCTACGCCGCGCTGGATCGTCACGGCAGCCTGCAATGGCCCTGCAACGAAGCCGCGCCGGATGGTACGCCGACCATGCACATCGACGCCTTCGTGCGTGGCAAGGGGCGCTTCATGCTCACCGGCTACGTGCCCAGCGAAGAGAAGGTCAACAGCCGCTACCCGCTGTTGCTGACCACCGGGCGCATCCTCAGCCAGTACAACGTTGGCGCCCAGACGCGGCGCACCGACAACGTGGCCTGGCATGAGGAGGACCGCCTGGAAATCCACCCGAGCGACGCCGAAAGCCGTGGCATCGCCGAAGGCGACTGGGTCGGCGTGGGCAGCCGCGCCGGCCAGACGGTGCTGCGCGCCAAGGTCAGCGAGCGGGTGGCGCCGGGGGTGGTTTACACCACCTTCCATTTCCCCGAGTCGGGGGCCAACGTCATCACCACCGACAACTCCGACTGGGCCACCAACTGCCCGGAATACAAGGTCACGGCAGTGGAGGTCACACGGGTCTACCAACCCTCCGAATGGCAGAAGCGCTATCAGCAGTTCAGTGACGAACAGCGGCGTCTGCTGAAGGAGCGTCGCAGGACGGAAAAAGCGGAGGCACGCCGATGAGCACCGACAACCTGATCAAGATGGCCAACCAGATTGCCCAGTTTTTCGCCAGCGAGCCGGACCGGGAGCAAGCCGTGAAAGGCGTGCAGCAGCATCTGCAGAGCTTCTGGACCCCGGCCATGCGCATCGAACTGATGGCCTGGCAGGTGGAACACCACGGTGAGAGCCTGCACCCCCTGGTGCAGGCCGCCCTGGCGGAGCAGGGCAGGGCGGTGTAGTCGACTGAGGGGGCTCTTCTTCCTTGTGGGGGCGAATTCATTCGCTGTGGGCAGCGCAGCTGCCCCCCTGCAAGGTCAATGGCAGGCCTGCGTCCAGCATGGCGAATGAATTCGCCCCCCATCACCCCATCCGCTGTACCACCTCCTGATCCGGATGCTCGTGCCGGTCCTGGCTGGGGCGGGTGGCGAAGCGCGCACGGTAGGCGCGGGAGAAGTAGGAGGAGGACTCGAAGCCACAGGCCAGTGCTACTTCCAGCACGCTCATGTCGGTCTGGCGCAGCAGTTGGCGGGCCTTGTCCAGGCGCAGGCCGAGGTAGAAGTTCGACGGTGTTTCCTTCAGGTGCAGGCGGAACAGCCGTTCCAGCTGGCGCGGGGTGACGTTCACGCGCTCGGCCAGTTCCCGCGAGTTCAGGGGTGTCTCGCTGTGCCGCTGCATCTCGCCGATCACGTGCACCAGCTTCTTGTTGTGCACATTGAAGCGGCTGGCGATCTGCATGCGCTGGTGATCCTGCTGGGTGCGGATGCGGCCGAGCACGAACTGTTCGGACACTTGCAGCGCCAGGGCTTCGCCGTGGGCGCGGGCGATCAGGGTGAGCATCAGGTCGAGGCTGGCGGTGCCGCCGGCACTGGTGATGCGCCGCCCATCGATCTCGAAGAGTTCCTGGGTGACGGCGAGCGTCGGGTAGCGTTCCTGGAAGGCTTCGATGGCTTCCCAGTGCAGGGTGAGGCGCTGCCGGGAGAACAGCTCGGCCTCGGCCAGCACGAAGCTGCCGGTGTCGATGCCGCCCAGCAACAGGCCATCGCGCTCGGCACGGTGGAGCCAGTGGGCCAGGCGCGGGCCGAAGCTGGCCAGTGGTTCGAAACCGGCCACCAGGAACAGCGCATCGCCCTCGGCCGGCGTCTCCAGCCCCTCATCCACGTTCAACGACATGCCGTTGCTGCCCGCCACCGGGCCGCCATCCAGGCTGAGCAGGCGCCAGCGGTAGAGTTCGCCGCGAAAACGATTGGCCACGCGCAGCGGCTCGATGGCCGACATCAGGCCCATCATGGAAAAGCCCGGCAACAGGAGAAAGCTGAAGGTCTGGGACATGGACGCTTTCCGCGAAAGGGATAAGGCACTAAAAGACACTGTGTTGATGAGTGCAAGAAAGGTGGTCGTTCCTGTTCAACAGGTGGTCGCTTTAGTTCGAATCGACACGGGTCGGGCTGCGTAATTTGTGTCCATCGGGCCACCGTGGTGCCCGACAACGGAAGGGGCCGCCCCCGGCCCCTGAACAACAAATACAACCGTTTGGCCGCAAGGGGAGCATCGATGAAACGTCTTACCGCATTCGCAGGTTGCTGTCTGTTCGCCCTGTCCAGCACCGCCGCACTCGCCGCCGAAGACGCCAGTTGCCAGAAGATCCGCGTGGGCGTGGTCGGCTGGACCGACGTTGTCGCCACCACCGCTGTCGCCAACGAACTGCTCGGCAGCCTGGGTTACCAGACCACCCAGACCCAGGCTTCGCAGCAGATCATCTTCGCCGGCATCCAGAAGAATCAGATCGACGTCTTCCTCGGCTACTGGAAGCCGATCATGGATGACAACATCAAGCCGTTCCTGGCGTCCAAATCGGTCAAGGTCGCCGCCGAGCCGTCGCTGAACGACGCCATCGCCGTGCTCGCCGTTCCCACCTACACCGCCGAACAGGGTCTGCGCACCTTCGCCGATATCGCGAAGTTCAAGGACCAACTGGATGGCAAGATCTACGGCATCGAGTCTGGCTCCGGCGCCAACACGGCGATCCAGAAGATGATCGACACCAACCAGTTCGGGCTGGGCGGTTTCAAGCTGATCGAGTCCAGCGAGGCGGCCATGCTCACCGCTGTCAAGCGCGCGGTGAAGAACAACAAGCCGGTGGTGTTCTTCGGCTGGAAGCCGCACCCGATGAATATCCAGATGCCCATCACCTACCTGACCGGCAGTGAAGATGTGTTCGGCCCCAACGACGGCGCCGCTACCGTTTCCACCGTCACCGCCCCCGACTTCGCCCAGCGTTGCCCCAACGCCGATCGCCTGCTGGCCAACCTGCGCTTCACCAGCGACCAGGAAGCCCAGCTGATGCAGCCGATCATGGACCGCGAAGACCCGGCCAAGGTCGCCCGCGAATGGCTCAAGGCCAATCCGGAAGTGGTCAAGGGCTGGCTCGCCGGGGTGACCACCTTCGACGGCAGAAACGGCGTCGACAGCGCCCTCGCATCGCTCAAGTAACGCACCGCAACGCCCAGTGCGCGGGTACGCCCGCGCACGGCCTCCGATCGCCTCGCAGAAGGATGAAACAACCGTGAACCATGAAGTCATAGTCACCTGTGCCGTCACCGGCGCCGGCGATACCGTCGGCAAGCACCCGGCCATTCCTGTCACCCCGAAGGAAATCGCCGCCGCCGCCATCGAGGCCGCCAAGGCCGGCGCTACCGTCGCCCACTGCCACGTGCGCGATCCGAAGACCGGCAAGCCCAGCCGTGACGTGGCGCTGTACCGCGAGGTGGTCGAGCGTATCCGTGAAAGCGACACCGACATCATCATCAACCTCACTGCCGGCATGGGCGGTGACCTGGAGATCGGCAAGGGCGAGCAGCCCCTGGAGTTCGGCACCGGTACCGACCTGGTCGGCCCGCTGGAGCGCCTGGCCCATGTCGAGGAGCTGCTGCCGGAAATCTGCACCCTGGACTGCGGCACCCTGAACTTCGGCGATGGCGACTTCATCTACGTGTCCACCCCGGCCCAGCTGCGTGCGGGGGCCAAGCGCATCACCGAGCTCGGCGTGAAGGCCGAGCTGGAAATCTTCGACACCGGTCACCTCTGGTTCGCCAAGCAGATGCTCAAGGAAGGCCTGCTGGAAGACCCGCTGATCCAGATCTGCCTGGGCATCCCGTGGGGCGCACCGGCCGACACCACCACGATGAAGGCCATGGCCGACAACCTGCCGGCCGGCATTACCTGGGCCGGCTTCGGCATCGGCCGCATGCAGATGCCGATGGTGGCTCAGGCCATGCTGCTGGGCGGCAACGTGCGGGTGGGGCTGGAGGACAACATCTGGCTGGATCGCGGCGTACATGCCAGCAACGGTCAGTTGGTGGAGCGCGCCATCGAGATCATCGAGCGTCTCGGCGGCCGCGCCCTGACGCCGGCCGAGGGCCGCGAAAAGATGAAGCTCAAGCGCCGCTGACTGTCTCCCCTCTCCCTCCGGGAGAGGGGGCGGGGATGAGGGGCAGCAGTTCGCACCCGACCGCCCCATAGCGCACCCACTGCCATTTCCCGGATTGCATCCGGGCTACAAGATCAGGAGCCACCATGTCCTTCGTCACCCGGATCAAGACCTTCGCCGCCCTCGGTAGCGGCGTCATCGGCAGCGGCTGGATCGCCCGCGCCCTGGCCCATGGCCTCGATGTCGTCGCCTGGGACCCGGCACCCGGCGCCGAGGCCGCCCTGCGGGCGCGCATCGCCAACGCCTGGCCGGCCCTGCAGAAGCAGGGGCTGGCGCCCGGCGCGTCCCAGGACCGCCTGCGCTTCGTCGAGACCATCGAAGAATGTGTGCGCGATGCCGACTTCATCCAAGAGAGCGCGCCGGAACGGCTCGACCTCAAGCTCGACCTGCACGCGAAAATCAGCGCGGCGGCGCGGCCCGATGTGATCATCGGTTCCAGCACCTCCGGCCTGCTGCCCAGCGAGTTCTACGCCGACTCCCGCCATCCCGAACGCTGCGTGGTGGGCCACCCGTTCAACCCGGTCTATCTGCTGCCGTTGGTGGAGGTGGTCGGGGGTGAGCGGACTGCGCCCGAGGCCGTGCAGGCGGCTATCGAGATCTATACCGCGCTGGGTATGCGCCCGCTGCATGTGCGCAAGGAAGTGCCGGGCTTCATCGCCGATCGTCTGCTGGAAGCGCTGTGGCGCGAGGCGCTGCACCTGGTCAACGACGGCGTGGCCAGCACCGGCGAGATCGACGACGCCATCCGCTTCGGTGCCGGGCTGCGCTGGTCCTTCATGGGCACCTTCCTCACCTATACCCTGGCGGGCGGCAATGCCGGCATGCGCCACTTCATGGCCCAGTTCGGTCCGGCCCTGCAATTGCCCTGGACCTACCTGCCGGCGCCGGAACTCACCGAAACCCTGATCGACCGGGTGGTGGAGGGGACGTCCGAGCAACAGGGCTCGCGCAGCATCGCCGAGCTGGAACGCTATCGTGACGACTGTCTGCTGGCGGTGCTCGGTGCCATCAAGGACACCAAGGCAGCGCACGGCTTCGCTTTCGCCGATTGACCGTCAGCCGGGCCTCACAGGCCCGGCGCCAGGCCCGAACCCAGCACCGGAGCGCATGTATGCCCACCGCCCTGACCACGTACCGTACCGCCATCCTGCCCGATTGGGTGGATTACAACGGCCACCTGCGGGACGCCTTCTACCTGCTGATTTTCAGTTACGCCACCGATGCGCTGATGGACGGGATAGGCCTCGACGAACAGGGGCGCGCCGCGACCGGCCACACGCTGTTCACCCTGGAATGCCACCTCAACTACCTGGCGGAAGTTAAGTTGGGCGCCGACGTGGAGGTGCGTACCCAACTGCTCGCCCATGACGCCAAGCGGCTGCATATCCACCACGGGTTGTACCGGTGCGGCGAGGAAGAGCTGCTGGCGGCCAGCGAACAGATGCTGATGAACGTGGAGGCCGAATCGTCGCGCTCGGCGGTCTTTGCCGCTGCCGTGGCGGGCAGGGTCGAGGCCCTGGCGGCGGCTCATTGCGAGCTGCCGAGGCCTCGGCATGTGGGCTGTGTGATAGGTCTTCCGCCGCCTCGCTGAGGCGGCGTCGGCCGGGGGATGCGTCGTGGCTCAGGTCGAGGGCATCACGTAGCGGCGGGCAAAGTCGATCAGATCGACCTGGTTGCGGGTTTTCAGCTTGTCCATCAAGCGGGATTTGTAGGTGCTCACCGTCTTGTGGCTGATGAACAACTGCTTGGCGATTTCCTGGTTGTTCTTGCCATTGGCCAGGTTCTGCAAAACCGCCAGCTCGCGGTCGGAGAGGGTATCCAGCAGATGGCTGTCGCTGGAACCGCCCGACTGGGTGTTGGCAGGCAGGTGCACGGTGCTGGGGAACAGGCTGTAGCCGGAAAGTACCGAACGCACCGCGGAGATCAGGCTGACCGCCTGTTCCTGCTTGGACAGGTAGCCGGTGGCGCCAGCCTGAAGGCAGCGGTTGGCATAGAGCGACGCCGGCAGCGACGTCAGCACCAGTACCTTGAGGTTGGCGTCCATTCCGCTCAGTCGTCCCAGGACTTCCAGGCCATCGAGCTTGGGAATGGCGATGTCCAGAATCACCAGGTCCGGGCGCAGCGAGCGGGCCAGGCTCAGGCCCTCGACGCCGCTTTCCGTCTCACCGACGACGTCATAGTCTTCCCGCTCCAGCAGGACGCGGGTGGCGAACCGAATCATCGGCTGGTTATCGATCAGCAATACTTTGTTCATCCGTAACTTCTCCTTTATCGGCCACCCTTCGTGTGCCCAGGGTTTCTGTTTCCTGGGAACTTCCGTTGGGCGTCGTGAGTTGAGTGCTGACAGCCGGAGACGCGTTTTCGAGAAAACCTGTGCGCCTGTCTAATCGGACAAGTTGGTTTCCGTGGGGTTTTTCGTCAGAATCTGGCACGTTCCAAGTTGGAAAAGTTCAGACGCTCGACTTGAAACTTCCATGTACTGTCGGAAAAAGTGCGTTGGCCAGCAGGTAATGCACTTCGGCAATCAGCATGTATGTAGGGCTGGAAGTATATTTCCGAGCCTGGTGCCCAGGCGGTTTATGGGAAGTTTCCTACAGGACATGTAGGCGAAGGAGTTGCCGCCGATTTGCGGCCCATCGTGAGCGGGGCTTCGATTGATGTTGTTGACCTTCTTGTCCATGGGGTGGTCCCCATCGCCGCCCGGCCTGCCCTGGCTCGCGGTGCTTGTCCGGGCTTTCTGCTTGTCCTGCCTGCTGGCGGTCGCGCCGGAACTTTTCGCGGCACCGGAGCCGCCGGCCCGCTTCCTCTCCAGCCCGATGGTGGTCGACCACCGGGACCTGTCAATCGCCGAGGAAGACTGGCGCTGGCTGCGGGAAAAGCGCGAGCTGGTGATGGGCATCACGGTCCGGGACCTCGAACCGCTCGAGATCAACCAGCACGACGGCGCCTACGAGGGCATCGTTGCCGACGCCACCATGCTGGTCGGGAAGCTTCTGGGATTGCAGGTGCGCTTGCGCGAGTACCCGGATCGGCAGGCGCTGCTCGACGCATTGCTCAGGCGCGAAGTGGACATGGTCGTCGGCCCGCAAGCGGAAGGCACGGGAAGGCCCGTTGCCCACAGCCGCCCCATGATCACCGACCGCCTGGCGCTGTTTCGCCGCTACAAGGACGCCGGTCCCTTCCCGCAGGACCTGGCGGGCGTGAACGTGGCGGTGACGGCAGAACATGCGCCGCTGCTCGCCCGGCTCTATCCGACGGCACACCGGCTGGATGCCGCGTCCATCGACGAGGCGATGGCGCTGGTCGCGTTCGGCCAGGCCGAGTTGTTGCTGGGAGACTTCCTCCTGGTGTCCTACCGGGCCAATCGCATCTTCAACGGGCTGGTCGAGTTCGAGCGTTTCCCCGAAGGCGCCGATACCAGTCTGGGTTTCATGGTACGGGCGGAAAACCAACGCTTGCTGCACAGCCTGGACGGTGCCCTGCGCGCCGCCGGCCGGACCTGGATGGATGACATCGTCCGTGGCTGGGTGGGCAGTGGGCTGATGCCGCTCAGTCGACCGCTGCCGCTGACGCCGGCCGAATCGAACTGGGTGAAGCGCAACCCGGTGGTGCGCCTGATGATCGGCGACGACCTGGCCCCAGGGGCCTATTTCGACGACCAGGGCCGGTTCCGTGGCTTCTTCGCCGACCTGCTGGACGTGGTGCGGTTGCAGACCGGCCTGCGCTTCACGGCCGTCAGCGGTCCGAGCAGTGCCGCCCGACAGATCGAGAGCCTGCTGCAGGGGCGGACGGATCTGGCGATCCTCAGCGCGAGCCGGACGCGCGAGGCGCGCATGCGCTTCACCCGCGCCATCGCCCGCGTGCCCTTCGCGCTGGTGGGGCGCGTCGATGCCGCACCGCCCTCCGCCACGTCGGAAAAAGTGCGTATCGCCCTGGCCAAGGGAAACGTGGCTGAAGCCGAGCTGAATGCGGCGTATCCGGGAAGCCAGTTGATCGAGTCGGATTCCACGCCGGACTCCATGAACCTGGTGGCGGCCGGGCGGGCGGACTATGCGCTGGTCGCCATGCCCATGGCGCGCTACTACCTGGCGAACCTGTTCAGTGACCGGCTGTCGATCGTCGCCATGGCGAATATCAGGCCGGCGACCCTCAACTTCGCTGTCGGCCGGGACGATGGCGAACTGCAGTCGATCATCGACAAGGTGCTGGCGAGTCTGCCGCCGGGAGAGCTCAATGCCATGGCCAGCAACTGGCGCGCCATGCCGGGCAGGAGCCCGCAATCCTGGCGCGACTACGGCACGGTGATCCAGCGGATCGTCCTCGCCGCCGGCGTAGTGCTTCTGTTGGCACTGGCCTGGGTCCTGCGCCTGCGCCGCGAGGTGCGTCGGCGACAGCTCGCCGAGCGGAAGCTCAACGATGAGCTGCAGTTCGTCGCGACCCTGACCGACAGCATGCCGCCACCTCTCTACGTACGGGATACCGAGGGACGTCTGCTGTCGTGCAACCGCAGCTACCTGGCCAGTATCGGCCTGCCGCTGGAGGCGGTGCGCGGTCGCACCGCGCTCGACCTGCCAGCCGACGTATTCGAGGCGGCGCCGGAGTTCCATCGCCTGTATCTGCGGGCCATGGCCGAGGGCGGCATGATTCAGGGCGTGCATGCGATCCGTCAGGGTGATCGTGAGCTGTGGATCGACCACTGGGTCCAGCCCTTCCAGGATTCCGCCGGCACGCTCAAGGGCGTGATCTGCGGCTGGCTCGACATCACCGAGCACCGCCGCCTGGTCGCGGAACTGGAGGCGGCGAAGAACCTGGCGGACGAGGCCAGCCGTGCCAAGACCACCTTCCTGGCGACCATGAGCCACGAAATCCGCACCCCCATGAACGCGGTGATCGGCATCCTCGAATTGGCACTGAAGCGGGCCGGCGACCGCCCCATCGACCCGTCCAGTATCGAGGTCGCCTACGGGTCGGCGCGCAGCCTGCTGGCGCTGATCGGCGACATCCTAGACATCGCCCGCATCGAGTCCGGCCGCCTCAGCCTCGCGCCGCACCGGGCCAACCTGCGTGAACTGGTGGAGTCGGTGGCGCGGGTGTTCGACGGGCTGGCGCGGCAGAAACGGCTGAGCCTGGTGCTCGAGATCGATTCCAGCATCCAGGGCGATGTGCTGGTGGATGCCCTGCGTTTCAAGCAGATCCTTTCCAACCTGGTCAGCAACGCGATCAAGTTCACCCGCGAGGGCAGCGTCCGCCTGCAGATCGAGGGCGAGGCGCTGGAGGATGGACTGCTGCGCGTGCACCTGCGCGTCGAGGACACCGGCATCGGCATCTCGGCGGACGACCAGAACCGCCTGTTCCGGCCCTTTGCCCAGGTGGAGCGGGGCTATCACCAGACCGAAGGCACCGGCCTGGGGTTGGTCATCAGCCGTTCCCTCTGCGAGATGATGGGTGGCCGTCTGAACCTGTCCAGCGCCCCAGGCGAGGGCACTCAGGTTGACGTGGAACTGCGCCTGCACCGCCTCGATCCGGTCGACGAGCCGGGTCGTGCCGAGCCTGCCGCTGCATCGCTGCCGCGCCGGCTGCGGGTGCTGGTGGTGGACGATCACCCGGTCAACCGGCAGATCCTTGCCCAGCAACTGGGGTATCTGGGGCACGAGGTGATGGAGGCGGAAAACGGTGTGGAGGCCCTCGCGGCCTGGCAGTCGCAACCTTTTGATGTCGTCGCCACGGATTGCCATATGCCGCGGATGAGCGGCGCCGACCTTGCCCGTGCCATTCGCGCCGAGGAGGCGGAGGGCGCGCGAGTACCGGCGCTGATCCTCGGGTTGACCGCCGATGCCCAGCCGGAAGAAGTCGAGCGCGGCATGCAGGCGGGCATGGACGACTGCCTGATCAAGCCCATCGGGCTCGATCTGCTGGAGGAGAAGCTCCGGGCCGCTGCGGGCGGCGAGCCTGTGGTCGAAGCGGAGCCGGCGCAGCCTGAGGCCGAGACTGGGGCCCTGTTCGACCTGGCGCCGTTGACACCCCTTACCGGCGGCGATGCGAGCCTGATCCGCAACCTGGTGAACGAACTGCTGGAAACCAACCGGCGGGACCTGGAACCCTTGGCCGTCCTGGCCGAACAGGGCGACGCCCCGGGCCTGGCGGAACTCGCGCACCGGCTCAAGGGCGCGGCGCGGGTGGTCAGGGCGGAGCCCCTGATCGCCGCATGCGTGAGCCTGGAGCAGGCTTGTCGGCAGCCGGTCCCGGAACCTGAGTCCCTGCGCCGGGACGCCGACGCCTTGCGCCAGGCGATGCTCGAACTGGAGCGTGGATTGCTGAGGCGGATGGCCGAGGAGGCTTAGTGAAGAGCGGGGCGGGATTGCTTGCTCAGCAGCGCGCTGAAACTGTCGCGGTCCATCGGCCGATGGAAGAGGAAGCCCTGGGCCACCCGGCAGCCGAATGACCTGAGTCGCTCGCGCTGCTCGATGGTTTCCACGCCTTCCACCACCAGGGTCATGCCCATGGCGTTGGCCAGGGCCACGGCGCTGCCGATGACCGCGCCGCTGCGTGGCTGGTTGTCCAGTTTGCGGACGAAGGCGGCGTCCAGCTTGAGTTGGCTGAAGGGCAGTTCGCAGAGGCGGTCGAGGGAGGAGTAGCCCGCGCCGAAGTCGTCCATGGCCAGTTCGCAACCCATCAGGCGCAGCCGCACCAGGTTTTCCAGGCTGGCGGCCGGGGCCTCCAGCAGGCCGGTTTCGGTCAGCTCGAAGGTCAGCCCCGAACCCGGCAGACCAGTGGCCTCCAGGGACTTTTCGATGCGTTTGACGAGCGCGTGGTTGCTCAACTGCCGGGGCTGGAGGTTGAAGGCGAGGTTCACTTGGCGGTTGCCGAGGCTGAGAGCCTGCTGCAGGGCCAGACCCTGCTCGAAGAGCTGCCAGAACAGGCGGTCCATCAGGTCGTTGGCTTCCATCAGCGGGAGGAACTGCGATGGCGGCAGCAGGCCGCGCTGGGGGTGGCGCCAGCGCGCGAGGACCTCGGCGCCCAGCGTGGCCCCGCTGTCCAGGCACACCTTGGGTTGGTAGAACGCCTCGAACTCGCCGCGTTCCAGGGCCTGGAAAATGTCCTCCAGGCCGGGCGCCTCGGCATCCTGGCCGGGGCGGCGGCAGTCGCTCGCATGGGGATGGCGCCCGATCAGCGTGGCGGCGCGTTCGAGGTCGAAGGGCTTGCCCAGGTCGCCGAGGAAGTTCAGCCCCAGGCAGCGGGTCATGGTGATGGTTGCCTGGCGCAGTTCCGGTGCCACTTCGCTGCTGAGGATCACTGAGCGGATGACGCCGGCCTGGCTGGCATGGCGCAGAAAGGCCAGGCCGTCCATGCCCGCCATGCGCAGGTCGCACAGGACGACGTCGACGCCGCCGCAGGCTTCGAGCCGGGCCAGGGCCTCGGCGCCATCGGCGGCTTCGTGGATGCGTTCGAGCCCCAGTTGGCGCAGGGCGGTGACGGCGATCAGGCGCTGGAAGGGTTCGTCTTCCAGAACCAGGATGCTCAATTGCTTCATGAGAGGCTCGACAGGATTTCGGAGAAAGATCAAGTTACTGAGGACCGAGGCGTCTAAGCTAGGCGACGTTTCGTAGGAATTTGTAGGAAAATTCACAGGCGATAGCTCTTCGTCACTTTCCAGGGCTGCGTCAAGGATGCCCATGTCCACTGGTTTCGAGGTTGCAATGAGAAGTGCCCTGATAGTCGATGATCATCCGGTCATCCGCATGGCGGTCCGGATGTTGCTGGAGCGCAACGACATCGCGGTCGTCGGCGAGGCCGACAACGGCGTCGATGCTCTCCAATTGATCCGTCAGCATGAGCCGGACATCGTCATCCTGGATATCGGTATCCCCCGGCTCGACGGTCTCAACGTCATTTCGCGCATTCGCTCCCTGGGCCTCGACAGCGATGTGCTGGTGCTCACCTCGCAGCCGGCGGAGAGCTTTTCCCAGCGCTGCTTCCAGGCTGGCGCCAAGGGATTCGTCAGCAAGGAAGAGGACTTGCAGAACCTGGTGACCGCCATCAACGCGATCAGCGCCGGTTTCACCCTCTTCCCCTCGACGGGTCAGTCCGGCGGTCCCCTGCCCGTGAGCAGCGAGGCCGAGCTGGTCGGGCGTCTGTCCAACCAGGAGTTGATGGTGTTGCAGTACCTGGCCACGGGGCTCTCCAACAAGGAGATCGCCGAGCGCATGCTGCTCAGCAACAAGACCGTCAGCACCTACAAGACGCGGATACAGCAGAAACTCAACCTCAACTCGCTACTGGAACTGGCCGAGTTCGCCCGGCGCAACAACCTGGGGATGGAGCAGGCGGGAGACGCCCCGTCACCCGCCTCGAGCTGACGTCACCCGGCGTGGGCCATCGCGACCTTGCTCAGCGGCCCGTCAGTTGAAGGAGATTGTCACCACGCCGGCCGCCACCGCGCCGCTCTTCTGATAGCTGACTGGCGTAAAGGTCACCGAGCGGGTGTCGGCGATCCCGGCACAGGTACCGTTGCTGCCGGGTACCGCACCCGCCTGGACGGGGCTGCGACCATCCTGGCGACCTGCGTGGCGAGACCACTCGGCGGTGGGGAGGTCGCAGGAGCCGACGACGATTTCACCAGTGAAGCGGATAACGCCGCTGATGCTGTTCGACCCGCTTGCGTGTGCGGCTGATGACGCGATGGCGAGGGTGATCACCGCTGCGATCTTCTGGATTCTCATCTTCCATTCTCCTGGGTGGTACGCATCGATCCGGCCGCGTCCTGGTCCGCGCAGTGCGGAATGCGCCCGCTGGACTACAGGCCGCCGGCTTGCTTGTGTGGCCCGATCCGGGTCGAAATGATTGATATCACAATGATGGCCAAATGGAATCGTTCGGCCATTTATTGGCCCTGTTCGGCCACTGTTGTGCTGAGCGTTTCAGTCGTCCTTTCCTACTTCTTTGCAGATATCGGTCGATTTCTTCGTGATCCTGCGAATGCTCACGCCAGAATTCGGACGTTTCCTCAGAAGATTGCGAGGATTTTCTTATTAATCTGTAAGTAAGCAGAGAAATATCCATTTCTCATCTCAGTAGATTCCTAAAGACGTGTAGGAGAATTCCTTATCTTTTAGGGCGCTTCAGGGCCAGCAAGGAGGTGTCGGCTGGAGCGGCAAAAAAAAACCCCCGTCGGGGCCGATATCCCGATGGGGGCGAGGGTGGTCCTTGGGGACCTCAGTGTGTGCGTCTGTACCAGGCGCCGAGCAGGCTCGACGCCAGTCCGTAGATGGTCAGCAGGATGGCGAAGGCCAGGCTCAGGGACATGGCCGCGCCTGCCGGGTCATTCGTTGCCGACCTGGCGCAGCCGAGTGGCCGGGATGTCGCCGAGGTTGTTGAGCATCCGCTCGCTGTACCAGTCGAGGAAGTTGATCACGCCGAACTCGTAGGTTTTCGAGTAGGGGCCCGGCTGGTAGGCGGTGGAGTTGATGCCGCGCTGGTTCTCTTCGGCCAGGCGGCGGTCCTGGTCGTTGGTGGCGTCCCAGACTTCGCGCAGACGGGCCACGTCGTAGTCCACGCCTTCCACCGCGTCCTTGTGTACCAGCCACTTGGTGGTGACCATGGTTTCCTGGGCGCTGATGGGCCACACGGTGAAGACGATCAGGTGGTCGCCCATGCAGTGGTTCCAGGAGTGCGGCAGGTGGAGGATGCGCATGGAGCCCAGGTCGGGGTTCTTGATGCGGCCCATGAGCTTCTTGCAGCCCTGCTTGCCGTCCATGGTCATGGACACGGTGCCGTCGAGCAGGGGCATGCGCACGATGCGGTTGCGCAGGCCGAAGCTGGCGTGGGCGTAGGGGATCTTCTCCTCGTCCCAGGCTTTGGTGCACGCGGCGACCTGGTCCTTGAACGCCTGGCTGGCGCGCGGGTCGGTGACGTCGTCCCATTCCAGCAGGGTCTTCAGCAGTTCCGGGTGCGAACCGTTGCAGTGGTAGCACTCGCGGTTGTTTTCGAGCACCAGCTTCCAGTTGGCGGCTTCCTTGAGGGTGGTCTGCACCGCCACCTTGGTGTTCTCCATGTCGTAGGGCTCCATGTAATGAGCCAGGGTGGAGAGGAAGTCGTCGATGGCCGGCGGGTTTTCCGACAGGTTGATGAAGATGTAGCCACCGGCGCTCTTCACGTGCACCGGCTTGAGACCGTACTGCTTCATGTCGAAGTCGGCGCCCATCTCGGTGCCGGCGAACAGCAGGCGGCCGTCCAGCTCGTAGGTCCACTGGTGATAGGGGCAGACCAGCTTGGCGACCTTGCCTTTCTCGCTGACGCACAGGCGCGAACCACGGTGGCGGCAGACGTTGTGGAAGGCGTGGATCTGCCCTTCGGCGCCGCGGATGACGATGATCGGGTTGTCGCCGATCTGCAGGGTCAGGTAGTTGCCCTTGGCGGGAATCTCGCAGGTCATGCCGGCGATCAGCCATTCCTTGTGGAAGATCTCCTGCATGTCGATCTGGAACAGGCGATCGTCGTTATAGAAAGGCTGCGGCAGGGAGAAGCTGTGGTCGCGTTCGCGGAGCATTTCGGCCGTGGCCTTGCGTGCGGGTTCGAGCGGATCGCCCAGGCTCAGGGTGGAAGTGACGTCCATCGGTAACTCCTCAATGGCTGGTCGCGCTGGCGACCGCCGCAAATAAGTGGCTGTTTCGGTTGTCACGCAAGGCGGCGTGACCTGCCCCCTCGTTGCTCGCCTGCCGATTGGCTGCCCTGCTGCGGGTGCGAGGGTGGTTCGCTCAAAGACCCTATGGTTCGGCTGGCGTTGAGTGTGCTGACGTGCAGAGGTACGACCTTATCCACGGGCGACATGGGAACATCCGTTTCCGACGCCGGAGGCCCGGTGGTTGCTGGCAGGTCGCGATGAGCATGTGAATGTCGCAGACAGGTAAACGGGGCGTTTTTGCGTTAATCACAATCCGCCGCAATAGGCCGATATCCGGCCGCGCGCGGAGTAGCGTCCATGACCAACAATTTCCTCAATCCCATCACGACCCAGACCTGGACCAACGGCCGGCACATGGTTCGCTGCGTCAAGGCGATCCAGGAAACCTGGGACGTGCGCACCTTCTGTTTCATGGCCGACCAGCCGATGGTGTTCTTCTTCAAGCCGGGCCAGTTCGTGACCCTGGAGCTGGAGATCGACGGCCAGCCGATCATGCGTTCGTACACCATCTCCAGCTCGCCGTCGGTGCCATACACCTTCTCCCTGACCATCAAACGCGTACCGGGCGGCAAGGTGTCCAACTGGCTGCACGACAACCTCAAGGAAGGTGACGTGATTCCGGTGCACGGGCCGGTCGGCCAGTTCAACGCCATCGACTTCCCGGCCGAGAAGGTGCTGTTCCTGTCCGGCGGCGTCGGTATCACCCCGGTGATGTCCATGGCGCGCTGGTTCTTCGATACCAGCGGCTCGGTGGACATGGTGTTCGTGCACAGCGCGCGCACGCCGAAGGACATCATCTACCACCGCGAGTTGCGCCACATGGCCTCGCGCATCAGCAACTTCAAGTTGCACCTGATCTGCGAGAAGTACGAGATCGGCGAAACCTGGTCCGGCTACCGTGGCTACCTGAGCCGGGCGATGCTCGACCTGATCGCCGGCGACTTCATGGAGCGCGAGATCTTCTGCTGCGGCCCGACGCCGTACATGGCTGCGGTGAAGCGCCTGCTGGAAGCCGCCGGCTTCGACATGAGCCGTTACCACGAAGAGGCCTTCGGGCCGACTCCGCCGGAAATCCGCCAAGAGGTGAGGGAGCACGCCGCCGAAGCGGCCGAGGCCGCCGCCGAAATACCGGCCGCCGCCATGAACCTGGTGGAGTTCACCAACACCGGCAAGAGCATCCGCGTCGCGCCCGGAGAAACCGTGCATTCGGCCGCGGCCAAGCTTGGCCTGCACATTCCCAAGGCATGCGGCATGGGCATCTGCGGCACCTGCAAGGTAATGAAGACTGGCGGCGAGGTGGAGATGGATCACAACGGCGGTATCACCGACGAAGACGTCGCCGAGGGCTACATCCTGTCCTGCTGCAGCATTCCCAAGGGGGATGTGGCCATCGACTATTGATGGTTTTCTGAGCAATCCCCGCCAGCCCGCGTGCGCCGCGGGCTGGCGCCATCTGTCCACAGCTTGTGGACGCCGTGGTGCACAGTAGTTGTGCGCAACTTACTGAAATCGCTGAAAAAATCGCCAACTCCAGAGCGGCCGCGCAGTATGCGGGCGGGCGCCAGGGACGAACAGCTTGTCCACAGGCTGGTCCACTGATCGTGGGGGCAACTCGGCTCGCTATGCTTGTTCGAGCGATCCCCACCGACGCGCCGCATCCCCGCGACCCACCCGAGGAGCCCACGCGATGAAACTCTACTACTCACCCGGAGCCTGTTCCCTTGCCGTGCATATTGTCCTGCGCGAGATCGGTAGCCCCTTCGAGTTGGTGAAAGTCGATCTAGCCGCCCACAAGACCGCGGACGGTGGCGACTACTACCGCAGCAACCCCAAGGGGTATGTGCCGCTGCTGGAGCTGGACAACGGCCAGACGCTCAGCGAAGGGCCGGTGATCTGCCAGTACCTGTGCGACCAGGCCGGCCGCACCGACCTGATGCCGGTCGCCGGCACGCTGCCGCGATACCGCGTCATGGAATGGCAGGCGTTCATCGGCAGCGAGCTGCACAAGAGCTTAGGCGCGCTGTTCAACCCCGCGCTGGACGACGAGGCCAAGGCGATCCATGCCGGCATGGCGCACCGCCGCCTGCAATGGACATCGGAGCAGTTGCGCGGGCGTGACTACCTCACCGGCACTGATTTCACCGCAGCGGATGCCTACCTGTTCACGGTTGCCAACTGGGCGGGCTTCCTGAAGATGGATATCGCCGATTGCCCGGAAGTCCAGGCCTTCCTGGGACGCGTCGCCACCCGCCCGGCCGTGCAGGAGGCGCTGAAGGCTGAGGGATTGGCCTGAGTCCGAGTCGGCGTTTGCGGATGCTGGCTTTTGTGGGGGCGATTTCAATCGCTGTGCAGGCCGGAGGCCTGCCGTGCGGTAAAGCCGGCGGCAGCTGCGCTGCCCCAAACGAAAGAAATGGCCCCCGCAGGTAACGTCCAAGGAGGCCCTGCGGCGCCTTCAGTCCTCCTCCTGCTCCGCCTTGTAGGCTCCGGCCAGTCGCTGCTGCACGTCCTGCGGCGCGGCGGCGTAATGGCTGAGGACCATGCTGAAGGCGCCATGGCCCTGGGTGATGGCCTTGAGGCGACCGGCGTAGCCACCCAGCTCGGCCAGCGGCACCTGGCCATGGATCAGCGCCAGGCCCTGGGACAGGGATTCGGTGCCGGTCACCTGGCCGCGACGGCCGATCAGGTCGGTGGTGATATCGCCCAGGTTGGTCTCCGGCGACGTGACCTCCACCGTCACCACCGGTTCCAGGACGACCTCGCCGGCGGCACGCAGGGCATCGAGCATGGCTTTGCGTCCGGCGGCCTGGAAGGCGATGTCCTTGGAGTCCACCGGGTGATGCTTGCCGTCGTGGACAGTCACCTTCACGTCCGCCACCGGCAGGCCGGCCAGGGGGCCGCAGGCCAGCACCGAGCGCACGCCTTTTTCCACCGAGGGAATGAACTGTGAGGGAATCACCCCGCCCTTCACCTCATCGAAGAACTCGAAGCCGCTGCCGCGTGGCAGGGGCTCGATGCGCAGGAACACCTCGCCGAACTGGCCGGCGCCGCCGGTCTGCTTCTTGTGCCGGCTGTGGCCGTCGGCCGCGCGGGTGAGGGTTTCGCGGTAGGGCACCTTGGGCGGGCGGGTCTCCACCTCCAGCTTGTAGGTGCCGCTGATGCGGTCCAGCAGGTAGCGCAGGTGCAATTCACCCATGCCGCGCAAGACGGTTTCCTGGGTGGAGGCCTGGTAATCCAGCTTCACGCAGGGGTCTTCGGCCTGCAGTCGGCTCAACACCTCGGCGATGCGCTGTTCATCGCCCCGGCGCCTGGCCTCGATGGCCAGGCCTTGCATGGGCGCGGGGAAGTCCAGTGGCTTGAGGTGAATCTGGTCCTCGTCGTGGGAGTCGTGCAGGACCGAGTCGAACTCCACCTCGTCCACCTTGGTCAGGGCGCCGAAGTCGCCGGGAATCAACCGGGTCACTTCTTCGTGGCGCTTGCCCTGCAGGCGCAGCAGGTGGCCGAGCTTGAAGGGTTTGCGACCGTCACCGACGAACAGCTGCATGTCCCGCACCAGGGTGCCCTGGTGCACTCGGAACACGCCGAGCTTGCCCACGAAAGGGTCGATCACCACCTTGAACACATGGGCCAGCACATGCTGCTCCGGGTCCGGACGGGAACGGAACGCCTTGGCGTCGGCCCCCTCGCCCTTGAGGAACAGCGGCGGGTTGCCTTCGGTGGGGTTGGGCGCCAGCCGCGCGAGGATATCCAGCAGCTCGGCCACCCCGGCGCCGGTGCGCGCGGACGTGAAACACAGCGGGATCAGGTGCCCGTCGCGCAGCGCCTGCTCGAAGGGTTCGTGCAGCGCTTCGGGGGCGATCTCGCCCTCTTCCAGGTAGCGCGCCATCAGCTCCTCGTCCACTTCCACGACCTGGTCCACCAGCGCCTGGTGGGCTTCGGCCACTGAGGAGAAGTCGGCCTCGCCATCCGGCGCGAAGAAACAGTCCACGACCCGGCTGGCGTTGTCCGCCGGCAGGTTCAGCGGCAGCACCTCCTTGCCGAAGGCTTCCCGCAGGTTGGCGAGCAGGGTGGGCAGGTCGATGCGCTCGGCGTCGATCTTGTTCACCACCAGCATCCGGCACAGACCGCGCTCGGCGGCCATGGCCATCATGCGGCGTGTGGTCAGCTCGATGCCGTTCTGCGCATTGACCACTACCAGCGCGGTTTCCACCGCCGCCAGGGCGGCGATGGACTGGCCGATGAAGTCGGGAAAGCCGGGTGTGTCGATCAGGTTCAGTTCGGCGCCGCCGTGGCTGCAATGGGCGAGGGCGGATGCCAGCGAGTGGCGGTACTCGCGCTCCAGCGGATCGAAGTCGCACACCGTGTCGCCGCGCTCCAGGCTGCCGGCGTTGGGAATCGCGCCGCTGCGCTGCAACAGGGCTTCGGTCAGGCTGGTCTTGCCGCTGTCACCGTGGCCGACCAGGGCGACCGTGCGAATGGATTCCACCGAGTAGTTCGCCATGAGCACCTCCGCGCGCTGGGGTGTTTCCAGTATAGGCAGGCACCCCGGGCCTGCCCTGGAACTCGGGATTTCGATGTAACCAGTTGATATCGCTCGAAAAATGTACGATTTCCGGGAGCCCGCGCCAATCCTGGCGCGGGAGCGGGTCTATACAGCTTGTCCACAGAAGACTCCACCGGGTTTGTGGGTAAGGATTGGGTTTTCCACCGCGAGTCGGCGATCCCAGGCAGCGAAACGGGCTTGGAGGCCGGCGGATCGGTAAATGACCGTTGCGCTGTACAGCCCGTATTTATTGGGTCCAACAGAGTTGCCAACGGCTTTTCCACAGGGATTTGCACGGATTTTGTGAGCAGATTTCTGGCGGGAGGACCACTTTCCCCACGAAACAAGCTGAAAGCCAGGAATAACGGGGGGATGGCTATACAAAGCCGTCAACAGATTGCCCACAGTGTTATGCACAGGGTTTGGGGGTAATCCGTTGGCTTTCAGGTTTTGCTCAATAAATGATCAGCGCCCTGTATCGCAGGAGAGACAAGGCCTGCGGGAGGTTTTCCACAGCTTGTGTACCTTTCCCTGCACAGAAACTGTGTGAAGAAATGGCAAGTCGTTGAAAACGATCAGAAAATATCCAGATGGCTGGAGGCCGCGAACGGCGCGCGCCCTGGCCGTGGCTCTACAGTTTGTCCACAGCTTGATCCACGGAAACAGGGGGTAAGGCGGGGGATTGGGGGAAATGCTTCACCTGTGGGGGCGATTTTAATCGCTATGCAGGCAGCGGGCCTGCCCGCTGGGATGCCCGAGGGGCAGCAACGCTGCCCTTAGCGAATGAATTCGCCCCCACAAGGGGTGAGGCTTGGTGCGGGATCAGGCCCCCATGGCCGCGCGGATATCCGCGGCCAACTCACGCACGCGGTCCATCTCGGTGTCCCAGGAGCACATGAAGCGTGCGCCGCCGGCGCCGATGAAGGTGTAGAAGCGCCAGCCCTTGTTGCGCAGGTACTCCAGTGCCGGTTCGGACATCTGCAGGAACACGCCGTTGGCTTCCACCGGGAACATCAGACTGACGCCCGGCACGTCGCTCACCAGTTCGGCCAGCAACTGGGCGCAGGCGTTGGCGTGCTTGCCGTAGTGCAGCCAGGCGCCGTCCTGCAGCAGGCCGACCCAGGGGGCGGCGAGGAAGCGCATCTTCGAGGCCAGTTGGCCGGCCTGTTTGCAGCGGTAGTCGAAGTCCTCGGCCAGTTCGCGGTTGAAGAAGAGAATGGCCTCACCCACCGCCATGCCGTTCTTGGTGCCGCCGAAGCAGAGTACGTCCACCCCGGCCTTCCAGGTCAGGTCGGCCGGCGAGCAGCCGAGGAAGGCGCAGGCGTTGGCGAAGCGCGCGCCGTCCATGTGCAGGTTCAGGCCCAGCGCCTTGCACACCTGGCTGATGGCGCGGATTTCCTCGGGACGGTAGACGCTGCCGACTTCGGTGGCCTGGGTCAGGGTGACCACGCGCGGCTTCGGATAGTGGATGTCCTGGCGCTTGAGGGCGATCTCGCGGATCGCCTCGGGCGTCAGCTTGCCGTCAACGGTTTTCGCCAGCAGCAGCTTGGAACCGTTGGAGAAGAATTCCGGCGCGCCGCATTCGTCGGTCTCGACGTGGGCGGTCTCGGAGCAGATCACGCTGTGGTAGCTCTGGCACAGGGATGCCAGGGCCAGGGAGTTGGCGGCGGTGCCGTTGAAGGCGAAGAAGACTTCGCAATCGGTCTCGAACAACTGGCGGAAGTGGTCGGCGGCGCGAGCGGTCCACTGGTCCTCGCCGTAGGCGCGCTCGTGGCCGCGATTGGCCTCGGCCATCGCGGCCCAGGCTTCCGGGCAGATACCGGAATAGTTGTCGCTGGCGAATTGCTGGGTCTGGTCGGTCATGTCCTGGTCCTTCTGTCCGTTCGCCTGCAGGCACAGGCGCATGGGGCCTAACTTTACGCCAGGTTGCCGTCTCGGGGTTCGCTCGTGGCGACATCCTTTTCTGTCTGCGGCGCCTGGTCAGCGCGAGGGAACTCAGGCTGCAGATGCCACCTCAGAATTCAAGAGCGCGCCCACCCCGCCAGGAGGTCCCATGATGCGTTATCCGACCCTGATCGCTTTTTTTGCTCCCGTGCTGATCGGCCTACCGGTGCTTGCCGCCGAATGGCCCAGCGGTGAGCGCGAGAATTTCATTCAGGAGTGCAAGACCAGCGCCCAGGCCAATGTGCCCGCAGCCAAGCTGCAGCGTTACTGCAGCTGCGCCGCCGACGGCGTCAGCCGCGAGTTCAGCAGTGCCGAGCTGCAGGAACTGAAGGGCCAGAAAACACCGCTGCCGGAGCAGACCCATCAACGCCTGGTCAAGGTCTCCCATTCCTGCCTGAGCCAGCTGAACGACTGAGCGGAATTTGACCAGCCTGCCGCAGCCCGCGCATTCCCTGGGCTGCGGGGCCGATCCCACAGGTTGTCCACGGGCCGGTCCAGGGTTTCCGTGGGTAATCCTAGGCGGGCTCCAGCCAGGCCAGGGCCCGCTCGCGAATGTCCGTGGGGAAGGCGCGTGCCTTGCGCGCCCGGGTGTCCAGGTGGACGCCCACCAGGGTGGTGACGGCGGCGATCTCGCCGGTTTCGTCGTTGCGCATCTCGTGGCGGAAGCGAATGGACTTGTCCTTCATCTCCAGCACCTGGGAGTGGATGGACACCACGTCGCCGGCGTGCAGCTCGCGGCGGTATTCGATCTGCTGCTCCACCGCCGCCATGCCGGCGTTCTCCTCGCGCAGGCGCGAAGGCGCCAGGCCCAGCAGGGTGAACAGTTGCCAGGTGGCTTCGTCGAACTTGCCGACGTACCACATCACGTTCATGTGGCCCATGTGGTCGCAATGCCAGGGGTAGACGGCGCCGCGGTAGGTCAGGGTGTCGCTCATGTCAGGCATGCCTCATGTTGCGGGGAGTGATTGAAGTCCGTGAGGACCCGGGGAAACTGGTTGATGACGATGGACAGATGGCCTTCCTGTGGAAAAAGTCGCAGGGTCGCGCGGGGGAGTCGCGCCTGCAGGTGGCGGCCCATGGCCGCCGGCACGTGACGGTCCATGCCGCTCTGGTAGAGGTGCACCGGCACCTGGATCGCCTCCAGGGCGAAGGGACGCGGCGCCGCGATCAGACCGGCTTCCGTGCAGGCGCCACGGATGCCCTGGCGATAGGCCTCGGCCAGGAAGGCCGCGAAGTCGTCGGCCGCCGCCGGACTGGCGTCAAGCACGCGCCGGTCGGGCTCGGCCAGGAGCTTCGCCAGGGCCTTCAGCGCCCGCGCCGGGTTGCTGCGGAACATCAGCCGGTCGAGGGCCAGCAGCGGGCTGGCGAGCGACGGATGCAGGCGCGCCAGGCCGAACATCAGCCGCAGCGCCGGCAACTGCGTCGCGCGCAGTTCGGGGAGGTCCATCGGCCCCATGCCGGCCAGCAGCCCGACATAGTTCAGCCGGGTGCCCAACTGGTGGGCTCAGGCCAGGGCGTAGGGCCCGCCGCAGGACACCCCCAGCACGCCGAAGCGGCCATGGCCGAGGGTATCGGCCATGAAGGCCATGTCGTCGGCCCAGTCGAGGATGCTGCGGCCGGGATGGTCGTCGGACCAGCCGAAACCCGGCCGTTCCGGCGCCACCAGGCAGACGCCGGCGGCCAGCGCCTGTTCGTGGTGCAGCGCGGCCTGCAGGCGACTGCCGGGAAAACCGTGGAAGTAGTAGAGCGGGCGGCCTTCGTCGGCGCCGTAGAGCTGGTAGGCCAGGATGCGGCCGTCGGGCAGCCGCAATCGCCGAGGCCGGGGATCGGGTCGAGTCATGAAGGTTCTCGGAAATGGTCGGCGCGTGACTGGAATCTTGCGCCCGGTTCTCTGCTGGTCAAGATTTGAACGCCCTCATTTATACCAGCGTCCCTGCGGCGCGGCGGCACGGGTTACAAAATTTAATCGCGCGTTTAATTTTTTGGGCGTTTTTTGAACAGCCCTTGCCTGGCGAGCGCTGCGGGCCTGCACCGCCGCATGGTTCGCAGCGGTCATCGGTGCCTTCTCCACGGCATCGACTGTCGCTTTTGGGCATTGGCGGTGAAGCGAGCGTCGAAACGCCGTGCTGTCTTTTTCCGGGGGGCGGCGTGGCAATGGGTCGCTGCCGGTGATCGGCTCACGCCCATTGCAGCCCCGGACCGTCGGCGTCCCCGCCCCCTATCCCGGAGGCGCTAGAGAGACCTCTGGCCGTTGGATGGTTTTACGTCGTTGCCTGGGTAGGTTTGGGCATTTACACGTCGCAAACAGGCAAACGGGGCGTCGGACTAACTCGCACAATCGGCCGCAACAGGCTGGCACCGACCGTATTTCAGCGGATGGCGCGAAGCCCCCAAAACAACAGAGACGACAGCGGGTTGTCGCAGGAGATCATCGATGTTCAGCAAGCAAGACCAGATCCAGGGTTACGACGACGAACTGTTCAGCGCGATTCAGGAAGAAGAACGTCGCCAGGAGGATCACATCGAGCTGATCGCCTCGGAGAACTACACCAGCAAGCGTGTGATGGAGGCCCAGGGCAGTGGCCTGACCAACAAGTACGCCGAAGGCTACCCGGGCAAGCGCTACTACGGCGGTTGCGAGTTCGTCGACAAGGTCGAGCAGCTGGCCATCGACCGCGCCAAGCAGCTGTTCGGCGCCGACTATGCCAACGTCCAGCCGCACTCCGGTTCCCAGGCCAACAGCGCCGTGTACCTGGCCCTGCTGAATGCCGGTGACACGATCCTCGGCATGAGCCTGGCCCACGGCGGCCACCTGACCCACGGTGCCAAGGTGTCGTCCTCCGGCAAGCTGTACAACGCCGTGCAGTACGGCCTGGACACCGCCACCGGGCTGATCGACTACGACGAAGTCGAGCGCCTGGCCGTCGAGCACAAGCCGAAGATGATCGTCGCCGGCTTCTCCGCCTACTCGAAAACCCTGGACTTCCCGCGCTTTCGCGCCATCGCCGACAAGGTGGGCGCGCTGCTGTTCGTCGACATGGCCCACGTCGCCGGCCTGGTCGCCGCCGGCCTGTACCCGAATCCGCTGCCCTACGCCGACGTGGTCACCACCACCACCCACAAGACCCTGCGCGGCCCGCGCGGCGGCCTGATCCTGGCCAAGGCCAACGAAGAGATCGAGAAGAAACTCAATTCCGCCGTATTCCCCGGTGCCCAGGGTGGCCCGCTGATGCACGTGATCGCCGCCAAGGCGGTGTGCTTCAAGGAAGCCCTGGAGCCCGGCTTCAAGGACTACCAGGCCCAGGTGATCAAGAACGCCCAGGCCATGGCCCAGGTGTTCGTCGAGCGCGGCTACGACGTGGTCTCCGGCGGCACCGACAACCACCTGTTCCTGGTCAGCCTGATCAAGCAGGGCAAGACCGGCAAGGAAGCGGACGCCGCCCTTGGCCGCGCCGGCATCACCGTGAACAAGAACGCCGTGCCCAACGACCCGCAGTCGCCCTTCGTGACCTCCGGCGTGCGCATCGGTACCCCGGCCATCACCAGCCGCGGCTTCAAGGAAGCCCAGAGCACCGAACTGGCCGGCTGGATCTGCGACATCCTCGACCACCTCGGCGATGCTGATGTCGAGGCCCAGGTGGCCAAGCAGGTCGCCGGCCTCTGCGCCGACTTCCCCGTGTACCGCTGAGTCAATTCACCCTCTCCCCCGGCCCCTCTCCCACATGTGGGAGAGGGGAGTAGAACCAGGAGCATTCCATGCAACGTTATTCCGGCTTCGGTCTGTTCAAGCACTCCCTGAGCCACCACGAGAACTGGCAACGCATGTGGCGCAACCCGACGCCGAAGCCGGTTTACGACGTGATCATCGTCGGCGGTGGCGGCCACGGCCTGGCCACTGCCTACTACCTGGCCAAGGAGTTCGGCGTGAAGAACGTCGCCGTGGTGGAGAAGGGCTGGCTGGGCGGCGGCAACACCGCGCGCAACACCACCATCGTCCGCTCCAACTACCTGTGGGATGAGGCGGCGCAGCTGTACGAGCACGCCATGAAGCTCTGGGAAGGCCTGTCCCAGGACCTGAACTACAACGTGATGTTCTCCCAGCGCGGCGTCTACAACCTCTGCCACACCCTGCAGGACATGCGTGACTCGGCGCGCCGGGTCAACGCCAACCGCCTGAACGGCGTGGACGGCGAACTGCTGGACGCCCGGCAAGTGGCCGAGGAGATTCCCTACCTCGACTGCAGCAAGAACACCCGCTACCCGATCATGGGCTCCACCGTGCAGCGTCGCGGCGGCGTGGCCCGTCACGACGCCGTGGCCTGGGGCTACGCCCGTGCCGCCGACGCCCTGGGCGTCGACCTGCTGCAGAACACCGAAGTGCTCGGCTTCCGCAAGCAGGATGGCGCGGTGATCGGTGTCGAGACCAATCGTGGTTTCATCGGCGCCAAGCGCGTCGGCGTGGTCACCGCCGGCAACTCCGGGCACATGGCCAAGCAGGCCGGCTTCCGCCTGCCGCTGGAGTCCCACCCGCTGCAGGCGCTGGTCTCCGAGCCGATCAAGCCGATCATCCACAGCGTGATCATGTCCAACGCCGTGCATGGCTA
This sequence comes from Pseudomonas sp. Q1-7, assembly GCF_028010285.1. Taxonomy (NCBI): domain Bacteria; kingdom Pseudomonadati; phylum Pseudomonadota; class Gammaproteobacteria; order Pseudomonadales; family Pseudomonadaceae; genus Pseudomonas; species Pseudomonas sp. Q1-7. The sequence goes on from NZ_CP116304.1 coordinate 447,016, forward strand.
CATCAGCCAGTCCGACAAGGGCGACCTGGTCATCGGCGCCGGTATCGACGGCTACAACGGCTACGGCCAGCGCGGCTCCTACGGGACCATCGAGCACACCCTGCAGGCCATCGTGGAGATGTTCCCGATCCTCTCCCGCGTGCGCATGAACCGGCAGTGGGGCGGCATCGTGGATACCACCCCGGACGCCTGCCCGATCATTTCCAAGACCCCGGTGAAGAACCTGTTCTTCAACTGCGGCTGGGGCACCGGCGGCTTCAAGGCCACCCCCGGTTCGGGCCATGTCTTCGCGGCCAGCCTGGCGCGTGGCGAGATGCACCCGCTGGCCAAGCCCTTCTCCATCGACCGTTTCCACACTGGCGCACTGATCGACGAGCACGGCGCCGCTGCCGTGGCTCACTAAGGAGACCCGCCATGCTGCACATCTTCTGTCCCTACTGTGGCGAGCTGCGCTCCGAAGAGGAATTCCACGCCAAGGGCCAGGCGCATATCCCGCGCCCGCTGGACCCGAATGCCTGCACCGACGAGGAGTGGGGCGACTACATCTTTTTCCGCGACAACCCGCGCGGCATCCACCACGAGTTGTGGGTGCACGCCGCTGGCTGCCGCAAGTACTTCAACGTCACGCGCCACACCATCAGCTACGAGATCCTCGAAACCTACAAGATCGGTGAGAAGCCCTCTGTCACCGAAGCCAACGTCGGCGAGAAGAAAGCCGCGACCGCAGGAGTAACGGCATGAGCCAGGTCAACCGTCTTCCCAAGGGCGGCCGCGTCGATCGCAGCCAGCCGCTGACCTTCACCTTCAACGGCCAGAACTATCAGGGCTATGCCGGCGACACCCTGGCCGCCGCCCTGCTGGCCAACGGTGTGGATATCGTCGGCCGCAGCTTCAAGTATTCCCGTCCGCGCGGCATCGTCGCCGCCGGTGCGGAAGAGCCCAATGCCGTGCTGCAGATCGGCTCCACCGAGAGCGCCCAGGTGCCCAACGTGCGCGCCACCCAGCAGGCCCTGTACGCCGGCCTGGTGGCTGCCAGCACCAACGGCTGGCCGAGCGTGAACAACGACGTCATGGGCATCCTCGGCAAGGTCGGCGGCGGCATGATGCCGCCCGGGTTCTACTACAAGACCTTCATGTATCCGCAGAACCTCTGGCTGACCTACGAGAAGTACATCCGCAAGGCCGCCGGTCTCGGCCGTGCGCCGCTGGAAGTCGATCCGGACATCTACGACCACCTGAACCAGCACTGCGACGTGCTGGTGGTCGGCGCCGGCCCGGCCGGCCTCGCCGCCGCCCTGGCCGCCGGCCGCAGTGGCGCCCGCGTGATCCTCGCCGACGAACAGGAAGAGTTCGGCGGCAGCCTGCTGGATACCCGTGAAACCCTGGATGGCAAGCCCGCGGCCCAATGGGCGGCCCAGGTCATCGCCGAGCTGGAGAAACTGCCGGAAGTGACCCTGCTGCCGCGCGCCACGGTGAACGGCTATCACGACCACAACTTCCTCACCATCCACCAGCGCCTGACCGACCACCTGGGCGAAGTGGCCCCCCGTGGCCAGGTTCGCCACCGCGTGCACCGCGTCCGCGCCAAGCGCGTGGTGCTGGCCGCCGGCGCCCACGAGCGTCCGCTGGTGTATTCCAACAACGACGTGCCGGGCAACATGCTCGCCGGCGCCGTCTCCACCTACGTCAACCGTTACGGTGTGGCCCCGGGGCGCCAGCTGGTGCTGTCCACCAACAACGACTACGCCTACCGCGTGGTGCTGGACTGGCTCGACGCCGGCCAGCAGGTGGTGGCCGTCGCCGATGCGCGCAGCAACCCGCGCGGCACCTGGGTGGAAGAGGCCCGCGCCCGTGGCGTGCGCATCCTCACCGGCAGCGCGGTGGTCGAGGCCCGCGGCAGCAAGCGCGTCACCGGCGCGCGTATCTGCGCCATCGACCTGAACAGCCACAAGGTCACCAGCCCCGGCGAAGTGCTGGACTGCGACCTGATCGTCAGCTCGGGCGGCTACAGCCCGGTGGTACACCTGGCCTCGCACCTGGGCGGCAAGCCGGTCTGGCGTGAGGACATTCTCGCCTTTGTGCCGAGCGAAGGCGGCTTCCAGAAGCGTCTCTGCGCCGGCGCCGTGAATGGCGTGTTCGGACTGGGCGACGCCCTCGCCGACGGTTTCGAGGCGGGCGCCAAGGCCGCCGCCGAGGCCGGCTTCAAGGTGGTCGAAGGCAGCCTGCCGAAGACCGAGAAGCGCAAGGAGGAAGCCACGCTGGCGTTGTTCCAGGTGCCCCACGACAAGTCCACCGCCCGTGCGCCGAAGCAGTTCGTCGACCTGCAGAACGACGTCACCTCCGCCGGCATCGAGCTGGCCACCCGCGAGGGCTTCGAGTCGGTCGAACACGTCAAGCGCTACACCGCGCTGGGCTTCGGCACCGACCAGGGCAAGCTGGGCAACATCAACGGCCTGGCCATCGCCGCCCGGTCGATGGGCATCAGCATCGCCGAGATGGGCACCACCATGTTCCGCCCGAACTACACCCCGGTGACCTTCGGCGCCGTGGCCGGGCGTCACTGCGGCGCGCTGTTCGATCCCAAGCGCTACACGGCCATGCACCGCTGGCACCTGGAGCAGGGCGCGGAGTTCGAGGACGTCGGCCAGTGGAAGCGCCCCTGGTACTTCCCCAAGCGCGGCGAAGACCTGCACGCTGCCGTGGCCCGCGAATGCAAGGCCGTGCGTGACAGCGTGGGCATTCTCGACGCTTCGACCCTGGGCAAGATCGACATCCAGGGCCCGGACGCCCGCGAGTTCCTCAACCGCGTCTACACCAACGCCTGGACCAAGCTGGACGTGGGCAAGGCCCGTTACGGCCTGATGTGCAAGGAAGATGGCATGGTCTTCGACGACGGCGTGACCGCCTGCGTCGGCGAGAACCACTTCATCATGACCACCACCACCGGCGGCGCCGCCCGGGTGATGGAATGGCTGGAGATCTACCACCAGACCGAATGGCCGGAGCTGAAGGTGTACTTCACCTCGGTGACCGACCACTGGGCCACCATGACCCTGTCCGGACCCAACAGCCGCAAGCTGCTGGCCGAGGTCACCGACATTGACCTGGACAAGGATGCCTTCCCCTTCATGACCTGGAAGGAAGGCCTGGTGGGCGGCGTGCCGGCGCGGGTGTTCCGCATCTCCTTCACCGGCGAGCTGTCCTACGAGGTGAACGTGCAGGCCGACTACGCCCTGGGCGTGTGGGAGCAGATCGTCGAGGCTGGCAAGAAGTACAACCTGACCCCCTACGGCACCGAGACCATGCACGTGCTGCGGGCCGAGAAGGGCTTCATCATCGTCGGCCAGGACACCGACGGTTCGGTGACCCCGGACGACCTGAACATGGGCTGGTGCGTCGGCCGCAACAAGCCGTTCTCCTGGATCGGCTGGCGTGGCATGAACCGCGAGGACTGCCTGCGCGAGGACCGCAAGCAATTGGTGGGCCTCAAGCCCGTCGACCCGAACCTGGTACTGCCGGAAGGCGCCCAGCTGGTGTTCGATCCGAAGCAGTCCATCCCGATGAAGATGGTCGGCCACGTCACCTCCAGCTACATGAGCGCGGCCATGGGCTATTCCTTCGCCCTCGCCGTGGTCAAGGGCGGCCTGAAACGCATGGGCGAGCGCGTGTTCGCACCGATGGCCGATGGCAGCGTGATCGAAGCCGAAATCTGCAGCTCCGTGTTCTATGACCCGAAAGGGGATCGCCAGAATGTCTAACGTGAACGTCTACAAGCAGCGCCCCGACAACGCCCGTGGCGAATCGCCGCTGCACCACGCCGGCCTCGACGAGCTGGCACGCAAGGGCAAGAGCAGCGCAGGCGTGGTCCTGCGCGAGAAGAAACTCCTCGGCCACCTGGTGATCCGTGGCGACGCCAAGGACCCGGCCTTCGCCGGCGGCGTGCACAGCGCCCTCGGGCTGGAGCTGCCCGTGGCCCTGACCCTGGTGGCCAGCGGCGACAGCTCGCTGCAGTGGCTGGGCCCGGACGAATGGTTGCTGATCGTGCCCGGCGGCACCGAGTACGAAGTGGAGCAGCGCTTGCGCAAGGCCCTGGACGGCCAGCACATCTCGGTGGTCAACGTCAGCGGCGGGCAGACCCTCCTCGAACTCTCGGGGGCCCACGCCCGCGACGTGCTGATGAAGTCCACCTCCTATGACGTGCACCCGAGCAACTTCCCGGTGGGCAAGGCGGTGGGCACGAACTTCGCCAAGGCAGGCGCGGTGATCCGCCACACCGGCGAGGACACCTGGGAACTGCTGATCCGCCGCAGCTTCTCCGACTACCTCTGGCTCTGGCTGCAGGATGCCAGCGCGGAATACGGGTTGGCGGTGAAAGCCTGAAGAAATAGCCCCTCTCCCTCTGGGGCGAGCAGGCACGCTGTTGGAAGCACCGCTTCCTGTGCCTGCGAGCGACCATACGCGAAGCGTTTGGGCCGGGGCGCGGAGCGGGGGCTGGGGTGAGGGATGCCCCGTGCCACTCGGACTTTCCCTCACCCCCGGCCCCCCTCCCGAAGGGAGAGGGGAGACAAAACATCGGAGTCCGCATATGAGCCGCACCCCCGATACCTGGATTCTCACCGCCCAATGCCCGAGCGTGCTCGGCACGGTGGACGCGGTGACGCGCTTTCTCTTCGAGCAGCGCTGCTACGTCACCGAACACCATTCGTTCGATGACCGGCTGTCGTCGCGCTTCTTCATCCGTGTCGAGTTCCGCCAGCCGGACGACTTCGACGAGCAGGCGTTTCGCGCCGGCCTCGACGAGCGCCTGGCGCCCTTCGACATGCAGGTTGAACTGACCCCGCCGGGATATCGCGCCAAGGTGGTGTTGATGGTGTCGAAGGCCGATCACTGCCTGAATGACCTGCTCTATCGCCAGCGCATCGGCCAATTGGAAATGGACGTGGTGGCGGTGGTCTCCAACCACCCCGACCTGGAGCCGCTCGCCCGCTGGCACGGCATTCCCTACCACCATTTCCCCCTCGACCCCAACGACAAGCCGGCCCAGGAGCGCAAGGTCCTCCGGGTGATCGAGGAAACCGGCGCCGAACTGGTGGTGCTCGCCCGCTACATGCAGGTGCTGTCCCCGGAACTGTGCAAGAAGCTCGACGGCTGGGCGATCAATATCCACCACTCGCTGCTGCCCGGCTTCAAGGGGGCCAAGCCCTACCACCAGGCCTACCAGAAGGGGGTCAAGCTGGTGGGGGCCACGGCGCATTACATCAACAACGACCTGGACGAGGGGCCGATCATCGCCCAGGGCGTGGAGTCGGTGGACCATGCCCACTACCCCGAAGACCTGATCGCCAAGGGCCGTGACATCGAGTGCCTGACCCTGGCCAAGGCGGTCGGCTACCACATCGAGCGGCGCGTGTTCCTCAACGCGAACCGCACAGTAGTGCTTAACGCCTGACCTCGTATTTCCCGGATTGCATCCGGGCTACCCGGCCCTGCAGCCCGGATGCAATCCGGGACGGATCGGACCTTTTTCACGGAACCCGCCCTGCCAGGTTTCACCGGCGGGTTCCGGCAACAGACACAAGCTCCAGTGCAAGGCCGCGTGGCCGTGGGCCACGCCTTTGTATCCACAACAACAACGGAGAATTACGCATGTCTGGTAATCGTGGTGTCGTTTATCTCGGTGCGGGCAAGGTCGAAGTGCAGAAGATCGACTACCCGAAGATGCAGGACCCTCGCGGCAAGAAAATCGAGCACGGGGTGATCCTGAAGGTGGTGTCCACCAACATCTGCGGCTCGGACCAGCACATGGTGCGCGGCCGTACCACCGCCCAGGTCGGCCTCGTGCTCGGCCACGAGATCACCGGCGAGGTGATCGAGAAAGGCCGTGACGTGGAAAACCTGCAGATCGGCGACCTGGTTTCCGTGCCCTTCAACGTGGCCTGCGGCCGCTGCCGCTCCTGCAAGGAAATGCACACCGGCGTGTGCCTGACCGTCAACCCGGCTCGTGCCGGCGGCGCCTACGGTTACGTCGACATGGGAGACTGGACCGGCGGCCAGGCCGAGTACGTGCTCGTCCCTTACGCCGACTTCAACCTGCTGAAACTGCCGGATCGCGACAAGGCCATGGCGAAGATCCGTGACCTGACCTGCCTCTCCGACATCCTGCCCACCGGCTACCACGGTGCGGTCACCGCCGGCGTTGGTCCGGGCAGCACCGTGTATGTCGCTGGCGCCGGCCCCGTGGGGCTCGCCGCCGCCGCCTCCGCCCGCCTGCTGGGTGCTGCGGTGGTCATCGTTGGCGACCTCAACCCCGCCCGCCTGGCCCACGCCAAGGCACAAGGCTTCGAGATCGCCGACCTGTCGCTGGACACCCCGCTGCATGAGCAGATCGCCACCCTGCTGGGTGAGCCGGAAGTGGACTGCGCGGTGGATGCCGTGGGCTTCGAAGCCCGTGGCCACGGTCATGAAGGCGCCAAGCACGAAGCCCCGGCCACCGTGCTGAACTCGCTGATGCAGGTCACCCGCGTGGCCGGCAAGATCGGCATCCCCGGTCTTTACGTCACCGAAGACCCGGGTGCGGTGGATGCCGCCGCGAAGATCGGCAGCCTGAGCATCCGCTTCGGTCTCGGCTGGGCGAAATCCCACAGCTTCCACACCGGCCAGACCCCGGTGATGAAGTACAACCGCGCCCTCATGCAGGCCATCATGTGGGACCGCATCAACATCGCCGAAGTGGTCGGCGTGCAGGTCATCAGCCTGGACGACGCACCGCGTGGCTATGGTGAGTTCGATGCCGGCGTGCCGAAGAAATTCGTCATCGACCCGCACAAGACCTTCAGCGCGGCCTGAGTCGCCGTCCTACCCCGACGCCGTGGGTGTGACAGCCGCGGCGTCTGTTCCTCAAGGAGCCTTCGGGCTCCTTTTTTTGGTTTTTTCGGGTTTTCGGGGATGTGCAGTCAGCACCGGATTGCCGTGTCTAGGTAGGATGGGTTGAGGTACGAAACCCATGCTGTCGAGTCGTCAGGACACCCGCAGACCTTGCTTCCAGTACCGATGAACGTCGGAGCGCAAAGCGATTGGGACTTGGGGGCATCAAGCCGAGCGCTGCCAATCCAAGACGCTCACACACATTTACGCCCGCTGAACTCTTCATCGCGTACGTACCTTCTGATTGATGCACTTGCCCCGTTGGGAAGCGTTTCTCGCATGTGCAGAAGAGCCGATAGTGTCCTCCTTGATAGGGACATCCAAAGGAACGGTTATGTACCGTCTTTATTACTCACCGGGCGCCTGCTCACTGGCGGCCCATGTGGTGCTTGAAGAGTTGGGGTTACCATTTCAGCTGGAGTTACGCTCTGCATTGAAAGGCGTTGGGACTCAGACACCTGAATACTTGTCGATCAACCCCAAAGGCCGAGTTCCCGCGCTGCAATCAAGTTCCGGGAGTATCGGCGGCTTCAGCGGTGTCCTGACCGAGCTGCCGGCCATATTGCTTTTCCTTGCTTTTCAGCATCCCGAGAGCAATCTCGCTCCACGCGAGCCCGGAGCGTTGGCACGTTGCGTCGAGTGGTTGAACTGGTTGTCGGGAACTGTGCATACGTTGGCATACGGCCAGATCTGGAGGCCTCAGCGAGTCATTGAAGATCCTGCGTGCTATCCCGATATCGTGGCCAAGGGAATGAAGAATGTCGCGCGGGACTACGCCTTCATCGAGCACCAATTGAAGGTGATGCCACTCCCTGAAACCTACACCATTGTTCATCCCGTGCTTCTGGTGTTCTGGCTTTGGGGTAAATGGATCAATCTGGATATGAACGGTGGGTATCCGGTGTGGGCTCAAACCATTCGCACTGTCATCGAGCGACCGGCTGTTAGACGAGCATTGGCGACTGAAGGTATTGATTTGAGCTTGTTCGCTTGATTTGAGCTGTCCCGACGCTATGCGCTGGGGTCCGACGTTGCAACTTCCGAAGTTGGCCTTGGCTTATGAACGCGCGTCACAAGGCGAGCCAGCCGCCACTGATGGGTATCGCTTCGCTCAACCACATCCTACGACGGTACGCTTTCGTGCCGACGGGATGCCGGGAACACTTCCGCCCTTCGCGCAGTCATATGGCCGAGCCTCCGCTCACCGGCCGGTACGCAGTGTTCCGGCGCCGCTCATTCCTCGAGGTCGACCTATGCACACTCCCCGAAGCCTGACCCTGGCCGTCCTGCTCAGCCTGGCCGCCAGCCCGGTGTTCGCCGTTTCCCTGGGCGATGTCGTCGCCGCGGCTGCCGTAAGCGGTGCGGGGAGCCATGAGAACGCCGGGGCGGGCATCGCGCCGGCGGAATCGGCAGCGCTGCTCGCGCAACTGGGTGGCCAGTTGCAGATCACCCCGGAGCAGGCATTGGGCGGCTTGACCGCATTGTTCGGTGTGGCGCGCAACAACCTGCCGGCCGATCAGTTCGCCCAACTGGACCAGGCGGTGCCGGGCGTCGGCCTGCTCACCGATCCCAATACCCAGGGATTGCTGAGCAGCCTTGGCGGCCTGCTCGGCCAGCAACCGGGCAGCGTCCTCGGCGGGCAACCCGGCGTGCTGGCGGGGCAGCAGATGAACAGCATGACCGACGTGAGCCAGGCCTTCGGTTCGCTGGGCATGGAGAGCAACCTGATCAGCCAGTTCGCGCCGTTGATCCTGTCCTTCCTCGGTCAGCAGGGCCTGGCCGAATCACTGCTGCAGAGCCTCGGCAGCCTCTGGCAATGGAGTGTGCCGCAGGTGCCGTCGAGCCCGGCCGTTCCGGCGGGCCAGGCGGTGCCGGTGAACGGCCTGTCCACCTGAGCCGGCGGCACGGCCCGCTCAGCGGGTCCCGCCCAGTTCGGCGCGCAACTGGTCGATGCGTGCGTCCTTCTCCTGCCAGAGCCGGCTGACCCAGGCCTGCACGTACTGGCGGAATTCCCCGTCGTTCTCGTAGTCGCCCTGCCACAGGGCGGGGTCCAGTTCGCGGGTGTGAATGTCGACGATCACCCGTGGCACCCGGCCGGACAGCAGCGCCCAGAAGCCGGGTACGCCCCGCCCCGGGTAGACCAGGGTAACGTCGAGGATCGCATCGAGTTGCTCCCCCAGCGCCGCCAGGACGAAGGCGATGCCACCGGCCTTGGGTTTCAGCAGGTACTGGTAGGGCGAACCCTGGTTGGCGTGCTTGACCGGCGTGAAGCGGGTGCCTTCCAGGTAGTTCACCACCGTTACCGGCATGCGCTTGAACTTTTCGCAGGCGGCCCGGGTGATTTCCAGGTCCTTGCCCTTCATCTCCGGGTGTTTGTCGAGGAAGGCCTTGCTGTAACGCTTCATGAAGGGGTAGTCCAGGGCCCAGAAGGCCAGGCCGAGGAAGGGTACCCAGATCAGTTCCTTCTTCAGGAAGAACTTGAAGTAGGGCGCCTTGCGGTTGAAGGCCTGGACCAGCGCCGGAATGTCCACCCAGGACTGGTGGTTGCTGATGACCAGGTAAGAGGTGTCGTTGCGCAGCCCCTCGCCGCCGCGGATGTCCCAGTGGGTGGGGGTGAGAGTGGCGAAGACGCGCTTGCAGTTTTCCGCCCAGGCTTCGGCGACCCACATCACGCCCTGGGAACAGGCGTCGCGCAGGTGCTGGCCGGGCAGCACGAGCTTGAGCAGGGCGATGGCCAGCATGGGGCCGATCAGGATCAGGGTGTTGAGCAGCAGCAGCAGGGTAGTGGCGACTCCGGTCAGCAATGGCCGCATGGGTCCTTGGCTCCTCGTCCTCTGGTGTGCGCGCCATGATACGCAGTCGCCGTCCATGCGACGAGCGGTCGGCCCGGCCTACCGACGCTTGTCTGCGCGTGGGCGGGCTGGATTATGCTGTCGCCCTGATATCGCCTGCCTTGCGAAGCTGCCGTGCTGAAACGAATAGCCGTGACCGATCTGCGAATCGGCATGTACATCCAGGAGCTCTGCGGTTCCTGGATGGACCATCCGTTCTGGAAGACCAGCTTCCTGCTGGGCAATGCCAAGGATCTTCAGCGCATCCTCGACAGCGCCGTGGGCGAGGTCTGGATCGACACCGTCAAGGGCCTGGACGTGGACAGTGGCGAAAGCGCCGAGGAGGTCGAAGCCCAGGCGGAGAGTCGGCTGCAGTCGGCGGACGACGAACCGCCGCTGGCCTTGGACGGCGTGACGGTCAGCCTGGACGAGGAGATGGGCCGCGCCCTGCGCCTGTGCGCCCGCTCCAAGCAGGCGGTGATGGCGATGTTCACCGGCGCCCGACTCGGCCATGCGCTGGAGCTGGCCCAGGCTGCCGCCCTGGTGGAGCAGATCACCGAGTCGGTGATCCGTCACCCCAACGCCCTGATCAGCCTGGCACGGCTGAAGACCAGCGATGAATACACCTACATGCACTCAGTGGCGGTCTGCGCCTTGATGGTGGCCCTGGCGCGCCAGCTCGGCATGGCCGAGGAGCGGGTGCGCGATGCCGGCCTGGCCGGGCTGCTCCACGACATTGGCAAGATGGCGGTGCCGCTGGAACTGCTGAACAAGCCCGGCAAGCTGTCCGATGGCGAGTTCGCCGAGGTGCGCAAGCACCCCGCCGCCGGTGCGCGCATCCTGCTGGACAGCCGTCAGGTCGGCGCAAGCGTGCTGGACGTCTGCCTGCACCATCACGAGAAGTACGACGGTTCGGGTTATCCGCACCGCCTGGTGGGCGAGCAGATCAGCCTGTTGGCGCGGATGGGGGCGATCTGCGACGTCTACGACGCGATCACCTCCGACCGCCCCTACAAGAAGGGCTGGAGCCCGGCCGAGGCGGTGCGCAAGATGGCCGAATGGACCAAGGGCCATTTCGATCCGCACCTGTTCCAGGCCTTCGTCAAATCCGTCGGCATCTACCCCACCGGCTCCCTGGTGCGCCTGGAGAGCGGCCGTCTCGGCGTGGTGCTGGAGCAGCACCCGCAGTCGTTGCTGACGCCCTGGGTGAAGGTGTTCTTCTCGGCGCCGTCCAGGGTGCCCATTCCCCAGGAAGTGATCGACTTGTCCCAGGGCGACCGCATCGTCAGTCGCGAGTCGCCGGACGACTGGGGCTTCAAGAAGCTCGATGAACTCTGGAGCGGTGTGACGATAGGACGCGGCTCCTTGTTCGACTGATTCCGAACCATCGGCCGCCCGGCCAGTCCCAGAACCGTACCCCTCGACCAGGAGAGACTGCGTTGAAACCCCTGATTGCCCTGCTCGCCCTGATGGCATTGCCCGCCGTCGCCGCCCAGGAACCCACCCTCTACGGCCGCTACGAATATGTACGCCTGCCGGAAATCGGCCAGACCTTGAAGGCCAAGATGGACACCGGCGCCCTCACCGCGTCGCTGTCGGCCAAGGACATCGAGCGTTTCCAGCGTGACGGCGAGGACTGGGTGCGTTTCCGTCTGGCCGCCAAGGGGGCCGACAAGACGCTGTTCGAGCATCGGCTGTCGCGCATCAGCAAGATCAAGAACCGCGCCGACGAACTGGGCGACGAAGACGAGGCGCCCGCGGCGGAGATTTCCAGGCGACCGGTGGTGGACATGGAAATGTGCCTGGGCGGCATCAAGCGCACAGTGGAGGTCAACCTCACCGACCGTTCCAGCTTCAACTACCCGCTGCTGATCGGCGCCAATGCGCTGCGCGAATTCAAGGCCGCCGTGTATGCCGGCAAGAAATTCACCGCCGGCAAGCCGCAGTGCTGATTGACGGGGGATCGGGGCATGGGGCAATTTCGGCGTCATTTGAATGAGCCGGGACGCCCATGCCCCACATCCTCATCGTCGAAGATGAAGCCGCCATCGCCGACACCCTGGTCTTCGCCCTGGAGGCCGACGGCAACGCCACCACCTGGTTGAGCCTCGGCGGCCCGGCGCTGGAATTGCTGCGTCAGCAGCCGGTGGACCTGGTGATCCTCGACGTCGGCCTGCCGGACACCAGCGGCTTCGAACTGTGCAAGGCACTGCGGCGTTTCTCCGAGGTGCCGGTGCTCTTCCTCACCGCGCGCAATGCCGAGATCGACCGCGTGGTGGGTCTGGAGATCGGCGCCGACGATTATGTGGTGAAGCCGTTCAGCCCACGCGAGGTGGCGGCCCGGGTGCGTGCCATCCTCAAGCGCACCGCGCCACGCGATCCGGCGCCCGCGTCCGTCGCCGGACCTTTCCAGGTGGACGGCGAACGGGTGCGCATCCACTACCACGGCCAACCGCTTGGCCTGACCCGCCATGAGTTCCGCCTGCTCCAGGCGCTGCTGGCGCAGCCCGAGCGGGTGTTCAGCCGCGAACAACTGCTGGACGCCCTGGGCGTGGCCGCCGATGCCGGCTACGAGCGCAACATCGACAGCCACATCAAGAGCCTGCGCGCCAAGCTGCGCCAGGTGGCGCCGGCCGCCGAACCCATCCAGACCCATCGCGGCCTGGGCTACAGCTACGCGCCGGACAACGCCTGATGCCGCTGGGCATTCGCATCTTCCTGGCCTACTTCCTCTTCGTCGGCCTGGCCGGCTGGTTCGTGCTCAGCACGGTGATGGATGAAATCCGCCCCGGCGTGCGCCAGTCGACCGAGGAAACCCTGGTGGACACCGCCAACCTGCTGGCGGAAATCCTCCGTGACGAGGTTCGCGCCGGCACCCTGGACCAGGGCCGCCTGCCTGAGCTGCTGCGGGCCTACGGCGAGCGGCAGCCCGAAGCGGACATCTGGGGCGTGCGCAAGAACCGGGTCAACCATCGCATCTATGTCACCGACGACAAGGGCATCGTGCTGCTGGACTCCAGCGGCGCGGCGCTGGGCCAGGACTACTCGCGCTGGAACGACGTCTACCTGACCCTGCGCGGCCAGTACGGCGCACGTTCTACCCGTGAGGACAGCAACGACCCGGATTCCTCGGTCATGTACGTGGCCGCGCCGATCCGCGACGGCGAGCGGATCATCGGCGTCGTCTCGGTGGCCAAGCCCAATGCGTCCCTGCAACCTTATATCGAACGCTCGCAGACGCGCCTGACCTGGCTCGGTGTCGGCTTGATCGGCCTTGGCCTGCTGGTCGGCGGGTTGCTGTCCTGGTGGCTCAGCGGCTCCCTGCGACGCCTGCGCGACTATGCCCAGGCGGTGAGCGAGGGCCGGCGTGCGGAGCTGCCGCGCATGAGCGGCGGCGAACTGCGGCAATTGGCGGATGCGGTGGAGCGCATGCGCACGCAGTTGGAGGGCAAGGCCTACGTCGAGCGCTACGTGCATACCCTGACCCACGAACTGAAGAGCCCGCTGGCGGCCATTCGTGGCGCCGCCGAATTGCTGGAAGGCGACATGCCGGCCGAACAGCGGCAGCGCTTCGTGGCCAATATCGCCGGCGAGGGCGAACGCCTGCAGCAGTTGATCGAGCGCCTGCTCAACCTGGCTCGGGTGGAGCAGCGCCAGGGCCTGGAAGAGCGGGTGCCGGTGTCGGTCGGCGAGCTGGTCGACACGCTGCTGCAAGCCCAGGCGGCGCGCATCGAGTCTGCCGGCCTCAAGGTGGAGAACCGGATTGCACCGCAGCTGTGCGCGCTCGGCGAACGTTTCCTGCTCAGCCAGGCATTGGCCAACCTGCTGGACAACGCCCTGGACTTCACTCCGCCCGGCGGCCTGCTGCGCCTGGACGCGCGGCGCCACGGCGACTGGCTGGAACTGCGGGTGTTCAACCAGGGCGAGCCCATCCCCGCGTTCGCCTTGCCGCGCCTGACCGAGCGCTTCTATTCCCTGCCACGCCCCACCACGGGGCGCAAAAGCACCGGCCTAGGCCTCAATTTCGTGCAGGAAGTGGCCGGGCTCCACGGCGGCGAACTGCGGGTCGCGAATGCCGAGGGCGGTGTGCAAGCCTGCCTGCGACTTCCCTGCGTCGCGGATTGATACGTGCTCGCCGCCCGGCGATGCCTGCCCGCTCGGTCATCGGCTATACATTGACCAGGACGGCGCCCCGGAATTTCGGTGGGCGTCGCCACCTTGTCATGAGGTTCTGGCCTGATTCTTGATGCGGCACTTTTGCACCGCGCCGAGCTTCGACTACAAGAAACACTGTCCCCCCAGGAGCTGCCCGATGAAAACCGTCGCCGAGATTCTCAGAGCCAAGCCCCACACCCAGCTGTTCAGCGTCGAGCCCACGACCACCGTTCTGGAAGCCGCCCTGATGATGGCCGAGAAGGACATCGGCGCCCTGGTGGTGATGCAGGGCGGGGAACTGGTGGGCATCGTCACCGAGCGCGACTTCGTGCGCCGCGTCGCCGCCCTGGAGCGTTCGGCCTACGCCACCACCATCGAAGAAGTGATGACCTCCAACCTGTTCGTGGTGACCCCGCGGGACAGCAACCAGTACTGCATGCAGCTGATGACCGAGAAGAACCTGCGCCACCTGCCGGTGCTGGACGACGGCAAGCTGGTGGGCCTGCTCTCCATCCGCGACCTGGTGCGTGACATCACCGCCGAACAGGAAAGCCTGATTCAGCACCTGGAGCAGTACATTCGCGGGGCTTGACCGGCTTTTCTACCGAAAGAGGCCCCGTAGGAGCGAATCCATTCGCGAAAGGGACGCGCCGCGTCCCCAGCAACAGCCGGGCAGGCGTCGCCTGCCATCGCGAATGAATGCGCTCCCGCAAACGGACGCATCTGCGTCGCACCCAATCCCCACACAATCTCCACAAAGCCCCCATAACCCCACCCCAGGCGATGCCCAGACTCTCCCCATCCCCACACAAGGAGAGTCGCCATGACCCGCACCCTCGGTTTCAAGCTGGGCACCATTGCCCTGCTGATGCTGCTGTTGATGATCCCCCTGATGCTGATCGACGGCCTGATCGGCGAGCGGCAGGCCGCGCGCAATGGCGTGCTGGCCAACATTGCCCAGAGTTCCAGCTACAGCCAGCGGATCACCGGCCCCCTCCTGGTGGTGCCCTACAAGCGCACCGTGCGCGAGTGGAAGACCTACGAACAGACCGGCCAGCGCCATATGGAAGAGCGCGAGGTGAGCGGCCGTCTGTACTTCCTCCCCGAGCGCTTCAACCTCACCGGCAACGTCGACACCGAACTGCGCGCACGGGGCATCTACAAGGCGCGGCTGTACAAGAGCGACAACCAGGTCAGCGGGCAGATCCTGGTGCCGGCCCACTACGGCATCGCCGAAGGCCTGGAGGATTACCGCTTCGAACAGCCCTTTCTGGCGGTGGGCATCAGCGATATCCGTGGCATCGGCAATGCCCTGAAACTGCGCCTGAACGGCCAGGAGCTGGATTTCCAGCCCGGTAGCGGGGACCGTCTGCTGAATGGTGGCGTGCATGTGCCGCTGGCGCCGCTGCAGGCCGGCGTGGTGCAAAGCCTGGAGTTCGCCTTCAACCTGAAGTTGCAGGGCACCTCCAGCCTGAGCGTGACTCCGGTGGGGCGCGATTCGCGGGTGGCGCTGAGTTCGTCCTGGCCGCACCCGAGCTTCATCGGCGAGTTTCTCCCCAGCGAGCGCAGCATCGACGCCAAGGGGTTTTCGGCGACCTGGCAGACCAGCTTCTTCGCCACCAACCTGCAGGAGGCGCTGGCCGAGTGCGTCGCCACCCAACGCTGCGACAGCTTCTATTCGCGGGACTTCGGCGTGAGCTTCGTCGATCCGGTCGATCAGTACCTGAAGACCGACCGTGCGATCAAATACGCCCTGCTGTTCGTGGCTCTGACCTTCGCCGGCTTCTTCCTGATGGAAGTGCTCAAGCGCCTGGCCGTGCACCCGGTGCAGTACGGCCTGGTGGGCCTGGCCCTGGCGTTCTTCTACCTGTTGCTGCTGTCCCTCTCGGAACACCTGGAATTCGCCCTCGCCTATGCCATTTCGGCTTCGGCCTGCGTGGCGCTGGTGGGCTTCTACGTCAGCCACGTGCTGCACAGCTGGCTTCGCGGCGGCGGCTTCACCCTGGGCCTGGCGGCGCTTTACGGAATGCTCTACGGCCTGCTCAGCGCCGAGGACTATGCGCTGCTGATGGGCTCGCTGCTGGTGTTCGGCCTGCTGGCCGGCGTGATGGTGCTGACCCGCAAGCTGGACTGGTACGGCGTCGGCCGCGCCCAGCCGGCTGGCGGCAACTGAGGAGGATCGGCAATGCGCGTACTGATGCAGTTTGGCGGTTGCTGCCTGCTTGGCCTGGCGGTGGCGGTGCTGGTGCTGGGCGGCCTGATGTTCGCCGGCGCCTTCGGCCTGATCGAGCTCTGGCTGTTCACCGGCAAGCCAGTGGCCAGCCTGGCCCTGTGGCTGCTGCCGGGCGGCTTCTGGGAGGGACTGACCGGCGTGGTGGAGGCCACTCGCAATTCGGCGGTGCGTTCCTTCCTCGAACTCTGCGCGGCCCTGGGCCAGGGGGCGCTGCTGCTTGGCGCGGGTTTCTTCCGCCTTTGGTATGGCTACGCGGGAGGTGCGCAATGAAGCGGGTGGGCTTGCGCGAGGAACAGGCCGCCGGTGCCGAACTGGCGGCCAGGATCAACCGCTTGTTCCGTAGCCCCCGGTTGCCTCCGCCGCCCCCCGCACGGTGAAGCGCTTGCGGTGTTCGATCAGGGCGCCGGTGCGGTGGCCTTCACCGAGGGCCGCTGGCTGGCGACGGTGTACCAGGCGGCGAGTTTCGGACAGTCGCGGCGCCAGTTCAGGTCGGGCATGCGGAAGTCCAGGTAACCCAGCGCGCAGGCGGCGCTGATGGCGGCGACGTCGAACGCCTCGTCCAGTTCGTCGGCGGCCTGTTCGAAGCTTTCCAGGGCGCGCTCGATCTTGCCGCACTGGCCCAGTACCCAGTCGTCCCAGCGCTTGTCTTCCGGGCGCAGGAAGGTTTCGTAACGCACCAGGATGGCGGCATCCAGCACGGCGTCGGCCAGGGAGGCCAGGGTCAGGCGGCGCCAGCGCGCCATGCCGTCTCGGGGAATCAGCGGCGTGCCGCCGTGCTGGTGATCGAGGTAGTCGAGGATCACCCGGCTGTCGTGCAGCACGCTGCCGTCGGCCAGTTGCAGGGCCGGGATCTTGCCGGCCGGGTTGAGTGAGTTGAGTTCCGCGCTGGGGTTTATCGGCGTCAGGGTGATGCCGTGAAGCTGGACGAGGTCGAGCTGTCCGGTTTCGTGGAGCAGCACCATGACCTTGCGCACGTAAGGGGAGGTGGCTGAGAAGAACAGGGTCTGGCGGGTGCTCATGGGTGTCCTCGGCGGCTTCGGCGGGGCAATGGGGAAATGGGGCCAGTTATACCGCATTGGCAGGGGGCCGGGCAGGTGCCTGCCTGCGGGGGCGTTTCAGAGCGCCGGAGCGTGTTGCCGACGCTGCCAGCGGGCCAGTGCAGACGCCAGTGCGGCGGGGCTTTCCAAGCCTTGGCGACGGGCGCGGCTGAAGAGGATGAGGGCGATCTCGGCAGTGACCAGGGCGTCGGCGCTGGCGTTGTGGCGTTGCTGCACCTGCAGCCCGAAATACGCCACCCACTCATCCAGCCCGCCGTTGCGAATGCCCGCCTCGGGGCACAGCATGGGTGCGAGTTCCGCGATGTCGAGAAAACAGTGGCGCAGGCGGTGATCGAGGTCCTGCTTCAGCGCGCGGCTCAGCATGCGCTGGTCGAAGGTGGCATGGAACGCCAGCAGCGGGCTGCCGCCGAGAAACTCCATGAAGCCCAGCAAGGCCTCGGCCGGCTCCACGCCGGCGGCCAGTTCGCTTGGCGCGATACCGTGGATCAGCACGCTGGCGCTGAGCTTGCCGGTGTCGCGCTGCAGGGTGCATTCGAACTGATTGCCGAGGTCGATGGCGCCATCGGCGATGCTCACCGCGCCGATGGACAGCACCAGGTCGCGGCTCATGTTCAGGCCGCTGGTTTCCAGGTCCAGGACCACGAAGCGCTGCTCGCGCAGGGGGCGCTCGTCCAGCGGCTGGGGTTCGGGCAGGCGGTCGCGGCGGGCGGCGAATTCCGCATCCAGGGGCGTGCGGCGGGTGAACCAGGGAAAGCCGTTCATAGCTGATAACGTAGCGCCAGGCTGGATTGCAGGCGCTGGGCCTGACGGAAGGACTCACGCAGGATGCGCCGGTCCAGGTGGTTGAGGGTGTCCGGATCGAGTCGGTTGGAGTAGGGCAGCCCCTGCCGTGCCTGGTGCTGGTGCTGCTGCATGCGGATCAGTTGGATGAAGTGGTAGGCCTCTTCATAGGCGGCGCCATCCTGCTCATCCACCACCTCGCGCGCGACCAGTTGGCGCAGGCGTTCCAGCGTGCCGCAGGCGCTGATGCCGTGGGCCAGTGCGAGCAGCCGGGCGCCGTCGACGAAGGGCGTCAGGCCCTGCACCTTGAGGTCGAGGGTGTCCTTCTCGGCGCCCTTGCGGGCCACTACGAAATCACGGAAGCGGCCCACTGGCGGGCGCTGGCGCAGGGCGTTTTCGGCCAGCATGCGCTGGAACAGGCTGTTGTCCGCCACCAGGACCAGCAGCTCACGCTGCAGCATCTCGCACCCGTCGGCGGGCCCCCAGACGGCGCGCAGGTCGAAATAGATGGAGGAGCCCAGCAGGTTTTCCGGGGTCGCCTCGCGGACGAAGCTGGCAAAGCGTCGGCTCCATTCGTTACGCGACAGGCACAGCTGCGGATTGCCGGCCATGATGCCGCCCCTGCACAGCTCGAAGCCGCAGCGGGCCAGGGACTGGTTGATGCGTTCGGCCAGCGGCAGCAGCTTTCCGCGGATGGCGGCGGCTTCCGCCGCGTCGCTGGCCTCGAAGAGGATGCCGTTGTCCTGGTCGGTGTGCAGGGTCTGCTCGCTACGGCCTTCGCTGCCGAAGCAGAGCCAGGTGAAGGGGATGCCGGGGTCGCCCATCTCCTCGATCGTCAGCTCGATCACCCGGCACACCGTGTGGTCGTTGAGCAGGGTGATGATGCGGGTGATCTGGGTGGAACTGGCGCCGTGGGCAAGCATGCTGTCCACCAGCCGCTGGATCTCGCCGCGCAGGGCGGCCAGGGTCTCGACCCGGCCGGCGTGGCGAATGGTGCGCGCCAGGTGCACCAGGTCGACGCGCTGCAGGGAGAACAGGTCGCGCTCGGACACTACGCCCAGCAGGCGTTCGTCGCTGACCACGCAGACATGGGCGATGTGTCGCTCGGTCATGGCCAGCGCCGCGTCGAAGGCACTGGCCTCCGGTGGCAGGTGGAAAGGCGCCTGGGTCATCAGCTCGGCGATGGGCTGGGCGAGGTCGGCGCTGGCGTCGGCGATCACCCGGCGCAGGTCGCGTAGGGTGAAGATACCCAGCGGCCGCTGCCTGGCGTCGACGACGACGATGCTGCCCACTTGCTGCTCATGCATCAGTCGAACCGCTTCGCGCAGCGGCAGTTGCGGCCGGCAGACGATGGGCTGGCGCACCGCCAGCTCGCCCAGCCGGGTGTCCAGCGAATATTGGGCACCGAGGGTTTCCGCCGCGCGCAACTGCACCTGCTGGTTGACCTGGTCGAGCAGGCTGCTGACCCCGCGCAGGGCGAAGTCGCGGAACGGGTTGGAAAGGGCGAACAGCTTGACGAAAGCGGCCTTGCCCAGCAGCAGGCAGAAGCTGTCCTCGCCTGCCAGGTGCTCGGTGCGGGTGGCGCGCTCGCCGAGCAGGGCGGCCAGCGGGAAGCACTCGCCGCTGGCGATCTCGAAGGTGGTCTCGGTACCGCGTCGCGCGGAGTGTGGCCGTTCCCCCACCACGCGGCCCTGCTTGACGATATAGAAGTGCTCCACCGGCCCGTCCTGGGGCTTGATGATGGACTCGCCGGCGGCATAGAAGCGCAGCAGGCAGTGTTCGACGAGGAAGGCGAGATGGGCACTTTCCATCTGATTGAAGGGCGGAAACTTCTGCAGGAACTCCATGGTGCCGTGGATGTTCTGCATCACCGCCTGCTTGCCGGCCTGGGCAAAGGCGTCTGCCTTGTTCATGGACCTGCCTGCTGGTTCTTGTCAGGGGATTCATGCTGCGCGCGGCAGCCCATCGTACAAATTGGACGTAAGTCTAAAGGAGGCTGCCGATGACGCAGGGAAAAGTGTGACGCTGTTCTCAAAAGTGCTGTTCGTCGGAAATGCAAGGCTAGGACGCTACCGTTCGGCGGAAGCCGCATTCCGCACGGGAACTTGATTGCACTTTGCCTATCGGAGCTGCGAGCCCCGTGCTAAAGCTAGAGATACGGGGAGTTGGGCCTGCCAGGGCGGCCCCGTTTCGAGGACAACCCCATGAGCTACGGTGACCTGCTGAGCGACGCCGAACTGCAAGCGCTGGACGAGGTCATGCGCGTTCCCAGCGCGCCGCCCAGCGTTCTGCTGGTCGACGACGACGAGGCCGGACGTGATGCCCTGGCCGATGAACTGGTTGCCCAGGGCATTCCCTGCATCACCGCCGAAAGCGGCGAACAAGCCCTGGCGCTGCTGGTCACGCGGCCTTCCATCGGCCTGTTGATCACCGAACTCCACATGCAGTGCGGCAGCGGCCTGGAGGTGGTGCGCCAGGTGCGCCAGTCGGCACGGGCGAGCCTGCCGGTCATCATCATTTCCGGCGATGCCGACGTGCAGGACGCCATCGAGGCGATGCATATGAAGGTGGTCGACTTCCTGCTCAAGCCGGTGGACCAGGGCCGTCTGGTCAATCTGGTGCGCAACGAACTGGGTGCCCCGCCCCAACCCAAGGCGCCGCCGCCCCAGGTGCGGCCCAGGCCGGCTAAAGCGAAAGCCAAAGCGAAGGTTATCGCGCTGAAAAGCGCTTGAAGGAACCGCCAGGGACAGGCGGTTTTTTATGCCTTCGGGAAGCGGTCGCCCGGATGAAATCCGGGCGACGATCTTGCGGAACTGACAGCTCGAAAAAGAAAAACCGCCCCGTAGGGCGGTTTTTCATGGGCGGGTCTTACAGACCGTTCTTCGCCTTGAACTCGCGGCGACGACGGTGCAGGACCGGCTCGGTGTAGCCGTTGGGCTGCTTGGTGCCTTCCACCACCAGTTCCAGCGCGGCCTGGAAGGCCACGTTGTCGGCGAAGTTCGGCGCCATCGGGCGGTACAGCGGGTCGTTGGCGTTCTGCCGGTCGACCACCGCGGCCATGCGCTCCAGGCTCTCGACGATCTGCGCCTGACTGACCACGCCATGGCGCAGCCAGTTGGCCAGCAGTTGGCTGGAAATGCGCAGGGTGGCGCGGTCTTCCATCAGGCCGACATCGTTGATGTCCGGCACCTTGGAGCAGCCGACGCCCTGGTCGATCCAGCGCACCACGTAGCCGAGGATGCCCTGGGCGTTGTTGTCCAGTTCGTTCTGGATCTCTTCCTGGCTCCAGTTGGTGTCCGGCGCCAGCGGGATGGTCAGGATGTCATCCACCGAGGCCGGGACGCGCTTGGCCAGTTCGGCCTGACGGGCAAACACGTCGACCTTGTGATAGTGCAGGGCGTGCAGGGTGGCTGCGGTGGGCGACGGTACCCAGGCGGTGTTGGCGCCGGCCATGGGGTGGCCGATCTTCTGTTCCAGCATGGCCGCCATCAGGTCCGGCATGGCCCACATGCCCTTGCCGATCTGCGCTTTGCCCTGCAGGCCAGTGGCCAGGCCGATGTCGACGTTGTTGTTCTCGTAGGAACCGATCCACTTTTCGGTCTTCATGGCGCCCTTGCGCACCATGGCGCCGGCTTCCATGGAGGTGTGGATCTCGTCACCGGTGCGGTCGAGGAAGCCGGTATTGATGAACACCACGCGCTCGGCGGCGGCCTTGATGCAGGCCTTGAGGTTGACGGTGGTGCGGCGCTCTTCGTCCATGATGCCGACCTTCAGGGTGTTGCGCGGCAGGCCGAGGACGTCTTCGACGCGGCCGAAGATCTCGGTGGCGAAGGCCACTTCCTCCGGGCCGTGCATCTTCGGCTTCACGATGTACATGCTGCCGGTGCGGCTGTTCTTGCGGCTGGTGTTGCCCTTGAGGTTGTGCAGCGCGATCAGGCCGGTGAACAGGCCGTCCTGGATGCCTTCCGGGACTTCGTTGCCGGCGGCGTCGAGGATGGCCGGGTTGGTCATCAGGTGACCGACGTTACGCACGAACAGCAGGGAGCGGCCGTGCAGGGTCAGTTCGGAACCGTCGGCCTTGGTGTAGACCCGGTCCGGGTTCATGGTGCGGGTGAAGGTCTGGCCGCCCTTGCTGACTTCTTCAGCCAGGTCGCCCTTCATCAGGCCCAGCCAATTGCGGTAGACCACGACCTTGTCGTCGGCGTCCACGGCGGCCACGGAGTCTTCGCAGTCCATGATGGTGGTCAGCGCGGACTCCATCAGTACGTCTTTCACGCCGGCGGCATCGGTCTGGCCGATGGGGCTGGACGGGTCGATCTGGATTTCGAAGTGCAGGCCATTGTGCTTCAACAGCACGGTTTGCGGCTTGGCGGCGTCGCCCTGGAAGGCGATGAACTGGGCGGCATCCTGCAGACCGGCTTCGCTGCCGTTCTTCAGGGTGACGACGAGTTGGCCGTTCTTCACCTGGTAGGCGGTGGCGTCGACGTGGGAGGCGCCTTGCAGCGGCGCAGCTTCGTCGAGGAAGGCGCGGGCGAAAGCGATCACCTTGTCGCCACGGACCTTGTTGTAGCCCTTGCCCTTCTCGGCGCCGCCTTCTTCGCTGATGGCGTCGGTGCCGTAGAGGGCATCGTAGAGCGAACCCCAGCGAGCGTTGGCGGCGTTCAGGGCAAAGCGTGCATTCATCACCGGCACCACCAGCTGCGGGCCGGCCATGCTGGCGATTTCTTCGTCGACATTCTGGGTGGTGGCCTGGAAGTCGGCCGGTTCCGGCAGCAGGTAGCCGATGTCCTGGAGGAAGGCCTTGTAGGCCACGGCGTCATGGGCCTGGCCGGCGCGGGCCTGGTGCCAGGCGTCGATCTTGGCCTGCAGTTCGTCGCGTTTGGCGAGCAGGGCTTTGTTCTTCGGAGCCAAGTCGTTGATGACGGCTTCCACACCGCCCCAGAACGTCTCGGCCGCAATGCCGGTTCCGGGGATGGCTTCGTTGTTCACGAAGTCGAACAGGACTCTGGCGACCTGAAGGCCACCGACTTGAACGCGCTCAGTCATTGCTTGCCTCACTCTGCTCAATATCCGCTCGGACCGGGGGTTTCCCTTCTTGTAGTCCGAAGCGCGGCATACTACATGAAGCCGTCGTGAAAATCAGTGGGGTCGCGTCGCTATGCGACTAAAAGCTGCTTTACGGTCACAACGGCAGGCAGAATGTTCGCAAAAAACTGGCGTATTGTTCCAGTTAAATCTGAAAAATGTACACGATGATTTTTTCAAAAGAACTGCGACAGGCCGTCGCACGGCGCTGAGGGCGGGTTTTCGGGGCTTTCCTATACTCCTGCGAACCCGTCCCCGGAGTTCTTCCATGCCTGTACATGCGGCCACCTTCGCCGATCTGGACGATCTCGCCCGGCTATTCTCCGGCTACCTGGATTTCTACCAGGTGCCCAGGGCGCAGGCGGATATCCGCGCCTTCCTCGAACAGCGTCTGGTGCGCGGTGACGCGATCCTGTTCATCGCCCGTGACGATGCCGGCGCGCCCCTCGGCCTGACCCAGCTCTACCCCTATCACTCGTCGTTGGCCCTGGCACCGGCCTGGTTGTTGAGCGATCTTTATGTAGTGCCCGCCGCTCGGCGGCAGGGCGTTGGCGAAAAGCTGATGCACGCCGCCCGCGCCCATGCCGAGCGCACCGGCGCCTGCGGTATCCAGTTGGAAACCGCGAAAACCAACCTGGCTGGCCAGGCGCTTTATGAACGGTTGGGCTACAAGCGGGACGACGTGTTCTACACCTATTGGCTGAGCCTCGCCTGAGGCGGCGCCCTTTGCCCACATGAGGAGTCGAGCGTGGATCATCTGGTATTGACGGTCATCGCGGCGGACCAGCCCGGTCTGGTGGAACGCGTCGCGCAATGCATCGCCGCCCATGGCGGCAACTGGCTGGAAAGCCGCATGTCGCGCATGGCGGGGCAGTTCGCCGGGATATTGCGGGTCGCGGTTGCCGCCGAAGGCCACGACGAACTGGTGGAAGCGCTGCAGGGGCTGAGCGCCCACGGCATCCGCGTGATGCTGGCACAGAGTGGCATCGAGCCGTCCTGCACGTGGAAACCGATCCGGCTGGATCTGGTGGGTAACGACCGCCCGGGCATCGTCCGTGACATCACCCGGTTGCTGGCGGAACTGGGGGTCAACCTGGAAAGCCTGGTGACCGAAGTGATGCCGGCGCCGATGAGCAGCGAGCCGCTGTTCCACGCCGAAGCGCTGCTGGCGGTGCCGCTGACGCTGTCACTGGACACCTTGCAGGCGAAGCTTGAAAGCCTGGCGGACGAGTTGATGGTGGAGCTGAACCTGCACCAGGAGAAGTGAAGCGCCACGGTGGAACTCCGCGAGGCGACGTTCCACCGTGGGCGGGATTCAGGCCCGGCGTCGCAGGGTGAGCCAGACGTCGACGCTGTAGACGGCCAGACCTGCCCAGATGAAGCAGAAGGCCAGCAGCTTGCTCGGGTCGAAGTGTTCGTCGAACAGGAAGATCGCCTGCAGCATCACCAGGGTCGGCGCCAGGTACTGGAGGAAGCCCAGGGTGGTGTAGGGCAGGTGGCGTGCGGCGGCGTTGAAGCACACCAGCGGTACCAGGGTGATGGGGCCGGCGGCGATCAGCCAGAGGGACTCGGAACTGCCCCAGAAATCGCCCTGGGCCGACAGGGCGGCGGGGTGCAGCAGCAGCCAGCCGATGGCCAGGGGCAACAGCAGCCAGGTTTCCACCACCAGGCCGGGTAGCGCTGCCACCGGGGCCTGCTTGCGGATCAATCCATAGAAGCCGAAGGTCAGCGCCAGGGTCAGGGACACCCAGGGCAGCGTGCCCACCTGCCAGATCTGCTGGGCCACGCCGACGGCCGCCAGCAGCACGGCGATCCACTGCAGGCGGCGCAGGCGCTCGCCGAGGAGCAGCATCCCCAGTAGCACGTTCACCAGCGGGTTGATGTAGTAGCCCAGGCTGGCTTCCAGCATCCGTCCGTTGTTCACCGCCCAGACGTACACCAGCCAGTTGCCGGCGATCAGCAGGCCGCTGGCGGCGAGCACGCCGAAGCGCTTGGGGTTTTCCCGCAGTTCGCGGAGCCAGCCGGGGTGCTTCCACACCAGCAGCAGCGTGGCGCCGAACAGCGCGGACCACAGCGCACGGTGGACGATGATCTCCAGCGCCGGCACGCTCTGGATGGCTTTGAAGTAGAGCGGAAAGAGTCCCCAGATGATGTAGGCGGAGAGCCCGAGGATGTACCCGCGGCGCGGGTCGGCGGTGGCCATGGAGTGTCCTTGCTTAGGCAGCTAACGAGTGGTCGGACATTCTAGTGGGCGCCGCGCAGACTTGTCTGTGCACTCAGGTTCTTCCAAGGGGCTGCGCAAGCGAAAGGCGTAAGGGCTTCTTTACGACAGGGTGTGGCTTGCCTTGTGTGGGCGATTTCAATCGCCAATGAATTCGCCCACCGGATCGGATTCAGAACAGCTTCAGCGGCTCCTCGTCCAGCGCCGCCAGCTGTTCCCGCAGGGTGAGGATCTGATCCCCCCAGTAGCGCTCGCTGCCGAACCAGGAGAAGTGCATGGGGAAGGCCGGGTCGTCCCAGCGGCGGGCGATCCAGGCGCTGTGGTGCATCAGGCGCAGGGCGCGCAGGCCTTCGACCAGTGGCAGCTCGCGCGGGACGAAGTCGTGGAATTCCTGGTAGCCGTCCACCAGCTCGGCAAGCTGGGCGAGGCGCTCATGGCGCGTGCCGGCCAGCATCATCCACAGGTCCTGTACGGCTGGGCCCATGCGGCAATCGTCCAGGTCCACCACATGGAAAACCTCGTCGCGGCACAACAGGTTGCCCGGATGGCAGTCGCCATGCAGGCGGATCGGCTGGTAAGGCACGCTGGCGAACAGGGCGTCCAGGCGCTTGAGCAAATCGCGGGCCACCGATTCATAGGCGGGCAGCAGGCTGCGGGGAATGAAACCACCCTCCAGCAGGGTGGCCAGGGACTGGTGGCCAAAGTTGTCCACCGTCAGGGTTTCGCGCTGTTCGAAGGGGCGACTGGCGCCCACGGCGTGGAGACGGCCGAGCAACTGGCCAAGGCGGTAGAGCTGGTCGAGGTTGCCCGGCTCCGGCGCACGGCCGCCCCGCCGCGGAAAGAGGGCGAAGCGGAAGCTCCCATGTTCGAACAGGCTTTCGCCATCCCGTGCCAGGGGAGCCACCACCGGCACCTCGCACTCCGCCAGCTCGGCGGTGAAGGCATGTTCTTCGCGGATCGCCGCGTCGCGCCAGCGGTCCGGCCGGTAGAACTTGGCGATCAGCGGTTCGCCGTCCTCGATGCCCACCTGGTAGACGCGGTTCTCGTAGCTGTTCAACGCGAGGATGCGTGCGTCGCTGAGGAAGCCGAGGCTTTCCACGGCATCCAGTACCAGGTCGGGGGTAAGGTCATCGAAAGGGTGGGACATGGGGCGCTCCGGCAGTCAGGCGCCCAGTCTATCCCCAATGGCCGGCTGCGCGGCGGAATCGCTGCGTCGTGAATGGCTTCCGGGGCTCATTGACCGCTCGCTCGACCGGTGGCGTCGTTCAGAGCGCTGTACCGAGCAGCACCTGCCCCGGCGCGAACTGTGCCCGCACCGGGTCGCCGCTGGCGAGGCCGAGCTGTGCCAGGCGCTCGGGCTCGACCAGGGCGCAGAGGGTCTGGCCGTGGGGGAGGGCGATGCGCACTTCGCTGGGGCCGTCCTCGGCACCGAGGATTTCCACGATGCGGCCCTGCAGCTGGTTGAGCGTTTCGTCCGCCGGCGCGGAAAGTGGCTGCAGGCGCAGCCAGCCGGCCTTGATCAGTGCCACGACCGAGCGTCCGGCCGCCAGTTCCAGCTTCTCGGTGCTGTCGTGGGTGATCTGCGCCAGCAGCGGCATACCGCCGGCCAGTTCGATCGTGACCACGTCGTTGCGGCCCCTGGACTCGATGGCGAGCACCCGCCCGCTCAACTGGTTGCGCGCGCTGGTGCGCAGCATCAGGCGGCCCAGCAGCTCCAGGTCCTGCTCGCTCTCGGCGCTTTCCAGCAGGCGCGCCTGCAGGCTTTCCAGGCGTTTGTAGAGGGCCAGCAGGCGTTCGCCCTCGGCAGACAGTCGCGCACCGCCGCCACCCTTGCCGCCCACCATGCGCTCCACCAGGGGGCGCTCGGCCAGGTTGTTCAGCTCATCGATGGCATCCCAGGCGGCCTTGTAGCTCAGGCCCGCGGCCTTGGCGGCGCGGGTGATGGAGCCCTGCACGGCGATCTGCTCCAGCAGCGCCAGGCGCTGTGGGCGACGGGTGAGTTGCTGGGTGAGGGCGCTGGTCAGGCTCATGGGCGGGCGCTTGTCGAGAGGGCTGGCGCGCAGGCTGCGCTCGCTGCTTTCCAACGTCAAGCCTTCAGGTGTCGCCCGGCTTGGGCGTGCGCGCCAGGCAGTAGACATCCACCCGCGCTGCGCCCGCACGCTTCAATGCGCGGGCGAGGACGTGCGCGGTGGTGCCGGTGGTCAGCACGTCGTCGACTACGGCCAGGTGAAGGCCGCGGACGTTGACGCCGGCGTCCAGGGCGAAGGCCCGGCGCAGGTTGCGGCGGCGGGCGGCGGCATCCAGGTGTTGCTGGGGCGGGCCGTCTTCCACGCGCCGCAGCCAGTCGGCCTGCACGGGAATCCCCAGCGTGTCGCCCAGCCAGCGGGCGAGCATCTGTGCCTGGTTGAACCCCCGCTGGCGCAGGCGCCTTGCCGCCAGCGGCACCGGCAGCAAGACGTCCGGGCGCGGCAGGCCGTCGTTGAAGGCCTGTTCGAGATGCTGGGCCAGCAGTTCGCCCAGCAGCCGGCCGAGGGGCCAACGCGCCTGGTGCTTGAAGCGGGTGATCAGGCTGTCCACCGGGAATCCATAGCGCCAGGGAGCCTCCACCCGTTCGAAGGGTGGCGGCCGTTTCAGGCAGTCGCCGCAGGGCAGGCCGCTGGTCGGCAAGGGCAGCGCGCAGTTGACGCAATGACCGGCCAGCCAGGGCAGCTCGGTCTCGCAGTCGGCGCAGATGGGCAGGTCGCCACCCTCGCCGTGGCAGAGCAGGCAGCGTGGTGTCTGGCGAAGCCAGGCCGGCCGCAACCGGGCGAACAGCGTGAGCATGATCCCCTCCCTGGGACATGGTTCAGACGATCAGCCAGCTCATCACCACCAGGCCGAGGAAGGTCAGCACCAGGCCGCCGATGAGGGATTTGCGGAGGAGCGCGCGGATGCCGCTGTAAAGCAGGAGCAGCCCGATCACCAGCAGGATCAGGCTGATGAGGGAAAGGTCCATGCCGATCGCCCGTGCCAGGCCGTTGAGAAAGTCGTCGATGGCCTGGCCGATCCCGCCCAACAGGCCGGAGAGCAGGTCGACGACGAAGCGGATGGCGGTGCCGATGATCCGCCCGAGCCACTCGAAAAATCCTTCTGTACGCATTGCGAAATGGTGCTCCTTGAACGGTGAGGCTGCCTGGATTGGAGTTTCGCCGGCGTTTCTGGTTCAGTGTGTTGGTTGACGATTAATTGATCAGATGTCGACCTGTGTCGCAATCATGGTTGACAGCGTCACAGCTCCACATATGATGCCCTAAGCCTGAATTCCCGGATTCCCCGTCCGGGTATCCCTGACAAGAGGCGCCGTCCAAGCGTCGAAGGAAACCTCCATGAGTGCAACCGCATCCCTCGCTACCCGTCATGACTGGTCCCTCGCCGAGGTGAAGGCCCTCTTCGAGCAGCCGTTCAACGACCTGCTGTTCCAGGCCCAGACCGTTCATCGTGCGCACTTCGACCCGAACCGGGTGCAGGTTTCCACCCTGCTGTCGATCAAGACCGGCGCCTGCCCGGAAGACTGCAAGTACTGCCCGCAGTCCGGCCACTACAACACCGGCCTGGACAAGGAAAAGCTCATGGAAGTGCAGAAGGTCCTGGAGGCCGCTGCCGAAGCCAAGGCCATCGGCTCCACCCGCTTCTGCATGGGCGCCGCCTGGAAGCACCCGTCCGCCAAGGACATGCCCTACGTGCTGGAAATGGTGAAGGGCGTGAAGAAGCTCGGCCTGGAAACCTGCATGACCCTGGGCAAGCTGACCCAGGAGCAGACCCTGGCCCTGGCCGAAGCCGGCCTGGACTACTACAACCACAACCTCGATACCTCGCCGGAGTTCTACGGCAACATCATCACCACCCGCACCTACAGCGAGCGCCTGCAGACCCTGGCCTACGTGCGCGAGGCGGGGATGAAGATCTGCTCCGGCGGCATCCTCGGCATGGGTGAGTCGGTGGACGACCGCGCCGGCCTGCTGATCCAGCTGGCCAATCTGCCGGAGCATCCGGAGTCGGTGCCGATCAACATGCTGGTCAAAGTGAAGGGCACTCCGCTGGCCGAGGAGAAGGACGTCGATCCGTTCGACTTCATCCGCACCCTGGCCGTGGCGCGGATCATGATGCCGAAGTCCCATGTGCGCCTGTCCGCCGGTCGCGAGCAGATGAACGAGCAGATGCAGGCCCTGGCCTTCATGGCGGGCGCCAACTCGATCTTCTACGGCGAGAAGCTGCTGACCACCAAGAACCCGCAGGCGGAGAAGGACATGCAGCTGTTCGCCCGCCTCGGCATCAAGCCCGAAGAGCGCGAAGAGCACGCCGACGAAGTGCACCAGGCCGCCATCGAACAGGCCCTGGTGGAGCAGCGCGACTCGCAACTGTTCTACAACGCCGCTTCCGCCTGACGTCCCGTCTGGTGGATGGAGAACGCGCCATCCACCCTACGCAGAACCCGACCTCTTCGTAGGGTGGATAACCCGTTTGCGGTTATCCACCAGCTACCGGTGATCCATTCCGATGTCCTTCGATCTCGCCTCCCGCCTCGCCGCCCGCCATGCGGACAACCTCCATCGCCAGCGCCCGCTGCTGGAAAGCCCGCAGGGCCCCGTGGTGGTGGTGGACGGCCGGCCCATGCTGGCCTTCTGTTCCAACGACTACCTGGGCCTGGCCAACCATCCCGAGGTGGTCCGTGCGCTGCGCGATGGCGCGCAGACGTGGGGCTCCGGTGGTGGCGCCTCGCACCTGGTGATCGGCCACAGCGGCCCGCACCATGACCTGGAGCTGGCCCTGGCCGAATTCACCGGCCGGCCCCGCGCGTTGCTGTTCTCCACCGGCTACATGGCCAACCTGGGCGCGGTCACCGCGCTGCTGGGCAAGGGCGACACCGTGTTGGAGGATCGCCTCAACCACGCGTCCCTGCTGGACGCCGGCCTGCTCTCCGGGGCGCGCTTCTCGCGCTACCTGCACAACGACGTCGACAGCCTCGCCAGCCGCCTGGAGAAGGCCGAGGGCAATACGCTGGTGGTCACCGATGGCGTCTTCAGCATGGACGGCGACCTGGCGGACCTGCCGGCCCTCTGCGCCGCGGCGAAGGCGCGTGGTGCCTGGGTGATGGTGGACGACGCCCACGGTTTCGGCCCGTTGGGCGCCACTGGCGGCGGCATCGTCGAGCATTTCGG